>JBKPTD010000025.1:0-40900 GCA_046735375.1 Actinomycetota bacterium | reverse complement strand
GCGATCGGCTTCATGATCGGCTTTGCGTTGTTCGGAGCAATCGTCTTCTTGCCGGTCTACCTGCAGGTCGTCCAGCGCGCGTCGCCGACAAAGTCTGGGCTGCTGATGATCCCGATGATGGCCGGCGTGATCGCTGCCTCGGTGTTCGCCGGGAGGATGGTGACCAGAACCGGGCGGTACAAGGTCTTCCCGATCGTCGGGACGATCGTCGCCGCCGTCGGGATGGCGCTGCTGACGCTGCTCGGGTCCCATACGCCGCTGTGGCAGGTGGGCATCTACATGGCCACTGTCGGAATCGGCGTCGGCCTCTGCATGCAGGTACTCGTGATCATCACACAGAACAATGTCGCGATGTCGGACATGGGCGTGGCGACGTCGAGCACGCAGTTCTTTCGGTCCCTCGGGGGTACGTTCGGAACTGCGATCTTCGGTGCGGTCCTGTCCAGCCGGCTCAGCCACTATCTTGCCGAGAGCCTCCCGGGCGGGCTGACACCAGCCGGCGGCGACAGCACCTCGCTCCTGTCCAGCCCGTCCCAGATCAACAAGCTTCCTCCGGCGATACACGATCCGCTTGTCGACTCGTTCGTCAAAGCACTTGGCGACGTGTTCCTCACGGCTGTGCCGGTCCTGCTGATCGGCTTCATTCTCGCGTGCTTCGTTCGCGAGACGCGATTGAAGACCGCCGCCGATCGCGCCCCAATGACAGCCGGGGCAGGCCAAGTAACCGGCGGCCTGGTGTTTAGTCGGCGTTCCAGTAGCGGTCGCCGGCGAAGATGAGTGCGCCAGCACCGGTGAGGCCGGCCTCTTGACCAAGAGCTGCCGGCACAACGCGTACCTCGCGAGCGAAGTCCAGCCTGGCGTGCTCGCGAAGCGCATCCTCGAGCGGCTCGAAGATCAAGGGACCTGCTTGAGACAGCCCGCCACCGATGGCCACAACCTCCAGGTCGAGCAGGTGGGTCGCGGACGCGATTGCTATGCCCAGTGCCCTGCCTGCCCTTTCCATCGCCGCCTTGGCGACAGGGTGATCCCTCGCCGCATCTGTGGCCAGCTCCATCGCAGTGGCCCCGGCGGCGGATCGCCACCCCTGGGTCACCGCCCACGCGGCGAGTTTGGGACCACTCGCGATCGCCTCAAGGCAGCCGCGCCCACCGCACGTGCATAGTGGTCCGTCCGGGTCGACCACAACGTGCCCGACGTGGCCGGCGTTCCCACTCGCGCCATCGATGAGGCGGCCGGCCATAACAAGGCCGCCGCCGACACCTGTCGAGATCACCATGCCGAGCACGTTGTCGGCACCGCGGCCCGCTCCCCGCCAATGTTCGCCGACAGCGACACAGACGGCGTCGTTGTGGAGGCGGACCGGAACGTCGGGATAGCGCTCCTGCAGCCGGCGCCGCAGCGGGAAGTCGCGCCACGCTGGGATGTTCAGCGGAGACACCTGCCCGGCGGGCCATCGCATCGGTCCCCCGCAGCCGACACCTACGCCAACGACCTCGCGATCTTCGCGAGCGTCGTCGAACCGGTCAAGCAGCGAGAGGACCGTACGCCACAGGCCCTCGGCGCCCACGACATCACCCGTCGGTGTGTCCACGCGCCCGGCTGCGAGGACCCGCCCGCCCGCGTCCACGACCCCAGCGGCGAGCTTTGTCCCACCGATGTCGAGTACGAGCGCAGCCGTCTCCGCCATCGCCACCTCTCCGGTCCTGGTTCTGGCATATCGTGCCAGCCACCAGGCCTTAAGCACGCCTACCGAACTAGTGGTCGCGTGCCCTGAAGGGCGGCACACCTCGATCCGTGGAGGTATGAAGGGCACCCTCACCCGGACTTATGGGGTGAGGGTGCCCTTCATGCCGGACTGTGGAGCCGGTCGTCGCGGTGACCGAACGCGAGGATGGAGGCGGTGAAGCCGTGGAGGTGATTACGCCCGCCGACCGGGCCGATCTCGCCGGCGGCGAAGAAGCCGGCCACTCCGCGTGTGCCGAGGGCGGTGCGCACAGCCAGAACGTCGTGATCGGCTGACGGGAAGGTGGCGGCGCCGCGACCGTTGCACGAGAAGAGCAGCGCCCCGTCCACCGAGGTCAAAGCACCGGGGCCACGCACTCCGGCAAGAGTGTCGGCCAAGTCGACCTGCGCGGATCGGGCATCTCTGAGCTGGAAGCGCACCGTACGGCCGACGTCCATAACGTCGCCCACGAGGATCGCGCCGGACTCGCGGTCCGCTCCGATCAACCCGCGAACGAGGAAATCGCCCTGCTCGTGCCGCTCGGCATACTCATCCATCGCCATACCGATCTGCAGGCCGGTCGTTGCGAGCTCCCGCTCGTCCGGCGACAGCGTCGACAGGACCTCCTCGAGTTTCGAGACTGCCGACATACCTGCCAGCTCGTACAAGATGTTGCCCTCTGCCCTCGTCACCGCCATGGCCGGTCCGATCGGCCGGCAACCCTGACTCACGACTGTCCGCCAGCCCGTGCCGCCGCCGATGACGGCGCCAACCGCACCGCTCTCCCGCACGGCATCGTCGACGGCCAGCCACGACGACCCTTCGCCGGGCCGTGAGGCCAGACCGCCCACCAAGGGAAATCCCGGGAGGACGTCGTTGGTCATCTCGACGAAGGCGCCGGCCGGGAACGTGTAGGGGTCCGCAATCAGCACGCCGACGTGGTCGTCGACTGTGATCTCCGGGAGGCCGATCACACGGGCTCCCTCAGCTGTCCTCAGCATGTCGAGCTGGAAGGTGCGAATGACGACACCTGGCAGCGTGGCCGCCCAGACGCTGACCGCGGGGAGGCGTTCGACCCCCTGCCCCCCGCCGAGCACACCCTCGGCCGTACATCCGAGCAGCGCCCGCGGCGCCGACAGGTCTCGAACCCGATCGATGGCGGCCGTGAACCCATCGCGATCGTCCGTGCAGGCGAACAGGCAGACCAGATCAGCGCGCCGGTCGCCGAGCGGATCGAGTGCCTGACGGGCTGCAAGCTCGGCCGCACGAACCGGATCTTCGTGAACGGCAAGGCCGTCCCCGATGGTCGCCATGCCGCAATCCTGCCCCAGGATCGGCCTCGGGAACGTGTCGTCGCTGCCCGGAGACCGCGAGGAGCCCGTGCGGGGTAGGGCCGCAACCCCCGCGCGGGCTCCTTTGCGGCCGGGCCGGCCGTGGGACCGGCGTGGTGGGAGGAGTGCCGGCCCCGCGGCTTCGACCGCGGTCCTCGCTGCCCGCCGAGTCGACGGGGCAACGAGCCTGCCCGGGCGGTCCGCGGTGCCTCGACGCCACGAACCGACGCGCCGCGGATCACCGCCCGGTGCTAATTGCTACTGGACTGGCTGCCGAGGGTGACCTCGGCGGTGTGGGTCGCGCCGTCGCGGACATAGCTGACGGTCAATTTCGTGCCCGCTGCCTCGCCCCGGACTGCGGCGACCAGAGCGTCGGCACCATCGATGGAGGTGTCGCCAACCTTGGTGATGACGTCACCTTCCTTGAGGCCTGCCGCCGCGGCGGGGCTTCCGCTCTGGACGGTGGCGATCTGCGCGCCAGGTGTGGAACCGGTCGCGTCCTGGACCGTCACCCCGAGGAATGCGCGGGACGGCTGCTGTCCCTTTGCAAGCTGAGTGGCGACGGCTCGTGCCTTGTCGATCGGGATTGCGAAGCCGACGCCGATCGATCCGGACTGCCCAGTGCCACCCTGGCTCAGGCTGGCGATCGCGCTGTTGATGCCGATCACCTCGCCGCTCATGTTCACGAGTGGGCCGCCGGAGTTGCCGGGATTGATCGCCGCGTCTGTCTGGATTGCGTTGAAGACGGCGGTGTCGGCCTGGCCACCGAGGCTGTCAGAGGAGCCAGTGCGAACCGGCCGGTTCAGGGCGCTGACGATGCCCGACGTCACTGTTCCCTGCAGGCCGAGCGGCGATCCGATGGCCACGACCTGCTGGCCAACCTGAAGGTCAGCCGATGAACCCAGCTTCGCGGGCTTCAGGTTGTTGACACCCGATGCCTTGATAACCGCAAGGTCCGAGCTCGGGTCTCGGCCGAGGATCTCCGCGCTGGCGGTCTTGCCGTCGTTGAACGTCACCCGGAGCTGGCCGCCGTTGGCAGCCAACGCGACGACGTGGTTGTTGGTGAGGATCTGACCATCGGAGCTGATGACAACACCCGAGCCCTCCCCGGCTCCGCCCTGGCCGCTGACCTCGATCGAGACCACACTCGGCAAGACGGCGGCCGCGACCTGGCTCACTGAGCCATCAGCGGCGGACGACTTCGAGTCACTGCCGGAGACTGCCGTGCCGTTGAGGGAGCTCACCGTCGACGACGAATTGTCATTGTTAAGCGCGTTCGCGGTCACTGCGCCCGCGCCGCCACCGATAAGACCTGCGGCGAGTATCGCCGCAACGACGGCGGCAGATACCTTACGGGGCCGACGCTCCGGCGATCCCCAGGCGGTCGGCTCGTTGCCGGGAGGTGGCGGCTCGAATGCGAATCCGAGCGTGGGTGACTCTTCGGCCTGCGTACCGGCCTGCGCGGCGGGCAGGCCGGGCGCCGCAGAATGCGGGGTGGATGCGGTGGTGGGCTCGTCGCCAGCGTCGCTGCTCGCTGTCATGCCATGAGCGGACGCCGCGCCGACACCCGTCGCTGGGATCCAGCCGGCGGTACCGGATGGCTCGCTATCAGTCTGGGATCGGTCGAGGACCTGAGTGTCGTTGTCGGGATGGGCAGTGCGGGGATCGTCCATGCCTTCACACTCGCCGGGCATCCTGAGATGACCCTGAGAAGGGCCCAAGAAGACGACGAGAAGGCTCAGGTGCTGGTGGCGGCGGGGAGACGAAATGTGATCTGCGTTCCGCCCGCGTCGACCCGGGCGGCTTCGACCACGCCGCCATGCCGGTCGGCGACCTGCTTGACGATCGCCAACCCAAGGCCGGAGCCAGGCAGCCGGCGCGCGTCGGTTGCCCGATAGAAGCGCTCGAACACGTGCGGCAGGTCGCCCGGCGGTATGCCAGGACCCTCGTCGATGACCTGAAGTTCGCCGCCGTCGAGCCGAACCTGCACGCTGGCGCCGGCCGGACTCCACTTGGCCGCGTTGTCCAGGATGTTGGCGACCGCTCGTTCGAGTGCGGTCGCATCTCCTTTCACCACCCAGGGGGCAAGCTTCACATCGAAGGTGAGGCCCGGTGCGCGACGTTTGACCCGATCGATCGCTCGCTCGCAGACCTCCGCGAAATCCAGCTCCTCGACCTGCGCGGCAGCCGGGTCGTCCCTGGCAAGCTCGACGAGGTCTTGAACCAGGATCGTGAGCTCCTCACTTTGGGCGCGGACGTCGGCAAGAAGCTCATCGCGATCCTCGTCGGACAGGCCGCCTCGGGTTGCGCTCTGGACGAGGAGATCGAGATTGGTGCGCAGGCTCGTGAGGGGGGTCCGCAACTCGTGCCCTGCGTCGGCCACCAGCTGCTGTTGGCGCTCTCTGGAACGCGAGAGGGCTGCGAGCATCGCGTTGAAGCTCGTCGCCAACCTGGCCAGCTCGTCGTGTCCGCGTACTTCGATCGGTTCGAGCTGCTCGGTCGCGGCGACATGCTCTGCGGCGGCAGTCAGTCGCTCCACCGGCCGCAATCCCGCTCGCGCGATTGCAAGGCCAGCAGTTGTTGCCGCCCCGATCCCCAGTCCGCCGACGATCAGCAGGACCAAGCCGAGCCGATGAAGGACCTCCTCGGTGTCCGCCGTGGGCTGTGCCAACACCAAGGCGAGGCCAGTGCCCGCGCGAACGGGAACGGCAACAACCCGGTACTCGGTTCCGCTCAGCGAAGCGGTTCGGATGGACTGCTTAGCGTCGCCGCGGGCTACGGCTTGTTCAGGCGCGCCGAAGGGGGGCGCCTTGACGACTCCTGGCTTGCCCCGGGCGATGTACCGCTGACCGTCTGCCGATATCAAGCCCAAGTTGACGTCGGCGGCGCTGAGCGCGTCCGCCGGGATGCCGACCAGGTCTTCGGGCGTCGAAAGGAGGCTGCCGACAGCCGACCGGGCCCGTACGAACAGGTTGTCGTCGCGGCTGGTGTGAAGCTGGTTGCGGACGGTCAAATATGCCGCTACGGACGTCGCGGCGACTGCGAGGCCCACTCCTAGAGCGGCGAGGAGGCCGATTCGCGCCCGCAGACTGAGCCGTCTGAATGCCTCGCGAAAGGTACGGACAGGCGGTGCGCCGGCCACATCATCTCGAGCGTCTGCATCCCGGGTGTCGCGCTCGGCAATCTGGTCGGCCGCAGCATCGTCGCGGCCTGCGGCAGACCGGGTGTCAGTCTCAAGCCCGGACGCCGAGGTGCCGAACGGAAACCGGAAGGCGCCAGGGAGCCGAAGCCAGCTGCTCTCAGCGCCCTTGCCCGGCTCTGGTGGCGTGGTGCTCATAAGGGCGTCTCGCGCAGGGTGTAGCCGACACCGCGCACGGTGTGGATCAGCCGCGGCTCGCCGTCAAGCTCCGTCTTGCGCCGCAGGTAGCCGACATAGACCTCGAGCGAGTTCGCCGTCGTCGGGAAGTCGTATCCCCAGACGTCGGTGAGGATCTGCTCGCGAGTGAGCACCTGGCGGGGATGAAGCATGAGTAGTTCTAGCAGGCTGAACTCGGTGCGGGTCAGGCTGATCGCGCGGTCGCCGCGGTGCACCTCACGGGTGGCTGGATCAAGGCTGAGATCCCCGAACGCGAGCCGCGACTCGCCGGTATCACGATGCGTACGCCGCAGCAGGGCACGGAGCCGGGCGAGCAGCTCCTCGAGGGCGAAGGGTTTCGGCAGGTAGTCGTCGGCGCCCACGTCCAGACCCGCCACCCGATCGGACACTGCGTCGCGAGCCGTGAGCATGAGAACCGGCAGGTCCTCGCCGGCGGACCTGAGGCGCCGGCACGTCTCCAGCCCGTCGAGCCGGGGCATCATCAAGTCGAGGACAACAGCGTCTGGCCGGCTCGCCTTGATTGCGTCGAGGGCTTCAAAGCCGTCTCCGGCCAGGTCGACGTCGTAGCCGTTGAAGGCGAGTGAACGGCGCAGCGACTCACGCACCGCCTGATCGTCGTCTACGACAAGAACTCGCACGTCACCAAGTGTGGCGGTTGATCCTGAGCAGATGCTGAGAGGGCGCTGAAAGCGACCAGATATCACTTCGCCGCCGCACGTGAACGCCGGCAACGCTCCGGCATGTAGCAACCGCGTAAGCCAAGGTGTCTGCAGAGACACCAGCTCGTTCGAGCACAACTCGAGAGGTATGAGGGTGCGCAAAATTGCATGACTCAGAGGTATGAGGGTGCGCAAACCTCGATCCGGCGAGCCATGAAGGGCACCTTCAGGCTGACCTATCGGGTGAAGGTGCCCTTCATGCGAACCGCAGGCGGGGTGGGCAGGTGCCGGAGGAGCCGAGCGGCGACGTCCGGATGGGTGAAACTGAGCAGGCCCGCGGCAGCGAGGACGTAGTCATGATCGATCACTACCGTCGCCGCCTCGGGCGAACGCCATCCGCCTTCTGGATCGGTGATCGCCCGCCTCATGATCGACTCGGCGGCCGCCGGCGTGGCGTGCCGAAGCACGCCGCCCGAGCCGACTGCCAGCTTGACCTGTCGAAGATCTTTGCCGCCGCGGCGGACACCGTCTCGGGCGCCAGCTCGAAGTGGCACCACATGCGGGCGTGCATGTCGGCGCAGGGCAACCGTCGCGGCGAGAGTGGCGAGTCGGGCGTCGATGTCACCATCGGCTGCAGTAGTTGGGAGGTAGGACGGGTCATTCGCCCGCGTCGCTGCCGCTCTCCCCAGGCTTTCAGCATCCGGTGAGTGCCGGAGCAGGCGCTCCCTGGTAGCTGCCTCGACGACGCCGGGTGCGCTCCAGCGGACGCCTAGATCGCCCTCCACGGTTCGGCCGCGCCAGGTCTCCTCGACCACCTCGCGACGCAGCTGTGACTCCTCCGCGTCGGGAGTGACCACGGAGTACACATCGGTCGTCGCGCCGCCGACATCCACGACCACGACGTCGCCGGCCCCGGGCACCTCCCCTGCGAGGCCATCGGCCAGCAGCTCAACGCCGGCCAGAACAACGTCGGGCGTCGCTGCCTTCACCAAGTGCGGGAAGTCGGCGCGCTTCGACAGGCCCTTGCCGCCGATCACATGGGTGATAAAGACCTCGCGGATGGCTGTCCGCGCCGGCCCGGGATCAAGGACGCCGATGCGCGGCAGCACGTTCGCCGCGGGAATCGCAGACTTTCCGCTCGAGGTGAGGGTCAGCCAGACGTCCTCGCGCACATCGATATTGCCGGCGACGACGATCGGGCAGGTCAGCTCCGAGACCGCTAGCGCAGCCGCGTTGGCGAGCAGGACGTCGGCGTTGCCACCGTCCGTCCCTCCGGCGAGCAGGATCACGTCCGGCCGTATTGCCACCAGCTCGGCGGTCTCGACCGCTCCAAGCTGACCGGCGGCGACATGGACAACCCGCGCACCCGCCGAGAGGCCCACCCGATAGCCCGCCTCGGCGGTGACTGCACGCTCGTAGCCGACGACAGCCAGCCGCAGCCCGCCACCTGCACTCGAGCAGGCGAGGACCTCGGCATCGGCCGCAGCCGGCAGACGGCCGGACAGGTCGGCGAGCGCGGCCGCGAAGCCGTCCATGACGTCGATGTCGATGGTGGTCGGGTGCGCAGCTGTACCGAGAAGCTCCCCCGAGTCCAGCGACACCGCGGTGAGCTTCGTGAAGGTCGAGCCGAAGTCCGCGCAGACCACTGGGCGTAGAGCACTCATTGACGCCGCATCAGTGCAAGGCCTGCTCAAGGTCCGCGATGAGGTCCTCGACCGATTCGATGCCGACGGAGAGCCGTACAAGATCACCCGGTACCTCGAGGGGCGACCCCACCGTTGAGGCGTGTGTCATCCGGCCGGGATGCTCGATGAGGGACTCCACGCCGCCGAGCGACTCGGCAAGAGTGAACAGCTTGGCGCGGTTGCAGACCTCGACTGCCGCTGCCTCACCGTCCGTGTGCCGGAAGGACACCATTCCGCCGAAGGCGCGCATCTGCTTGACCGCGAGCTCGTACCCAGGGTGGGCCGGCAACCCCGGGTAGAGCACCTCCGCAACCTTTGGATGCGCAAGGAGCATTTGCGCGAGCAGTTCGGCATTGCGGCAGTGCCGATCCATCCGTACGCCCAGCGTGCGTGCGCCGCGCAAGGTCAGCCAGGCGTCGAAGGCGCCGGCCACACCGCCGAGCGCGTTCTGATGGAAGGCAAGGACCTCGCCGAGCTGGTCGTTGCCCGTGACAAGCGCACCGCCGATGACATCGGAGTGCCCCCCGATGTATTTCGTCGTCGAATGCACGACCACATCCGCGCCGAGCGCCAGCGGCTGCTGCAGGTAGGGGGTCGCGAAGGTGTTATCAACGACGAGAAGCGCGTCCGCCTCGTGGGCAGCCTGCACGAGCGCCGCGATGTCGGCGATGCCAAGGAGCGGGTTAGTCGGCGTCTCGACCCAGATCACCGTGGTCTCACCAGGACGGACCGCGGCACGGACTGCCTCGATGTCGCTGATCCTCACGTGCGTGTGCGCCAGCCCCCATTGCTCGTACACCTTGCTGAACAAGCGGTAGGTCCCCCCGTACGCGTCATCGGGGATCACGACGTGATCACCTGGCTTGGTGACGGCCCGCAGCAAGGTGTCCTCGGCCGCCATCCCTGAGGCGAAAGCCAGCCCACGGCGACCTTGCTCGAGCGCGGCAAGGCACTGCTCGAGCGCGGTTCTCGTCGGGTTGCTGGTACGGCTGTACTCGTAGCCGCCGCGCAGGCGGCCGACGCCGTCCTGCTTGTACGTGGACGTCGCGTAGATGGGCGGCACGACAGATCCGGTCGCCCGATCTGCTTCTTGGCCCGCATGGATGGCCAGGGTGTCGAACCCTGGACGGATGGCGATCTTGTCGTGCGCTGGGAGATCAGGCTGATCGGACATGGTGATGAGGCTAGCGACCTCGTCCTACCCGCTCGCGCCAAGGGTAGAGCGCTTTCCCGGCGTCGTTGCCCGTGGCGGCGATCCTCCGGTGGAAGAATCCGAACCGCGCGCGGATTGCCTGGCAGGGAGGTGTCCTGCATGTTCATTGGCCGGAAAACCCGGATGCCCGGGGCGGCGGAGGCATTGCCCGGCCGGGCCGTCCGTCCCTACGTGGTGCCGGTCCGGCATGCGGTCCTCGGCACACCGTTGGAGGGTCCGTACCCACCCGGGCTTGAGACTGCCTACTTCGGCCTTGGCTGCTTCTGGGGAGCCGAACGGCTGTTTTGGCAGACGCCCGGCGTGTGGTCAACTGCGGTCGGCTACGCGGGCGGCATCACCACCAACCCGACCTACGACGAGGTCTGCAGCGGGCTGACCGGGCATGCGGAGGTCGTCCAGGTCGTGTACGACCTCTCGCGGGTGACCTACGCCGAACTGCTGAAGGTCTTCTGGGAGGGGCACGACCCGACGCAGGGCTATCGGCAAGGCAACGACGTCGGTACGCAGTATCGCTCCGTGGTCCTCTACACGTCGCCGGAGCAGCGGAAAGCGGCCGAAGCCTCTCGTTCGGCCTATCGCACTGCGCTCGATGACGCGGGATTCGGCGCCATCACAACGGAAATCCAGCCTGCCGGTGACTTTTACGTCGCCGAGGAATACCACCAGCAGTACCTCTCAAGCACTAAGAACCCACACGGTTACGGCCCGGATCACGGCACCGGTGTCTCGTGCCCGAGCGGGGTAGGGATCCCTGCCGAACGGGCCGTGGGAGCTCGAGCCGAGGGTGCAGAGGCCGGACGCCACTCAAGCGGAGCGGATGAGGGCGAATCTGGAGCCGGTCGCTGATCCGCTCGACAACCTCGATGCTGGTGACCTGCCGGTGGCCACGGATTGGCGCCGCGGCAAGCCCAGCACCGTCTGGGCGGCCGTGAGGCACCACGTCCGCCCATGGTTGGCCGCGCAGCCTGGCGATGAACCCACTGGCTAGGGGATCAAGGTCCGGCCCAGCGGCACTGGGCTGTCCTGCCCGCCCACTCTTAGACCAGGTAGCGGCCCGTCTGTTTCTCGGCTTAGCCCGTGCCCTAAGGCTCCCGCGGCGGAGGCGTTGCCAGGGATAGAACCGCACCGCCACCCATCCCGACTCGGTCTCCCCGCAGGCGCTGGACCTGGGCCTGATCGCCGCCACGCGGCGAGCGCTGCCGTGTCATGGCCCACCCGGGCCTGACGCGACCAACCAGGCTGCCTGGTCATCCACAAGTAATGGGACCGCCGCCGCTCAATCCCTCGCTTCTGCGCTTTCGACGACTCGGACGGCCGCTGTCTCGATCACTCCTGGTCGGGCCGCCGGGCATTGGTGAACAACGCGCCCTGGGCGGCACCCGAGCCGGCCATGCCGCCGCCCCGACCACGCAGCACATAGGCCATGCCCACCGCGAGGACGCCACCCAGGATGGGACCCACGACGTAGA
Source organism: Actinomycetota bacterium (assembly GCA_046735375.1). Classification (GTDB taxonomy): domain Bacteria; phylum Actinomycetota; class Actinomycetes; order JAKEEW01; family JAKEEW01; genus DASYTV01. Next base: position 29,444 of record JBKPTD010000025.1, on the reverse strand, counting down.
CCCAGTAGGAGGTGAAGCTGGCCCCCACAGCGTCGGGTCCGAACGTGCGCGCGGGGTTCATGGACGCGCCCGAGATCGGGCTGCCCCACAGGCCCGCGAGGGCGATGTACGCACCCACGCCGAAGGCGCCGATCACGCCCAGGTTCTGGGCGCCGGACGCAGTCCCGAGGATCACTGAGACCAGCCCGAAGGTGAGCGCCGCCTCCATCACGAATGCGTTGAAGCTACTGAAGCCCGGCGCCGGGTAGTTGGAGCCGTACGTTGCCGGGACGTGGATGGTGGCCTGCAGGAACCAGGCCGCCAGCGTAGCGCCGAGCAGCTGGACGACGATGTACCCGGGGACCCGCCGCCACGGGAAGTCCCCGCGCAGTGAAAACGCGATGCTCACCGCAGGGTTGAGGTGCGCGCCCGACACCTTGCCCATGAACAGGATGATCGCCAGCACCATCAGGCCAGGCGCAACGACCGCGGCCGTGCGGCTGATCGTGTTCGGAAACGCCTGGCCCATCATCCCGCCGCCGGCCGCCACGAGCACCAGGAGGAAGGTGCCGAACAGCTCGGAGACGAGCCGGCGCCACTCCTGGCTGGGGTCAGCGAAGTCGTCCATCGCCTGGACGAACCGGCCCACCTCGAACTCGACCAGCTCCCGCGCCCTGCCCTCGTGACGACGGCTCATCGTGTCGGCTACTGCGTCCTTGTCGCTCACTTGGTCCTCCTCTGGTCTCGGCCTTGCCGGCTCACACGCCGGCCACCGCCTGCAACCGCCCGCTGCCGACCGCGTTCGTGAACGCCTGGAAGTCACGCTCGTTCTGCTCGGCGTAGCGCTTCGCGAAGCTTGCGACGGAACGGTCGAACGCGTCGCTGTCGCCGAGATACACGGCAACGGCGACCAGATCGCCGGAGCGGGCGTGTGCGCGGGCGAGCGTCCACCCGCACAGCCCCGCGTAGTACGTCATTCCGACGGGGGAGAGCTGGTCGACGAGCACGGACACCTTCATGTCCCGCAGCTGCCGCCAGTAGAAGCTCCTGGTCGCGTCGAGTCCGCGGCTCCAGCCGAGGAAGATGTCGCTCGCGGCCTGCATCATCCGCTGGCCCTGCACGACACGTTCGCCGGGCTGGCGGAAGCGGCTCTTCGGCAGATGGTCCTCGAGCACGGACGACGTTGCCTCCTTGACCTGCAGGAACAGCGGGTCCTGTTCGTCGCGACCCTGCAGCAGCGCGATGAAGGCGCGAGTGCCGACACTGCCCACTCCTACGACCTTGCGCGCCGTGTCGACGATCCGGAAGCGCTCCAGCAGCTGCCGGCGGTCGTCCTGCAGCGTCGCGCGATACGCGCGAAACGCCTCGCGCAGCACCGGCTCGATCTCCTCCGCCCGTATGCCGTACGTCGAAGCGATGTCGCGCATCGGCACGACGATCGGCGGCTGGCTGACGATCCGGTACTGCCCGTCGACCTTCTCGGCGAGCTTGGACAGCGCCTGCAAACTGTCGCGTGTGCGCGCCTTCTCGATAGTCCGCTCGCCGCGCTTGAACTCCTTCGTGTCGCCCTTGGCCTTGAGCTCCTTGCGGGCGCCGACCAGCAACTCGTCTTCGGACAGGTGCGAGTACCAGATGTCCATCGTGCGCATCTGCGCGAACTCGCGCATCGCCTCCCGGTAGGCGGCGACCGACCGCACGGTCACGGCCTTCGTGTCTGCCTTGGCGAACGCGTTGTTCCGCCCGGCGATCGTGAAGCTGGCGGCCATCCGCTTCACGTCGTACTCGAACGGACCGGGCAGCGTCTCGTCGAAGTCGTTCAAGTCGAACAGCAGCCGCCGCTCTGGTGACGCGAACCCCCCGAAGTTCGACAGATGCGCGTCACCGCACAGCTGCACCGTCAGCCCAGCGCTCGGAGTGTCCTTCAGGTCCGCAGCCATGATCTTCGCTGCGCCTCGGTAAAAGGTGAACGGCGAGACCATCATCCGGCCGTGCCGCACCGGCACCAGGTCCGCCTCGCGCTTGCGATTCTGGCCCTCCAGGAGTGCGACCGGGTCCGGACGGTCGACCGCCGGGACCCAATCCGCGTGAGCCGACATCGGGGTGCGATTGCCGGCCTCCTTCCCCCGTGCCTGCCGCTCGACCAGCGTCAGGTGCGGTACCCGCGTTGCTGCCATGACGGGCCTCCTCTCCCTTCGCGCTGGGGTCCGGGTTACGCGTTGCATCAGATACAACACGGCCGGTGCGTCCACAGCGACTACCGCCGCTAGCCGCACCAGCAATATGCCCGCGGCGTCGGGTTCGCAGTGCTGCAGCGAACTGCGGTCATATCGAGAGCCGTCTCGAGAAACGGCACTTCACGCGCTGATCCGCTCGTACGAGAGGACCGGTGTGCTGGGGATGCTTGCGACACCCAAGGTGAGCTCCAGGAGCACCGTACGTCCCTCTTGCGACAGTTACAGCGCACCACCCGCAGTATCTCCACAAGTCCCTACCGGCTACTGCTGGCTAGGCGGCACGGGTGTCTGCTTGAGTGACCCCTTATCCAGATGACGTCGGGCGGCCCGACGGGTGCTAGGGACACCATGAAGGGAATGCGGTGCTGCGAGGGTTCGACGTCTCCCACTATCAAGGGGCCGTCGACTGGGCCGACCTGAAGCGCCGATACGGCATCGCCTTCGGCGCGTGCAAGGCCACCGAAGGTGTGTCCTTAACCGACAATCAGTTCAAGGCGAACTGGGCAAAACTCGCTCGCATCGACGTGGTGCGGATGGCCTACCACTACGGCCATCCGGCGCGTGATCCGGAGCGGTCCGCGGACGTCTTCGTCGACTATGTCGCCACGATCGAGCCGACCGACCTGCTCGTCCTCGACCTCGAGACCAGCGACGGCCTCTCACAGGCCACCGTTAACGCCTGGGCGAAAGCGTGGGCCGCCCACGTCCGCAAGCTCGCCCCCGGGCATTCGCCCGTCCTGTATGCGGGTTCCGCGTACATGGAAAACAAGACCGGCAAGGGTCTCAACGGGCCCTACGGGTCCTGGTGGTATCCGCGCTACCCGATTGCCTTCGTGGACACAACCAGTTGGCCGGCCAGGTTCAACCCGACACTGCCCTCGCCGAACGCGTGGGGTGGCCCGCCTAAGTTCTGGCAGTTCACGGCGAGCTTCCTCACCCCCGACCACGTGCTCGACGCGAACGTCTTCAACGGCACGCTCGCGCAGCTGCACTCACTCAACGGAGAACATATGCCCCTCACCGATGCGGACATCGCCAAGATCAAGGCGATGCCGATCAACAACACGGTCACCGAAGAGCCCGGGGACACGATCAGCCTCGGCGTGCTGCTCGCCAACGACCGCAAGCGGCTCTACGACACGAGGATCGCGGTCAACGACATCGCGCGGGATGTGGCCGCGATCAAGGCCAAGGTCGAGTCGCTCTCCGTCGGCGGGGTCGACTATGACCTGCTCGCGGCCAAGGTCGTCGACCTTTTTGCGAGCCGCCTGCAGTCATAGCCCGCCGCGCGGATTATGTATCGGGGTGTGGCGTGGTGTTCGCCGGCGCGAAGCCAGACTCGCGCGCGGTCATCGCCCCCTCGCTGTGCACCGTGGATGACGGGCCGGCTGGCGCCACCAGCTCTCTGACCTTCAGGAGGAGCTCGTTTAGCGTACGCAGCTGCCCACCCAGCTCATCGTCGAGCCGGGCCTCGAGTCCGTGAATGATCGGCATAACCTTGGCCATGAACTGCTCGCCGGCCTCGGTCAGCAGGATGGAGTGTGAGCGGCCGTCCGTGGGGCTCGGCGCCCGGCGCAGGTATCCCAGAGCCACGAGGCTGCCCACCCGGTCCCGCAAGGTGCTCGCCGCGAGCCCAGAAATCTGCTCCAGAGCGGTCGGTGTAATCGGCGCATTGACCTGGATCAGGTGCAGGAGACCCATCTGGATGTGAACGGTCGACATGCCGAGCTTCGCCAGCTCGCTGTCGACGAAATTGCTGACGAACGCGTTCGTGATTGCGAGCTGAATGAACGGGCCAAGCTCGGGGTCCTGAGGCCGATCGGGCATGCCGTGATGGTACGACCTAATGCTCGAAAAGAACGCTGATGCTCTCCCGCCGATGGATGCGCCTGATCGCCTCGGCAAACAGCGGCGCAACCGAGATGATGTCGACCTTCGGCGACAACGAGACCGGATGGTTCTCGACGGTGTCAGTGACGATCAGCGTCTCGATCGGACTGTCGTCAAGGCGGTGCATCGACTTCCCGGTAAAGACGCCGTGGGTAACGGCGGCGCGGACCGAACGAGCACCGCAGCGGATGAGGCAGTCGGCAACCTCCACCAGCGTGCCCGCGGTGATCGTGAAGTCGTCCACGATCACTGCGTGCCGGTCAGTCACGTCGCCTATCAGGTCGATCACCCTTGCGCTTTCGCCATGGTCGACCCGCTCCTTGTCGGCGATGGCCAACGGCGCTCCAAGCCGGGTGGCGTACCTTCGTGCTTTCTTGGCGAAGCCGGCGTCGGGCGACACGACAACGAGGTCGTCCGCGTGCCCCGAGGCGATCGCTCCGGCGAGAATCGGCAGGGCGTAGAGATCGTCCACGGGCACATCGAAGAAGCCCTGGATCTGCGGCGCATGGAGATCCATCGTGACGACCCGGTCGGCCCCAGCTGCCTGGATCGCCCGGGCGCAGACCCGCGCCCTAATCGCAACGCGGGGCTCGTCCTTCTTGTCGCCCTTGGCATAACTGAAATACGGGATGAGCACGGTCGTCGAGGCCGCGCTCGCTCGTCTGAACGCATCGATCCAGAACAGCAGCTCGACAAAGTTGTCGTTCGCGGGAAAGACGGTCGACTGAACAAGATAGACGTCGCGGCCGCGGACGTTCTGCCCGACCTTTGGGAAGAGGTTGCCATCGGAGAAGCGGATGACCTCGCCGCGGCCAACGTCGATGTCGAGATATTCGCAGATCCGGGCGGTCAGCCGGGGACTCCCTGAACCGCCAAACACCAGAAGTTCGTCATCCATCGCCACCACCGGCGTCGCTGCCCGGTTATCGCCGCGACAATCCTTTCACGAGGCCGCACCCTCCGGCCGAGACGCCGCCATCTGACCGCGTTCTCAGGCCGGGAGGCGAAGCCAGCTGGTCGACTCCCTGCCGGGCTCGTACGGTGAATCGAGCCGTTTGGCGACGATCCCGGCCAGTCCTTGTGCACGTGCGGCGGCGCGGACTGCGGCGCCGTCCCCACGGAACCATGGCGCAACCTGCCAACGTGGGCCGCTCAGGTCCAGCTCGTCCAACAGTGTGCGGCGCTTCTCGTACGCCTGCTCGAGCATCGAGCGCCCGTCCGCATGGAGGATGTCGTAGATCGCGTAGGTCGACCGGCCGGCGAGCGTCGTGATCTCACCGTCGAGGAGCACCTGCCGACTTCCGAGCGCGGGTCCCAACGGTCGCAGCCAGGCATGATCACCCGCCGCGTCCTCTCCCCCTGCGCCGCGCAACCGTGCACTGCCACCCGAGACGTACGCGAGGATCCGCTGCCCGCCCCAATCGAACTCGAAGCCGTAGCGCTCCCGGTGCTGCGGCAGCCGGGTACGACGAACCGCGTGCATGGGCTCCACTAGATCCGGCAGCGGCTCCCAGCCTTCGACTCGGGGGTCCATCCGGTGAATCATCCAGTTGTCGCCATCGGTCTGGAACAGCACGTACCGGCCGGAGACCCGGCCGCCAGCCAGCACGATCTTCACCTCGCGGTTGGCCCATTTCTCTGTCGAGTAGGTCCCGCGGTCCCAGATCTCGACGCGGCCGCCACCGTACTCGCCCCGCGGGATCTCGCTGGCGAACGTGGCGTACTCGATCGGATGGTCCTCGGTGTGGACGGCGAGGTGGTTCGTCTGGGGGTCGAGTGGAATCCCGCGAGGGATGGCCCAGGACACGAGGACACCGTCGCGCTCCAGCCGGAAGTCCCAATGCAGCCGGCGAGCATGGTGCTCTTGGATCACGAACGTGTCGTCGTTGCCCGCAGGCAGCGGTCCGTCCGGCGGTACAGGCTCCGGTGTTCGCTCCCGGCTCCGCTTGCTGCGGTATGTGCTGAGTTTGTCCGCGCCAGGCACAGGGACTATGTACCCCTGATGACGCCCACGCCGCCACCTCTGCTACCCGGGGGCCACCTGACTCCGAGATCGGTCAGAATCTCTGCCATGCGGGTGCGGTTGGCCATCGGGGACTTCTCCCGAATGACCCACGTGAGCGTCAAGGCTCTACGGCACTACCACGACGTGGGGCTGCTGGAACCAGCCGAGATCGATCCGGCATCCGGAGGCACACCCGACCTTGTTTGTCGCCGCGATCCTTGTCGGCGTGGGTGAGTGCTTCCATACGACCGTGCTGATGCCGCTCGTGGCCGATCTCGCGCCAGCGGATCTGCGCGGGAGGTACATGGCGTCGACGGGACTCTCCTGGTGGATCGGCCTGGCGATCGCACCGGTGTTCGGCGCACCCCTGCTGAACGTCTCACCGACGGCGGTGTTCCTGACGGCCGCCGTGGTGGCGCTTCTTGGCCAGAGTTTCGGCACTGATCCTCGAGAACCGGCTGCCACGCGCCTCCCGGCTGACGCCCCGCCCGCACGGTACATCGCTGTCACCGATAGCAGCGGAGCGAACCTGAGGGCTGCCGTGTTGGAGCACCGGATCCACGATGACTGGAAGGCCGGCATCGACCGGGGACTCCAGGACGGTGGTGTACAAGCGCGACGTAACCTCGACACATGGCCATCGCATGCGAACACGTCATCGGTCTGAAGCCGGTCCACCCGGTTACTCCGCAAGGATGTGCCGAGTGCCTCGCCTCCGGGGACCGCTGGGTGCATCTACGGCTCTGCCTGACCTGCGGGCACGTCGGATGCTGCGACTCTTCGCCGAACCGGCACGCGACCGCCCACTACAAGGAGACTGGCCATCCGGTCATCCAGTCCTTCGAGCCGGGCGAGGACTGGCGATGGTGCTACATCGACGACATGATGGTCTGAGCGTGATCATGGTCTGAGGGCCGCGGGCCGGCTCATTCCTCGGTCGCCGGCGCCGCGGGTCGCTTTGGAAGCCCCACCTGGGGCTGCTCCGGTGTCGCCGCCAACCGTAAGACCCGCCGGAGCACCGCGCCGTTACGCGACCTCGGCAGGCCAGTGACCAACCTCACGTCGCGCGGGAGCATGTACGGCGGAAGGTAGCGCGCACAGGTCTGGCGGATACCCTCCGCTGTCACAGTGACCGAGCTGTCTGTCACCACGCTGACGGCAAGCGCTTCCCCTGCCCGGCCATCGGGCACTCCAACGGCGGCACAGTCCACAACTCCTGGATGGCGCCGCACCGCCCACTCGACCTCCGAGGGGAAGACCACGTGGCCGCCGGTCACGACCATGTCGCTCTTCCGGTCGATGACCGTGATGTATCCGTCTGGGCTCATCATCGCGATGTCACCGGTGAGCAGCCAACCGCCACGCATCGCGGTGATGCTCTCCGACGGTCGGTTCCAGTACCCGCGGCAGACTTGTGGACCTCTGATCGCGAGTTCTCCGGCCGACCCTGCAGGGACAATCGCACTGGGATCGCGGTCATCGACGATCTTGATCTCAGTTCCAGGGAGTGGCACTCCGGCCGTCCCAGGCCGTGCGTTCGCATTCAGTGGGTTGGCGAGCGCCACGCCGCACGTTTCGGCGAGCCCGTAACCTTCGACACCTCGCACACCCGTCACCTTGCGCAACTCTGCCGCGAGCCCGTCAGAGAGCACATGTCCGAACGACAGAGATGTCCTGACCGTACGTAGTGCGCGGCGCGCGCGAGACCGGTGACCCCATCGGACAATGCGGTGGTATGTCGCCGGCGTCGCTGGAAAGGTGGACGGACCCCAGGCCCGAGCGAACCGCGCGATGAACTCCGGGTCATCGTCGGGGAGAAGAATCAGCGTGCTGGCGGCGAACACACCGCCGACCAGACCCATGAGCAGCCCGTAGGGCGTATGCATCGGCGTGGCCACGAGCGTGGCCTCCGTACCGCGCTCGATGTAGGGATCCCACAAGGCGGCCTGGCAGGCCCCCGCGACGATGTTGGCGTGGGTCAGCATCGCCCCCCGAGGCCGGCCGGTCGTTCCCGCCGTGTAGAGCACCACGGCAAGATCGCGCTCTGCGTCCAACGAACCTGGCTGGACCGGGCCCGGCGAGCCCTCGAGGATCTCGTCGAAGAACAGCACCTTCTCGTCGCCGTGGAGAACGCGCCCGCCGACCAGCCGACGCAGCCTGCGGGCGCGCGGTAACGGAAGCCTCAGCCTCATCCGAACACCGAAGGACGCGCCCTCGGCCAGGGTGGTGACGACGAGCTGGCCCGCACTCGCCCCACGAGCCATCGCACCAACCACGGTGTCGTACACGTCGTCCACCACGAGCGTCACCCGTGGGGCGCAGTCGCCGAGCCGGTCGCGCAGGCCGTCGGCGCCAAGCTGCGGGTCGAGCGGTACGACGACCGCCCCGAGTCTCAAGGCCGCGAAGAACGCGATCACGAACTGTGGGCAGTTGGGCAGGACCAGCGCGACCCGATCGCCGCGACGGACGCCGAGTTCGGCAAGCGAACCCGCGAAGAGGTCGACGGCGCTAGCCAGCCGCCGATAGGTCGTCGCTCGCCCGAGGAACGCCAGTGCCGGCGTCTTGCCGAAGTCGCGGGCTGCCTCGTCGAGCAGCACATTGACGGGCAGCGGCGGAACGTTCACCCCGACCGGGACTCCAGGCGGGTAAAACCGCAGCCACGGTCGTTCGTCGTACGCGGCGGAACGCACGTGCGAAATTATCGTGCGTCGGCGCAGGTTACGCGGCCGTTAGCGACAGATCCGCGCTGATCAGCGGGCTGCGAAGGGCAGGGTGTCACCATCCGCGTCGTGCGTACCACCCACGACCTCCAAGGGGTCCAGCCAGTGAAACCGCCGCCGAACATCGTCATCACTCGAAGAAGGCCAGGAGGTCCTGACGGGTGATGACGCCGGTCGGCCTTCCGTCGTCGAGAACCACGGCGGCGTCGGCCTTCTCCAGGGCGGTCATCGCCGCCGACACAGGCTCCCCCACTCCGATCAAGGGCAGCGGTGCCGACATGTGGATCTCGATTCGGTCGGCCAAGTGTGCCCGGCCGGCGAAGAGCGCGTCGAGCAGATCGCGCTCGACTATCGAGCCGACGACCTCGGCTGCCATGACGGGTGGCTCCTGCTTGACAACAGGCATCTGCGAGACGCCGTACTCTCGGAGGATGTCGATGGCCTCCCGCACGGTCTCGTTCGGATGTACGTGGACGAACTGCGGCAGCTTGGCGTCCTTGCGGCCGAGCACGTCACGAACGGTCTCAGCGCCGGTGGTGGCAAGGAAGCCGTAGTCGGCCATCCATTCGTCGTTGAAGATCTTCGAGAGATAGCCGCGGCCGCTGTCCGGCAGCAGCACGACGACGACATCGTCCGGTCCGCCTCGCTCGGCCACGTGCAGGGCCGCGACCGCCGCCATCCCACACGAGCCGCCGACGAGAATGCCCTCCTCGCGGGCGAGTCGGCGGGTCATGGCGAAGGAGTCCTTGTCGGAGACAGCGATGATCTCGTCGCAGATGGTCCTGTCGTACGCCAGGGGCCAGAAATCCTCGCCGACGCCCTCGACGAGATAAGGGCGACCGGAGCCACCGGAGTAGACCGAGCCTTCAGGGTCGGCCCCGATGATCCGCACCCGGCCCTCGGACACCTCCTTGAGATAGTGGCCGGCCCCGGTGATCGTGCCGCCAGTGCCGACCCCGGCGACGAAGTGGGTGATGCGCCCGTCGGTCTGCGTCCAGAGCTCGGGACCCGTCGTCTCGTAATGCGACCGAGCGTTGTTCGGATTCGAGTACTGGTCCGGCTTCCATGCCCCGGCGATCTCGCGGACCAGCCGGTCGGAGACGTTGTAATAGGAGTCCGGATGCTCGGGTGCGACTGCGGTAGGGCAGACGACCACCTCGGCGCCGTAGGCCCGCAGGACGTTGATCTTGTCACCGGACACCTTGTCGGGCACCACGAAGACGCATCGGTAGCCGCGCTGCTGAGCAACGATGGCCAGTCCGACTCCGGTGTTCCCGGAGGTCGGCTCCACGATGGTGCCTCCCGCTGCTAGCTCACCGGACTGTTCCGCGGCCTCGATCATGCGCAGCGCGATGCGATCCTTGACGGAGCCACCCGGATTGAAGTATTCGACCTTGGCAAGGACCAGTGCGGGGAGCCCATCGGCAACCCGGTTGAGCCGGACAAGGGGGGTGTTGCCCACAAGATCGACAAGCGAGTCGTAGTACTGCACGGGGCAAGGTTACGCGCGGCCAGGTGAGCTAAAGTCACTGAGCCGATGAGGAGAGGAGCGCCATGGCCCGCACCCCAGCGATCGAGATCGTACCGGGTCTGTTCCGTATTCCGACGGCGCCGGCCGACTTCCTGAACTCGTTCGCCTTCATGGACGACGACGGCCAGGTGACCCTCGTCGACACCGGCATGCGCAGTGCCCCGAAGAAGATCAACGCCGCGCTGGAGTGGATGGGCACAGCGCCATCGGAGGTCACGAGGGTCCTGCTCACACATGCGCACCCCGACCACGCGGGAGGACTGGCCAAGGTCGCCGCGCAGACCGGCGCCCCGGTGATCGCTCACGAACGCGACGCGACCTATCTGCGTGAGGGCCGGACTCCTGGGCGTGACCCTTCCTTCCTCTCGGGGCGCTTGCTCATGCGGCTGCCCGGCGGTGGATTCGCGCCCGCCGAAGTAGCTGAGGAGGTGGTCGACGGCCAACTGCTCGAGATCGGCGGCGGGATCGAGGTCATCCACACCCCCGGACACACGCCCGGGCACGTGGCACTCTTGCACCGGAACTCCGGTGTTTTGGTGACTGGCGACTCAATCTTCAATGTCCGAGGGCTGCGCTGGTCGCCTAAGGCATTGTGTACGGACTTCCGGCTGACAACGCAGACCGCTACCCGGCTGGCCGAGGTCGACTACAAGATCGCAGCGTTCACTCACGGTCCGGAGATCAGGGATGGCGCCAGGGAGGCCATCAGGTCGTTCCTGCGCATGAAGGGGGTCATCACCGAGTGAGCACTCCGGCAGGGGTCACGCGATCTTTACGCGTTGGTGTCCTGTGTCCGAGACTTTGGACACAGGGCACTAGCATCGAGCAAGAGTGCCGGATCGCTTTGTGGCCGTGCGGCAGCGCCGGCTGCGAGCGGATGGAGCCCGGCACGTGATGAAGGACCGGCGGGGGCGCCAGATAGCCATGGCTGCTGTCTATGGCGGCGGCGGACTGGGCATAATCGCGGGCGCTTTGACCGGGCTACTCATCGTAGAGGCCAAGCTCGCGCGCCGGACGGTCGGGGAGCCGACCGCTGAACCGCCGAAGGCTGATGGGGTGTACGGCGGGGGGCGCACCAAGCCCATCGAGCTCGTCCTCATTGGTGACTCCAGTGCTGCCGGCCTCGGTGTAGACAACCCCGACGAGACGCCGGGAGCGCTGCTCGCCGCCGGCCTCTCCTCAGTCGCGAATCGCAGGGTAAGACTCACCGTCGTCGCCCGCTCGGGGGCGCAGAGCAGCGATCTGGACCGCCAGATCGACCTCACCTTGGAACAGCATGCCCGACCTGACCTCGCGGTCGTGATGGTAGGGGCCAACGATGTGACCCACCGGGTACGCGTCTCGGTCTCCGTACGCAGGCTCGAGCAGGCCGTACGTCGCCTGCGCGGAACCGGCTGCGAGGTCGTGGCCGGCACCTGTCCAGACCTGGGCACGGTCGAGCCGATCGCCCAACCCCTGCGCTACGTCGTGCGGCGGTGGTCGCGGCAGCTTGCGGCGGCGCAGACAATCGGTGTCGTAGAGGCAGGCGGCCGATCGGTCTCGCTCGGCGACATCCTTGGCCCGGAGTTCTCGGCTCGCCCAACTGAGCTGTTCGGTCCCGACCGTTTCCACCCCTCGGCCACCGGCTATGCCAGTGCTGCCATGGCGATCATGCCGGCCGCTTGTGCAGCTCTGGGCTATTGGCCGGCGGACGAAGCCGAGCCCGACTACCGCCGCGGCGAGGGTGTCCTCCCAATCGCGCTCGCCGCTGCCGAGGCGGCAGAGGAGCCAGGGACAGAGGTGGCGGGCGCCGAGGTCGCCGGTCGGGAACGTGGCCCGCGCGGCCGCTGGGCGCTGCTGCGGCGTCGTCCCGGCCCCCCGGTACCGGACGTGGAGGAGTCTCGAGCCCAGTCCGAGGCCCAAGAGAGATCGAGGGGCGGCGCGCTCCTGCCCAAGCCGGGCACGCCCGGCGACAACGGATCCCCCGAACACCAGGACGGCGAGACCAGCCGCTCCGCCTCCGCGGGCTAGTGTCCCTCGCCAGAAATTCGCTTCCTATCTCCGCGCCCAGGCGGCGCCGCGCGGCGGTCTCGTCGTCGCCGGTGTCAGGCGGATCACAAGGCGAGGCGAAGCTCCCTCAGGACGCCGGTGAGTCGAGCGACGAGAGTGGTGACGCGCACCCGGCGTGTGCCGTCCCACACGAGCTCGCGGTCCGGCAGTCCCTCGATCTCGAGAACGAGATCATGTCCAGTCACGGCGATCTGTTCGCCTAAGGCGAACATGTCGATGACCGGCACAGGACGGCTCGCCGGCGCCACGTCTGCGGCCCTCCCGGTGACCCCGGCTGTCGCATCGGCGAGCAGCTGGGCGAGCCGGTGGCCGGCTCCGGCGCGAGATACCTGAGAGCCAGCCGCGGGCACCTGCTCGCCCGTACCAGCAGCGGTTCGAACCAAGGCAATTGAGCGCGGCAGGGCACCGCGCAGGCGAGCCTCCGACAGGCCGCGGTAGCGATCCGCGAGCGCGTCGATCTCCCACGTCAGGAGGGCCCGCGGCTCTGTCGGCTGGCTGAGCAACACGCCATCGAGCCTCTCCCATTCGCGTTTCCCGACCTCGGGGTCGAGGGTATCCGCAGGCTAGAACGTGCGGCGCGGGAACTAGGACTTGTCAGCCGCTCGTCAGTCAGGCACAGTCAGTTCACGGACCGCTCATCAGGAGGCGCCATGTCCTTGCACCACTCCGAAGAGACCCATCAGAACCTCGTCGCGAGAGTTCCAATGGTCACCGGGAGAGAACTACCGGAGTGGTTCAAGACGATCGAGGACGGTCCCGCCTTCCTGCGCTTCGACGACAAGGTCAACTGGCTGCGTGACGAGCACGGTATCGCGCACGGCCACGCGACGGCGATCGTGCACGAGCACGACAAGCTTCGGGCTTCCCGCAGCTTCGTCTGATCTCCTCGATGTGAGTCGCGGCGGGCGAGCCGCCGCGACGACCCCGGCCGTATCAGCCGCCGACCCCTGCCGCGTCAGCCGCCGACCCTGGCTGAGTCAGCCGCGACTCTGGCTACGTCAGCCGCCGACCTGGCTGAGTCAGCCGCCGCGAAGGCGCCTCCACCTGAGCCCCGCCCGCGTCGCATGAAGGGCACCTTCACCCGTTTGGTTGGGGTGAAGGTGCCCTTCATGCCTTTCCGGTTGGAGTAAGGACGCCCTTCATGCCACGTCATTTAGGGTGAGGGGCTCTTTCTTTCGCCCGAGGGCTCGACATCATGCGGAGCACCGGGGTTTTGAGATGGCGGGGTGCCCGCACGCTGGCCTGCTCAAGATGCTGCCGTTACATGGATGGACAGCGAGCCAGACGCAAAGCAGGTCAGGTGCCGATCGTTGGACATCCACCCAGAGGACGCGGGTGATTTGTTCCGGCCGACGGTCCAAATGATCAATGCTTCGGTCCGGGTTGGTCCGGGTGCCGGACACTGCTGCTCGACCTCTGGGTGAGGGTCCACTGATCAGAGCAAGTCCGCGCGGCAAGGGCCTGGTGAGGGGCGCACCCGCACTCGAACCGGAAGGTATGAAGGCACAGCGCCTTTACGGGGGTGAAGCTGCTCTTGACTTCATGCAGTCGCGGGGCGGGTGCCCGGATGCCAGGTCATGCGGTTCCGGGTGAGGCGGCCCGCCGCGACGGAGCTTCCGGGTGAGGCGGCTCGGACGCCAGACAGTTTCGGGGTGAGGTGGCATGGACGGCATGCCGCTGAGGGTGAGGAGACCCCTTCACCCGATGCCGAGTTCAGGAGTAGCACGGGTACCTGGTCGGGTGAGGTACCGCCTACTCCAACCCCGCCGCGTAAGAGGGGCACCTTCACCCGATTAGTTCGGGTGAAGGTGCCTTCATGCGGGACAACGAGTGACGGGAGAACGGATGAACTGAGCGGCTCGGCTGCTGTCAGTCGCCGCGCAGGATCGCGAGCAACCGAAGCAGTTCGATGTAGAGCCAGATCAGCGAAACGATGAGACCGAACGCCGCTAGCCACGCGTAGCGCTCCGGGAGCCCTTGCTGGATGCCCTTGTCGATGTAATCGAAGTCCAGGATCAGCGAGAGGCTGGCGAGTGCGACGCCAGCCGCACACAGCAGGACACCCAGACCGCCGGCGCCGTAGAAGCCCCATCCGCCTCCGACACCGAACAAGGCGGCGACGAGGCTTACAAGTGCCACGATGAAGTAGCCGCCGATCGCGACGACGAACATCTTGGTGAACTTCGGCGTCGCGCGGAGCCGGCCAGTCCGATAGAGCACCAACATCGCGGTGAATGCGGCCAAGGTGCCCAACACCGCCTGCGAGACGATGTTGTCGTACTGCTGCTCGAGGATCGAGCTGATCCCCCCGACAAACACACCTTGCACGATGCCGTAGCTCAAGATCAGCGCAGGGCTGGTGGACTGCCTAAAGGAGATCACCAGACCGAGCACCAGCCCGACGATCATCGCCAGGAAGGGAACCGAGGGCGCGTCGTCTGCGACCGCCCAGCCGATGGCGGCACCCACCAGCAGCACACCGAAGAGAGCAGCGGTCTTCATGATGACGTCGTCGATCGTCATCCGCTTGGTCTGAACCGGCGTCGCCGCCGGCGCGTCGTACATGTCCTGGAGTTGCTGTGGTGTGGGATCGAGTGTCGTGCTACCGCCCCCGCTGAACGCCTTGCTGTTCGCGAAGACCGGATTCCTGCTTTCCATGTCACTCCTCCGTCGCCCGCATGACGGCGGCGGGCAATCGCCCCAATCGTAGAGCCGATCTCGCAGTCCGCCCCCGACAGCTCAGCGATCGTGATCTAGTCTCCCAGTTACCGGGACACTGCGCTCTCCTCGCATCGGCGGACGCTTGTCAACTTCCAACGATGAATGATGCGTGGACGTGCCAAGTTCAGCTAAGACGAATGGGTGAAAGTGAATAACAGGTCACTAACGCCCGGCAGAGAATTGCTCGGATCTGGACATATCGCTGCCCACTACCGATACGCTCTGGCGTGGTGTTCACTCGGGCGCACTACCAACGGCTGCTTGGCAGCCGACGCCCGAGTGACGCACGCCCGGGTGGTGAAACCGGCAGCCACGACGAGCTTAAACCTCGTTGGCCGTAGGGCCGTGCGGGTTCGAGTCCCGCCCCGGGCACTTGTTTGTGCTGGTGAGGGCCGCCCGGGGGGCGGCCTTCACGCTGTTCCCTGGGCAATCCAGGTCCGTCTCAAGCACGCGGGACGAACGATCGGCCGCGTTAGGGCGCTATCGAGCGGCAGAGGCAGCGCCGAGCCACGCAGCCCGCGTGACCGGCATGCCGCTGCAGCCCTCGGCAGTTGTGCGCACCGCGACGATCTGATTGACGCCGATCCTGTTCGCCTCGAAGGCCAGCGCGGATCCCGCCATGTAGAGGCGCCACACCCGGGCCCGGCCTGGCGACGACAGCCGCACGGCGTCATCCCAGCTGGCCTCCAGATTGGCCACCCAGCGGCGCAGCGTCCTCGCGTAATGCTCGCGCAGGGACTCCACGTCGCGTACCTCGAACCCGGCCTCTTCGAGCAACGACACGGTCGTGCCGACAGGAGCCAGCTCGCCGTCCGGAAAGACATAAGAGGAGATGAACGTTGGTCGGCTGCTTCGTGGTCCTGGCCGCCGCGCAATCTGGTGGTTGAGAAGCCGACCCTCCGGTTTGAGCAGCGAGTAGAGCGCCCCGGTGTACTGCGAGTACTTCTCCGTACCGACGTGCTCTGCCATCCCGATGCTGGCGATCGCGTCATAAGGGCCGTCGGCGACGTCGCGGTAGTCCTCGACCCGGATCTCCACTCGCTCTGACAGTCCTGCCTCGGCAGCTCGGGCCCGAGCCAGCGCGGCCTGCTCGCCGGACAAGGTGATCCCAACGGCGGAGACGCCGTACTCCCGCGCCGCGTGGATTACCAGCGAGCCCCAACCGCAGCCGACATCGAGCAACCGCATCCCTGGCCGCAGCTCCAACTTGCGGCAGATGAGATCAAGCTTGTCGCGCTGCGCGTCCTCCAGCGTGTACGTCGGATCATCGGGCGCGGTCCAATAGGCGCACGAATAGACGAGGGACGGGCCGAGGACGATCCGGTAGAAGTCGTTGCCGACGTCGTAGTGGTGCCGTACGGCCGCCCGGTCCCTGCTCCTCGAGTGCCGTCGCCCGGAAAGGACCGCCTCCTCGGGCGGTGGCTTCGGCTGCGGACCGACCGCCCCCAGGACCACGGCACCCTTGATCAGCTCGCCCCGGTCGGCGGCCGACAGCAGGTGCCTGCCCTCGGTCTTGCCCAGCAGCGGCGCCAGGAAGTCGAGCACCTCGTAGAGGTCTCCCTCCAGGTCCAGCTCGCCGGCAATGTAGGCGCGCCCGAGACCCAGCTCATTGGGCTGCCAGAGCAACCGCCGCAACGCGCGTGGGGAGTGTACGAGGATGGTCGGCGCGCCGGGCGGACCGGACTCGCTGCCGTCCCAGCCGCGGACGCGGATCGGCAGCGAGGCGCCGACCACACGTTCGAGCAGCGGCACGAGCCGGTCCGCCACGCCGAGGTGGGTAGCCATCCGCGCACTCCCTTCTCCTCCTCGGGCCCAGCCGTCCGGCCCGGATAGTGACCGGGAGCAGGGCTCACGCTGGGTCAGCGGGCGGTGCTGCTCGATCCGGTCGAGTTCCCACCATTGTCCGCATCACGCCTTGGATTGTCCGCCGCGGCCACCGGAACGGCGGCCTCGGCGAAGACCCTGCGCGGCATCTGCAGTGACCCGAGGGAGACCACATCACGCCGGAAGAACAGGGCCAGGGTCCAATCGAGCACGATGCGAATCTTGCGGTTGAGCGTCGGCACGCGGCTCACGTGATAGGTGCGGTGCAGGAACCATGCTGGCCAGCCGCGCAGCTTTATGCCATAAACCTGCGCGACTCCCTTGTGCAGGCCGAGGCTGGCCAGCGACCCGATGTACTTGTGCCGGTAGTCCCGCAGCGGCTTTCCGCGCAGGGCCCGCCCGATGTTTCTCGCCAGCAGCCGCGCCTGGCGCACGGCATGCTGGGCATTCGGCGCGGTGAACTCGCCGAGGTTTGTAAGGTCCGGCACGGCGGCGCAGTCACCCGCGGTCCAGGCGTCGTCGTACCCCTCCACCGTGAGGGACGCTCGCGCACGCAGGCGCCCCTTCTCATCAAGCGGCAGGTCGGTCGCGTTCAGCACCGGACTTGCCTTCACGCCGGCGGTCCAGATGATCGTGCTCGCGTCGAACTCGTCGCCGTCTGACAGCACGACATGAAGGTCCACACAGGACTTGAGCAGCGTTTCGAGCTTGACATCGATACCGCGCTCACGGAGCCGGTCGACCGTATAGCGGCCCATCTCCTCGCCGACCTCGGGCAGGATCCGGTTCGATGCCTCGACGAGTACCCAGCGAAGGTCGGCAGGGTCGAGCTTCGGGTAGAGCTTCAACGCGTCCTGGCACAGATCCTCAAGCTCACCGAGCGCTTCGATGCCGGCGAAGCCGCCGCCCACCACGACAAACGTCAGGGCTCGCTTGCGTATCGCCGGGTCGGTGGACGACTCGGCGAGATCAAACATGTCAAGGACCCTGTTCCTGAGGCTGATCGCCTCCTCGATCCATTTGAACCCGATGCCCTCCTCGGCCAGGCCGGGTATCGGGAGGGTGCGAGAGACCGACCCGAACGCCACCACGAGCTGGTCATATTTGATCTGCTCGACCGCGCCGGCCTTCGTCACGACCGAGGCCGCCTTCTTCGCATGATCGATCCTGGTGATGCGGCCGTTCACGATGTCGACCCCGGGAAGCACCCGGCGCAACGGCACGATCACGTGCCGCGGCTCGAGCGAGCCCGCGGCGGCCTCAGGCAGGAACGGCTGGTAGGTCATGTATGACAGGGGATCGACCAAGGTCACTCGGACCTTCTTGCGGCGCAGGAGACGCCGCAAACCGAATGCGGTGTACAGCCCCACGTAGCCGCCCCCCGCGATCAGGATGTGCGGCTGCCGATCGTCGCTCATGGTTGCAGTGCCCTCTCACTGAGTCAGAACAGGCCGGCGCGCGCCGCCGCCCGGCGCAACGCCGTATCGAGCATCGTGGCTGTCAGTCTTCCGGTGAAGGTGTTCTGCTGGCTGGGGTGGTAGGACCCGATGAGCAGCACCTTCTTGCCACCCGGCCCATCGAGCTCAGCCTCCGCGGCATGGCCGAAGGCCGGCCGCGGCACGGGCAGGACGTAGCCGATGTGCCGAAGCGCCCGAATCGCCGCTTGCCACGCGTACTGTCCGAGGCCGACCACCGCCTCGATCGTCGGCGCGGCAAGCTCGAACTCGCGCAGGAGCCACGGCTGGCAGGTGTCGCGCTCGGCGGGAGTCGGCTTGTTGGCCGGCGGTGCGCACCGAACGGCGGCGACGATTCTGGTTCCCCGCAGCCGCTGTCCGTCGCCCGCGTGGGTGCTCGTCTCCCTGGCCGCCACTCCAATGCGGTGTAAGGACGCAAACAGCCAATCGCCGCTGCGATCTCCGGTGAAGGTCCGGCCGGTGCGGTTGCCTCCATGCGCCGCGGGCGCGAGCCCAACAACGAGCAGGCGCGGCTCGCTGTCGCCCCAGCCTGGCACCGGCCGGCCCCAGTAGGCCTGGTCGGCGAACGCCCGCCGCTTGTCAGTGGCGACCCGCTCCCGCCAGGCGACCAGCCGTGGGCAGGCACGGCACACCGACTGGCGCGCCGCCAGTTCATTGAAGTCCCCGGCTGCGGCGGCGAGTTTGGCGACTGCTTTAGCGTCCCGGGCCACCGGCGTACGCGGCGTCGCCGGATCTTCTGGCCAGCCGGTACCAGGCGGAACCGGACCACCGGGGGAACCCCGCGTCCCGCTCGCAGGATCGGGAAGGCGTCGCGATGGATCGGCAGCCACGCCGCCACGCTATCGGGGCAGCTCAGTCGCGTCCCAGCGCCCGCAGCAGCTTGACGAGGCGCGACCTGCGCCGGCGAGTCTCGAGAGAGCGGTGACGCGAATGCCGGGGCGGATAACCCGCAGCGGCCCGCAGAGCCGCGCCATAGACCTGCGCCGACCCGTACTCGATGGCCATCTGCTCGTCGAAGTCGGCGAGCAACTCGGTCTGGGCATCGGCTGGGAGATCATCCAGCGCGGCACGCAGCGCTTCGAGGTAGGACTTCGAGCGCGCCACGCCGGGCCTCCAAAGACGGACTGCGAAGCGCAATGTAGCGCCTCCTCCGCCACATGGTTGTCAGAGGTCGCTGGCCGTCAGTCGCAGGCAGTCATCTGTCAGCGAGTGCCCAGGCGATGCCGTCCAGGATGTCGTGCTCGCTGACGACCACGTCGGCGACGCCCACCCGGTCGACGATTTCGGCGAGGATCAGCGCGCCGGCGCCGATGACGTCGATACGGCCGGGATGCATGACCGGCAGCGCAGCCCGCTCCTCGTGGGACATGCGGAGCAGTTCGTCGCTGACCCAGCGCACATCGGCCCTGCTGATCACCGAGTGATGGATACGAGTCGGATCGTAGGTGTCCAGGCCGAGCGCGATGGCGGCGACCGTCGTCACCGAGCCGGCCAGCCCAACCAAGGTCCGCACCTGTGCCAACGGCACGGCACGGGCCGCCTGGCCGATCGCCCCGGCGATGTCGGCGCGCGCGGCTGCGACCTGCGCCGCGGTCGGTGGGTTGGTGCGGAGGTGCCGTTCGGTCAGCCGGACGCAACCGATGTCCACCGAACTGGCCGCACGGACCGCGTCCTCACCGAGGACGAACTCGGTTGAGCCGCCGCCGATGTCGACCACCAGATAGGGGGGTGGATGACCGGCCGCAGTGGCGCGCAGGGATCGGGTAGCGCCGGCAAAGGAAAGCCGCGCCTCCTCGTCCCCGCTGATGACCTCGGGGGTGACACCGAGGATCTCCTTGATGCCCGTGATGAACTCGGACCGGTTCTCCGCGTCCCTGGTGGCGCTGGTCGCGACGAAGCGCACCCGCTCGACACCGAGCTCCTCGATCTCCTTTGCATAGACACGGCAGGAGGTGAAGGTCCTTGCGAGCGCCGCCGGGTCCAGCCTGCCGGTCTCGTCCACTCCTTCGCCGAGCCGGACGATCTCCAGGCGCCTGTCGATCTCCGTGAGATGGGTAGCGTCGACATCGGCCACGAGCAGCCGGATGGAGTTCGTCCCGCAGTCGACGGCCGCCACCCGGGTCATCGGCTTCCCTCGGCCGGTACGCACGGGCCGTCCGCCCACCACGCGGGGAGCATTGCGAGGGTCTCATCGCCGAGTGGGTTCACCTCTGGCCCCGCGGCCAAGGCATGTGCAGCCAGGACGTGCAGGCATTTGACCCGCACAGGCATCCCACCGGCAGAAGTGCCGGCTATCTCGGGAACCTCTGCGATCGCCTCTCGGCGGGCGAGGTAGTCGCGGTGCGCCTCGGCCTGCCGAGCAGCGAGATCGGGATCAACGCTCAGTCGTTCGGTCATGGTACGCATCACCCCGCTCGCCTCGAGCCTGCCGACCGCTGAGCAGGCCCGCGGGCAGGTCAGGTAGAACAACGTGGGGAACGGGGTGCCATCCTCGAGCCGGGGGCTCGTCTCGACGACGTCGGGCAGGCCGCAAGGACACCGATGTGCGACGCCGCGCACCGCCCGTGCCGGCCGCCCAAGTTGAGCAGCGACGGCAGCACGGTCGCTAACATTCATTCGGCCTCCGGCAAGAACGATCGCCTGAGCCCCATGCCCTCGGCGCGGCCTGCTGGCCGGACTCGCCGGCGGGAGGTTCTCGGCGTTTGTCAGGCTACGCGTCGCCTCGGTCTCGCTGGTCGGTGCGACTGGTGACCGAGCCCGGCGTCCTAGGGACGGGCGGGAGAAGCCGACTGTCCGGCGGTCGAGTCTGTGCTCGGCCCAGAGGACGGGCGGCTGTCGATCGTCACGTAGCACGTCTCGTCCGGCATGCAGAAATGCAGCCGCTTACGGGCCTGCGCCTTGATATAGGCCGGATCATCCCAGCGCTGCCGCTCGGCCTGCAGCTCGACGACCCGTCGCTGCTGCTCGTGAACCTGATGGCTGAGTCGATTGATCTCGGCCCGCTGGACGAGATACTGCCGGAGCGGGTAGGCCACCGACAGACCGAGGACCGCCAGCACGACGGCGAGAATCGCGGCTCGGCCGGTGAGTGCGGTCCGTCGGGCAGCCCGCCTCCTGGCCCGCAGCTCCGGTGGCGATTCGGCACCGCGCGGCGCTCGGGAGCGCACTGGCAGCACTCCTCGGGACGCCGGCCGTGCCACGCTGCGCCGGTCGGGACGGCTCCGGCCGGGCATGGAGCGAGCTGATCGGCCTGGTCCAGCCACGGCGCCTCCTCCCGACTCGTTGTAGCCGCCAGGCCTGGGCGTGCCTAGGAGCCTCTCATCTTTCTGACCTGCTGCCCGACGGCCCGACGCGGATCGGCCCTGTTCTCGCCCGAGGCCCCCGCGTCATGCCGCAACGAGGGCTAGCTTCGGTCTGCCGGACCACCGCCGCGCTTGCCGCTCGCGACGGGTGAAATGGACCATCGCACTCCAAGAGGCCAGAATGCCGGACTTTGAGCGCAGATCGGGTGAACGCCACGGCGCGTCCAGCAAGTCGGGCAACGGCCATGCGAGGTCTCCCTGGTCCCGCCGGTACGTGGCAACGACCTTGCGAGGTGTGGCCGATGGCCTGAGCCCGCGCGTTTGGTCGATCAGACAGGCGCACGCCTGCCCTGCGGAATCGCCGATCCAGCAAGGTATGCGCACGCCCGACTGATCTTCCCGATGAAGCGAGGCGCGACACCGAGGACGAGCGAGCGATTAGCCGGTGAACCGCGGGAACGCGCCGGCCCCGGCATAACGGGCGGCATCGTCGAGCTCCTGCTCGATGCGCAGCAGCTGGTTGTATTTCGCCACCCGCTCCGAGCGGGCGGGGGCACCGGTCTTGATCTGGCCGCAGTTGGTGGCGACAGCCAGGTCGGCGATGGTGGTGTCCTCCGTCTCACCCGACCGATGGCTCATCATGCAGCGGAAACCGCTGGATTGCGCCAGAGCGACCGCGTCCAATGTCTCGCTGAGGGTGCCGATCTGGTTGACCTTGACCAACAGGGCATTGGCACACTGTTCGGCCACCCCCCGGCGCAGTCGATCGGGATTCGTGACGAAGAGGTCGTCGCCGACCAGCTGGATCCGGCGGCCTAGATCGGCGGTCAGCTGGCGCCAGCCTGCCCAGTCATCCTCGCTCAGCGGGTCTTCGATCGAGACGAGCGGATAGCCGGCGACGAGGTCGGCGTAGTAGCTCGCCATCTCGGCAGCGGATTTTGGCGCACCCTCGAACTGATAAGCACCGTCCTTGTAGAACTCGGTCGCGGCCACGTCCAGCGCCAGCGCAATCTCACTGCCTGCGGTGAAGCCGGCCCGCCCAATGGCAGAGGCTATGAGGTCGAGCGCGTCCCGATTGCTTGGCAGGTTGGGCGCGAAGCCACCTTCGTCGCCCAGACCAGTGGCATACCCCTTCTCCTTGAGAACGGCCTTGAGTGCGTGATAGGTCTCCGCGCCCCACCGCAGCGCCTCCGCGAACGTGCTCGCGCCGATCGGCGCGATCATGAACTCCTGGATGTCGACATCTGTATCCGCGTGCGCGCCGCCGTTGAGGATGTTGAGCATGGGTACGGGCAGGACATGCGCGTTCGGACCACCGACGTAGCGGAAGAGCGGTAGGTCGGCGGAGTCGGCGGCCGCCTTCGCCACGGCAAGCGAGACGCCGAGAATCGCGTTGGCGCCGAGCCTGGACTTCTCCGGCGTCCCATCGAGATCGAGCAGGGCTTGATCGATCAGCCGCTGCTCAGACGCGTCGTACCCCAACAGTTCTGGGCCGATCTCGTCGAGCACTGCGAGCACGGCCTTCTCGACACCCTTGCCGCCATAGCGCGATGTGTCGCCGTCACGCAGCTCGACCGCCTCGAACTGGCCCGTCGAGGCGCCAGAGGGAACGGCCGCGCGGGCGGCGGTGCCATCCTCGAGGGCAAGTTCGACCTCCACGGTCGGATTGCCACGAGAATCCAAGATCTCCCGAGCGGTGACAGCCTCGATGGACGACACGGTCAATCTCCCCTGCACTCCGGTCTCTAACGGCGCCGGTGCGCAGCCTACCGTCGGGCAATGTTGATCTTCCGGAACCGGTGTCCTGAGGCTGGCCCGACCTCTTGGTCGCCGCTTGCCGAGCAATTGTGAGGAACCGTCCGTGCCGCGATGACGTCCAAGTCTCGCCCCCAGGCCCAGACGATCTGCCGTAACGGGGTGGTCGGAGTGTCTGCAAGTCGAGCGCCGTATTCCCGGGTGGCGGTCGCGGCCTTGGCGGTGATCCTCGGCTCCGGCTGTTCGGGTGGAGGAGTGGAGACCGGCGGGGCGGTCAGCGGCGGCTCACGGCTGCTGGTCGCCCACGGGGTGGCGCGGGAGACGCCGACACAGGTTCCGGTCAGGGAGACCGTCGCGGGGATGGCCGCGTTCGGCTACGAGCTGTACAAGGCCAGTGCCGACCCGGCTGCGAACACGGTGCTCTCACCAATGAGCATCGCTTACGCATTCGGAATGGCCCGCGCCGGCGCGCGTGGGGTCACCGCCGACCAGCTGGATCGCGTGTTCGGGTTCCCCGCCAAAGGGCCCCACGCCGCACTCAATGTGCTGTCGCAGAAACTCGCGACGATCGATGGACCGCCGCCATCCAGCGGCGGAACGGCCGGCAAGGACAAGGCAGGTGCGCCCACACCGCCGCTGGTCGCGATCGCCAACGCGCTGTTCATCCAGAATGGGTTTCAGGTCAAGAAGCCCTTCCTGCATACACTTGCCGCCCAATATGGCGCCGGGGTCCGGACTGTCAACTTTGGGTCACCGGCCGCGAAAGAGGCGATCGACGCTTGGGTGCGGGAGCAGACCGCCGATCGGATCAAGCAACTGTTTGACCGGATCGACCCGGCCACACTGCTGGTGATCGCCAATGCGGTCTACTTCAAAGGTGACTGGGTCACCAGATTCGACCAGGCCCAGACCGCGCCAGCCCCGTTCACCCGCGCGGACGGCAGCGTTGTCGATGCGCCGATGATGCATAGCGTCGCCAGCTACCGATACGCAGCCGGTCCCGGATGGCAGGCGGTCGAATTGCCGTACGCGCACAGCGACCTCGCCATGTGGGTGCTCGTCCCGCGCGGCGCGACCAGGGCCGGCGATCTGCTCAGTCCCCAGACGCTCGCAACGGTCGGCAGCAACCTGCGCAAGCAAGAGATCGACCTGTCGCTGCCGCGATGGGACTTCGGCACCACCGTCCCCCTCCTGCCCGTGCTGAGGAAGATCGGACTGACCGATCTGAGCAATTTCGGGGGCATATCCGATGCCGGCCTGGGCGTGTCTGACGCCATCCACCGGGCCAACATCACCGTCGACGAGCAGGGTACCGAAGCCGCTGCGGTGACTGGACTAGCCTTTGCAATCTGCGGAGGGTGCGGCCCGCCGGCGGTTCGCGCCGACCACCCCTTCGCCTTCGCCATCGTGGACCGTCCCACCAAGACCCCGCTCTTCATCGGCCACGTCGCGGACCCAACTGACACGACCGAGGCCGCCAGCACACAGAACTAGGTGGTTTCGCCGAGGTGGAGCAGAGTTCGGAGGTGGCGTGGAGCCGGCGAGCCATGCGCGAGCACGGTGTCGTGGAGGTCACGAGTGGAGAGGTCAGGGCGCTCGCTTCGCAGGTCCCGTACAAGATCGTTAACTTCGGTGTAGCCGACGTAATAGGTCGATAGCTGTGCGCTCGTGAGCTGTGCCCGGCGCCACTTGCCATGCGCCTCCCCCTCCTCCTGGAAGCCCTGCTCGGTCATCAGCGCCATCGCCTCGGCTTCCGGCATGCCCGACGCATGCACCCGCGCGTCCAGGATGGCGTTGATGATCATCCGTAGCTGCATCTTGAGCTGCTGCATCTGTACGCTGCCGCCGCCATACCCGTGCGCCACCATCAGCTGTTCTGCGTACACCGCCCAGCCCTCGACGAACGGCCCGCTGCCGAAGGCTGCTCGCACCTTGGTCGGTGGCTGCGCGCGGCGAGAGTGAGCCTGCTGGAGCACGTGGCCCGGCATTGCCTCGTGCACCGTCAAATTGTGGATCATGTGCGAGTTGTACTCGCGGAAGAATGAGTCGACCCGTTCCTGCGGCCAGTCCGACGGGGTCGGTGAGATCGCGTAAAACGTGGGCAAGGGCGTCGGCTCCAGCGGGCCGGGTGGATCGCAGTAGGCGACTGCCACTCCGCGGTGGATCTCCGGCATCACGATGATCTCGACGGGGTCGTCATAGACCGTGGCGAGACGCTCCGACTGGACGAATTCTGTTGTCGCAGTCAGAGTGTCCTTCGCCATTCCGACGATCGTGTCGTTGTCGGGATGCTCGTCCGCGAGCTGATCGAGGACGTTGCGTACCAGACCAGGCTCGTCCGGCCGAGCGCCGGCCACCTGCGCCGCGACCTCTCTGATCCGCTCGGAGACCGCTGCCAGATCGGCGTCGGCGCGGGCGAGGATGGCGTCCGCGTCGGTCGCCGCATCCAGGGTGTATGCCAGCTTCCGGCGGAAGAGCTCCGCCCCGATCCGAGGGTCTCGTTCAGGCTCGGCGCCAGACCGGACGGCCACGAGCCGGTCCTGCAGCCAGGCGATGTGCTCGTCGAGCGCCTCGACGGCAGAGTCCCTGACCGACTCGACATCGCGCCGCAGCAATTCGACCTGGCGCAGCGCCCGCTCCACCTCGGTGGCCAGCATCGTCCGAGTTCCCGTGAACTGTCCGATCGCAGTCTCGATGTGCACTTGTGGCATCGCGCCGAGCGAGTCTCGTGCGACCGATAGCGACTCGGGAATCGCGGCCAGCCGGCCGATGAGAGCGCGCAGGCGATCCGGCAGTGGGGCGTAGTCGCGGGCGAGAAGCAGGTAGATGGCGGTACCGGGATTCCAGATCAAGGGATCCCACTCGTGGGCGCGTAGCTCATCGAGCATGAACGCGTGCTCTTCGAGCCGAGCGCGCAGAATCCGCGCGTCCACGGCGTTGTCCATGGACAGGCCGGCGGGGTCAATCGCTGTCAGCGCCGCGAGTGATGTCGACAGCCACCGGCGGCTCTCGTCGAGCGCGGCCGGATGCATATCGTCCAGCCGGTCGTCGAAACGATGCTCACCAAGCGACGTCGCCGCCACCGGCTCGCGCTCCAGAAACCCGTCCACGACCGAGTCGGCCAATGCCTGAAATGTCTCGTCCGCCACTGTCACGGGCCTGACGGTACACGCTGCATCTGGGACCACCGACCCGACGGCTCAGCTCGAGTTGCGCAAGCGTGCGGCCGCCTCAGATGCCCGTACTGCTTCGGTGAAGCGCCGCAGCGCGTCACGCAGCGCCTGCTCGGGATCGATGCCATGCTCGTCGCCGAGGCCGGCCACGGCAAAGAGCAGATCCCCGATCGTGTCATTGTCGATCCGGTCGGGAGGCCGGATCTGGTCCGGCCTCGAGACGGTGAGGCCGTAGCCGGCCGCGCGGTGCATGAGCTTCGCAGCCAGCACGAGGGCGGGCAGGGATAGGGGCACCCCCTCCACCGCCGACGTTCGCCCCTTCTCCTGCGCCTTCCTGTTCTCCCAGTCGGCCGTCACCCGCTCAGCCGTGGTCGGCTCGGCGTCACCGAAGACGTGCGGATGGCGGCGTACCAGCTTCGCGGCGATCTCGCCCGCGACGTCGTCAATCGACCAGGGTGCCTCAGGGTCCTCCTCCGCGATTCTGCTGTGGAAGACCACCTGCAGGAGAAGGTCTCCGAGCTCTTCACGAAGATGGTCCCGATCGCCGGTCTCGATCGCCTCAACCAGCTCGTATGCCTCCTCGATGAGATATGTGACCAGCGAGCGGTGCGTCTGCTCCGAATCCCACGGACAGCCGCCTGGCGAGCGCAGCCGATCCATCACGCGGACGAGGTCGAGCAGCCGCGCGCCCGGCAGGTCATAGGACCCCGGCAGCAACTCGAGTTCGGGGACCTTCCCTCCCCTTGCCGCGGCGGTCGGGATGAGCCGCGCCAGCGCGTGCCCGAGCTCAGGATCACCGTCCGCGGCCGACAGCCAGATGACAAGCCGGCCGGCGGCAGCGGCGAGCAGCTCGCCTGCCTGTTGGGCGGCCCTATCCTGGCCGTGGGCGGGCGAGCCAGGTGCCGGCTCTGCCGCCCCGGCCGCTGGCCGACCCGCAGTGGCGAGCACCGTAATCTCGATGCCTGCGCTACGAAGGGCAGGCAGCTGTGGGTGTGCGGGATCCCCTGTGAACACCTCGTCGGCGGTACGCAAGACCTCCCACGCGTCGAGCGTCAGCAGGCCCGGGGCCACCCGGGGCGAGGTGACGAGGAGGACAAGCCGCCCGGGCGAGCCGTCAGGCGGCTGCTCGTTCGGCCTCGCAGCGGGCTGACCCGCAGGCACCGTCATATCCAGGAAGGGCCTGGCGGTTCCTATCCCTCGCCCGGAGGTGTGGCCTGATCAGCGGTGGGCGAGGGCGTCGGGGACTGCTTCTGCACGAGCGGGTTGGTCGGCTCGTTGAGCTGGCCGGTGGACGGGTCGAAGCTGCCATATCGAGGATTGACGGCGACGTCGGTCTGCTTCGCCTCCTGGATCAGGAGGTCGTTGAGCGCTCGTTGGCGCTGCTGCAACTCGGCGTCGGTCTGGGCCCCAGGGACGAGCGTCTCCCCGAGCTTCTTGCCGACCAGCTCGTCATTGATAAAGGTCCGCAAGTCACCTGGCGCGATGTTGGCCGCGGCCACCTGGACGGCGAAGCCTTCCTTGCCCCCGAACTGCTGCTCGAGGCCGGCGATCCGGTCGTCGATCTCGGTTTCGCTCACTGTCACGCCGTGGGCCGCGGCCGCTCGCTGCAAGATCCGGTGGACGATGATCCGCTGAATCTGGGTGCGGCTCTGCTCAGCTGCGGGAACTGGATCCTGCTTCGTACGCGCCCGCTCCGCGGTGATTGCATCCACCTTCCCCTGAAGCGAAGCAATCGTGGTCCGCTGATCGTCGACGATCACGGCCGCGCCGGATTTCAACTGCGTGTCACTGCACCCGCTGAGCGCGACCACGGCGGCGGCCATCGCCGCGCCAACCAAGAGCAGGCGGCGAAGGTGACTGGATCGCTTCACGAGGCTCCTGTCAGGAACACGTCGGCGCACGGGGCATACTGGCCGACTCACGGCAGTGATCGTACGCAACCCAGCCGCCAACCTCGGTCGCGGGTGGACATCGCGGGTAGGCGGGACTCACGCATCTCGTCAGGTCGAGGTCGACAGCGGCTCCTGGGTGAGTACGTCGGCGACGAGTTTGGTCGCCCACTTGAGCAGTTCGGTGTCCCGCAGCGGCTGACCGCCGATAGTGGCCGTGGTCGGCCGCGGCACCAAGATGGTACGAACGGCCGGCTTGACCAGCGACTTCGGATAGAGCCGCTGCAATCGCAGCTGCCCGGACTCCGGAAGCTCCACCGGCGCGAACCGGACGAAGTTGCCCTGGGCGGTCACCTCGGCAACGCCCGTCGCCGCCGCCACTGTCCGGAAGCGCGCAACGTCGAGGAGGTTCGTTACCGGCTCGGGAAGATCGCCATAACGGTCCAGTAGTTCGGCGCGGACCTCGTCCACCCCCTCGTCGGACTCGATCGAGGCGATCCGCTTGTAGGCCTCCAGGCGCAGCCGCTCACTCTCGATGTAGTCGTGTGGGATGTGTGCGTCGATCGGGAGCTCGACCTTCGTCTCCGGCCGGACCGCTTTGCCGTCATCCTTGAACTCGGCGACCGCCTCGCCGACCAGGCGAACATAGAGATCGAATCCGACTGCGGCGATGTGTCCCGACTGCTCCCCGCCGAGCAGGTTCCCGGCGCCGCGGATCTCCAAATCCTTCATCGCCACATACATGCCGGCGCCGAGCTCGCTGTGTTGGGCGATCGTTGCCAGCCGCTCGTGAGCGGTCTCGGTCAGCGGCCGTTCCTGCGGGTAGAGGAAATAGGAGTAGGCGCGTTCCCTGCCCCGGCCGACCCGGCCGCGGAGCTGATGCAACTGGGCGAGGCC
>JBKPTD010000024.1:0-9050 GCA_046735375.1 Actinomycetota bacterium | reverse complement strand
GCGTACCGTCCGCTCGGGATCTAGGTGGCTAGCCGCCGATAGCGGACATGGGACGAGCGGGCTGGAGGAATCCTGGATCGTCGATGCCGTGCCCCGGCTTCTTCCCCCACATCGCAACTTCCCACCGCTGGGCGATCTCCGCGTCGCTCGCTCCGGACCGCAGAGGCGAGCGCAGATCGGACTCCTCACGCGCGAAGAGGCAGGTGCGGACCTGGCCGTCGGCTGTCAGGCGGACACGGTCGCACGCACCGCAGAACGGCCGAGTGACGGAGGCGATGACTCCCACTCGCTCGGGCCCGCCATTCACCAGCCAGGTCTCGGCCGGAGCGCTCCCTCTGACATCTCCGTCCTGTGGCTCCAGGTCGAAGTGCTCCTGCAGCTCCTGGAGTATCTCGGCGGCGGTGACCATCGTGTCGCGGCGCCAGCCGTGCTGTGCGTCGAGCGGCATCTGCTCGATGAAACGCAGCTCATAGCCGCGGTCCAGGCACCAGCGCAGCAGCTGCGGTGCCTCGTCGTCGTTAATGCCGCGCATCAGGACGGCGTTGACCTTCACCGGGCGCAGGCCCGCCGCCTCGGCAGCGGCCAGTCCTTCGATGACGTCCGTGAGCCGGTCGCGACGAGCGAGCGCAGCGAACCGATCGGCTTGCAGCGTGTCGAGAGACACGTTGACCCGGTCCAGACCCGCGGACTGCAGCGGGGCCGCGAGCCGCGCCAGTCCCAGCGCGTTGGTGGTGACAGACAACCGGGGCCGCGGTGACAGCGCGGCCGCCCGCTCGACGATGCCGACGAGGCCACGTCTGATCAACGGCTCCCCGCCGGTGAACCTGACCTCGGTCACGCCGAGCCGCTCGACCGCGATCCGTACCAGCCGGACGATCTCGTCGTCCGTGAGCAGCGTCGGCGACGGCAACCAATCCAGACCCTCTGCCGGCATGCAGTAGGTGCAGCGAAGGTTGCACCGATCGGTGAGCGAGACTCGAAGATCGGTCGCCACCCGGCCAAAGCTGTCGACGAGCAACGGCACGCCTCCCAAAGATCCACTAACGTGCCCACTCAGCCTACGCCGGCCACCCGACAACGCCTCCTCGACGGGTGGTGGCCATTAAGGTGCGTGCTCGTGGACGACGTGATCGGGCGGGACGACGCTCACGTGTGGCATCCGTACGCGGCCAAGAAGCCGGCGGTCGCTCCCTATCTGGTGACAGCAACTCAGGGCGTGCGCCTGATCCTCGGTGACGGCCGCGAGGTGATCGACGGAATGGCGTCTTGGTGGTCCGCGATCCACGGTTACAACAACCCCGTACTCAACGCGGCCGCTAACGCCCAGCTGGCGAGGATGCCACACGTCATGTTCGGCGGTCTCACGCACGAGCCTGCAGTCGCCCTCGCCCAGCGACTCGTCGACGTCACTCCCGGTTTGCTGAGCCGGGTGTTTTTCAGCGACTCCGGATCTGTGTCGGTCGAAGTCGCGATCAAGATGGCCATCCAGTACTGGCACGAGACCGGCCGCCCCCGTAAGCAGCGGCTGTTGACGATTCGCGGCGGCTACCACGGCGACACCTTCGCCGCCATGAGCGTGTGCGACCCGGTGACCGGCATGCACCACATCTTTGGCAGGACGACCACGACGCCCCGGCAAGCCGGCGAGCCGGGTCGCTCAGTGCTCGCACAACAGCTCTTCGCGCCGCGCCCAAGGACCCGCTTCGGCGACGCATACGACCCGACTGACAGCGATGAGCTTGCCGCCTTGCTCGACCGCCACCACGACGAGATAGCGGCCATCATTCTCGAGCCGGTCGTCCAAGGTGCCGGTGGTATGTGGTTCTACGCGCCGGAGTATGTCGCCGAAGCACGCCGGCTCGCCGACACGTACGACGTCCTGCTCATCCTCGACGAGATCGCGACCGGATTCGGTCGCAGCGGTGCACTCTTCGCCGCGCATCACGCGGGTATCGCGCCGGACATCCTTTGCCTCGGCAAGGCAATGACCGGAGGCTATCTGAGCATGGCGGCGACGCTCTGCACGGAAACCGTCGCCGATGGCATCTGCTCCGGCCAGGCCGGGGTGTTCATGCACGGGCCGACGTTCATGGGGAACCCGCTCGCCGCAGCTATCTCGCTGGCGTCGATCGACCTGCTTCTCGAATCCCCCTGGCACCACCGGGTCACCACACTCGAGGGACGCCTCGCCGAGGGACTTGCACCGGCACGCGAGCTGCCGGGGGTCGCGGATGTCCGGGTGCTCGGCGCTATAGGCGTCATCGAAGCCCGAGAACCGATCGATGTTGGCCGGGTGCAGGAGTTTCTCGTGGGGCGAGGCGTATGGCTGCGCCCGTTCGGGCGGCTGCTCTACACGATGCCGCCGTACGTCCTCGACGAGTCCGATACCGCCACCCTTACCTCGGCCATGGTCGCTGCGGCAGCGACGTTCTAGTGTCCTGTGTCCGAGGTCTTTTGGCGGTGGCCGCAGGACCGCTGGATGACTGGCAAGGCCGCAGGGAGCCTGGCGTACTGGAGGTACGCGGGCGACCGAGAACGTAGCCAGGCGCCAGCGGGACCAGGCCAAGGCGATGAGACTTTGGACACAGGACGCTAGGTGGTCCCGGAACGCAAGTCCAGCAGGTCGGCGCCGTTCGGATCCCGGTACACGGGGTAAAACGGCCTTCCGGACGCTGCCGCCGACCGATGCGGCGGCCCATCTACGGAGGTCATCTGATGGGTATCGGCGCGAGCATCTTCCTCATGGCGCTCGGCGCGATCCTCACCTTCGCGACGACTGTCTCACTATCCGGGCTCAACCTGCAGGTTGTCGGCATCGTCCTCATGCTTGCCGGAGCGTTTGGCCTGTACATGACCATGTTCGTGTGGGGTCCGCGGCGGCGCGCCCGCGTCATCGCCACTGACCAGGAGATTGTCGACCCGGTGACGGGACGCACTCGGGTTTACCGGCCAGCTGAAGAGGTCGTTGAGGAGCAGCGCATCTATGACGACGGCCGGCCGCTTTAGAGCGCCAACCGGCTAGCTGGCCTGGGCCACCTCGATCCGGATCGGTCTCTGCCACGATCAGGCGTGCGTGCGCCCGGCCCCTGAACAACGCGATCCAGGTAGGCGGGCGTACGAATGCCCGATCGCCGATTGACCGGGCACGTCCGGGTACGTACGGATCGGCGGGTACCGTCGGTGCTGTGCTCAGGCTGCTGTTGACCCGGCGCTGGCTTGCCCTGCTCGGGTTGGTTGTCATCCTGGTGCCAACCTTCATCAGGCTGGGCTTCTGGCAGCTCGACCGGCTTGACCAGCGACGCGCAAAGAACGCGATCATCTCACGCAACATCCATGCGATACCTGTACCGGTAGCGGCCCTCACCGGGCCGGACCGATCGGCGACGAAGGACGAAGAGTGGCGTCCGGTCACCGCCTCAGGGCGCTATGACCCCACGCATGAGCTGCTCGTCCGCAACCGAACCGCCACCGCCGACGGCCAGCCGGGCTTCCACGTCCTGACTCCGCTGATCACGACAGGTGGCGTTGCGCTCCTAGTCGATCGAGGCTGGATCCCGTTCGGAGAGACGGCCCGAGACACCCCCAAGGCGCCCGCACCGCCCGCTGGCGAGGTCACCGTCGTCGGTCGCCTGCGGCCGTCAGAGCGCCAGCCGTCTCACGGCCCTCGCGACGGCGCCGGCGTTCCCGCCGGGCAGGTCGTCCGCATCGACGTCCCGCGAATCGGCACGACCCTGCCGTACTCGGTGTACGGCGGCTACACGGAACTGGTCTCCCAGACCCCGGAGACCCAGCCGAGCCCAACCCTGCTGGACACACCCGAGCTCAGCGAAGGTCCCCATCTCGCTTACGCGGTCCAGTGGTATCTATTCGCCAGCATTGCCGTTGGCGGCTTCTGTTACCTGCTCTTCAGGGAGGCACGCGAGGAGGAGGGCGCGCGCATGCCCTCGACGAAGATCCCGGAGCAAGCCATGGCCAGCCGCCGCCCAGCCGCCAGGTGAGACCGGAGGCTGCTCGCGCGGGCACCGCAATCCCCGCCGGATAGGGCCAACTACGACCGGACGATCACACGTGCGCGTCGCGGATTGTTCGCAGACGAGGTATGGCAGATGCCGCTACCCACAGCGTCGCGAGCGGGATGCCGAGGGCCCCGATCAGCATGGCCGCATGAGCTCCAGCCGCGGTCGCGAGGAGACCGCCCGCGGCAGCGCCGAGCGGGATCGCGCCCCACGAGATCAGGCGATATCCGGCGTTGACCCTGCCGTGCAGGTGTCTCGGAATCGCCATCTGGCGCAGGCTTACCGCGTGCACGTTGGCGATCCCGATCCCGACGCCCATGACGAAGAACGCAGCAACGAGGACCGCCACTGACATCGCCACCCTGCCGGTGGCCGCCACGGACGCGACCGGCGCCGTGTTGCCGAGGAAGAGGGTGACGAGGAGGACGCGACCGTACCCGAATCGGCCAGTGGCTCGGGCGCCGAACCATGCGCCAAGGAACGAACCCACTCCACCACCGGTGAAGACGAGACCGATCAAACCCGGGCTCATGCCGAGATCGCGGGCGGTGTAGAGGAGGAGCCCGAGGATGAAGATCTCGTTGAAGAAATTGAATGTCGTCGCCTCACCGAGCAGCGGCCTCACGTACTGGTTGCGCACCACCACCCGAAGGCCGTCGATGGCGTCCCGCCACGGGGAGCGATGGTCGGTGGGCGCGGGCCTCGCTGGCTCGGCTGTCGTCAGCCGTCCGAGGCTCACCGCGGAGACCAGGTAGCTCACGGCATCTGCCACGACCGCGATGGGCGCGGATAGCGCCTGAACGAGAACACCGCCGAGACCCTTGCCACTGATCTCGGCAGCCGACTGCGAGGCGGCGAGCCGACCGTTCGCGTCGACGAGTTGTTCCGGTGCGACGACGCGCGGGAGAAAGGCGAAATCAGCCAGCTGGTAGAGCACGGTAAGAACACCGGTCAGAAAGACGATGACGTAGAGCATCTTCATCTCAGCTATGCCGGCCCAGACGGCGATCGGGATCGCGCCGACCAGCAGAAACCGGCCGGCATCCGCGCTGATCATGAGTGGGCGGCGGCGCCGGCGATCGACAAGCACACCCAACGGCAGAGTCGCCAGCAGAAAGGGCATGAACTGAGCGGCGCGCAGCACACCCACCTCTGCCGGGCTCGCGGTCAAGGTCACGATAGCCAACAGCGGCAGCGCGAGCTCTCCGATCTCCGACCCGAACCACGAGACAGTCGATCCGAACCACATCCACCGGAAGTTGCGATTCCGCCAAACACCGGCCGCTTGTGTTGCCGGCGCGCTGTAGCTGATAACCGCATTCATATCTATGCAGGTTATGTCTAACCACTCTTAGGCACAAGGCGGTTATGCTTACGCTGTGGCACAACCAACCTCTGCGGCACCCGGGCAGCTCGAGCTCGTACGCCGATTCGTCAACACAAGGGACATCGAGACGGGCCAGGACGGCCTGAGAAACGCCGCTGATCTCACCGGTTGGCTTCGAGACGCCGGGCTGCTAGACGACGCGGTGCTGGAGATGGCTCACTCTCCTGGTGTGGGAGATCTCCAGCGCGCGGTGGAGGTCCGCGAGGCGCTCCGTTCGCTGCTCCTGGCCAACCACGACGGGGGCCTGGCGTCGGCGACCGCAGTGCGCGTGTTGAACGATGCCGCTCGACGGGCTGGGCTGAGCCTCTCGTTCGTCATCGCCGGGGAATGGACCGCGACCTCCACTGCCGTGGGCATCGACAAGGCGATCGGCACCCTGCTCGTGATCGTCGTGAATGCGATGGCAGAAGGCAGCTGGCGGCGCCTCAAGGCTTGTGCCAACGACCAGTGCCAGTGGGCCTTCTACGATCGATCACGAGCGCGCTCAGCCAAGTGGTGCTCGATGGGGGTCTGCGGCAACAGAATGAAGCAGCGCGCGTGGCGTATCAAACACGCGGTTGGCTAAGGGCTCGCTGTGCGGCGACAGAGCACGCGAGCCCGGGCACAGGTCTCAACGGATACGCAAGACAGCGGCCTCGGTGTCGAGCACGGCCTCGACACCGAGCGGAATGCTGGCCTGGCGGGTGCCGTGGCCAAAGGGAAACCCACTGAGCACCGGAACTCCGAGGGGGCAAAGCCGGTCCTTCAGAACGTCCTCGACCACAGCTGGATCGCCGCATTCGGTCCATGTCCCCAGCGCGACGGCGGCGACCTGGTCGAACCAACCGCTGCGGAGCAATTGCGTGAGAAGGCGATCGATCCGGTACGGCTCCTCCGTCACGTCTTCGAGCAGGACGATCGCGCCGGCCGCTTGGCGGGAGGTGCCGGACCCCACGGTCGCGGCGAGGAGGCTGAGGGTGCCTCCGACTGTGATGCCGCTGGCTGAACCGGGATTGAACACCGCCGGCTCCTGTGCGGGCACACACATCCGTGACCACTCACTGAACAGCGCGGCTTTGTAGGCGCCCACGCTCCATTCCTCCGCATGCGCGACGGCCGCGGTCGCAACCATCGGCCCGAAGAGCGTCGCTACCGACAGCCGCGAGCCGATCGCCTCGTGCAGGGCGGTCACGTCGCTCGCACCCACGAATAGCTTGGGTGGCGTCCCTGCGAGCCCATCCCAGTCGACCAGGTCGAGCATTCGCATGGCGCCATAGCCGCCGCGCGCACAGATCACCGCCGAGATATCTGGGTCCCGCCAAGCGCGGGTGAAGTCGTCAGCGCGGGCCACATCGGTGCCCGCGAGATAAGACCCCGTCCGGTCGAGCACATGCTCACCGAGCGACACCGTCAGCCCGAAGCTCTCCAGTACCTTCCCGCCGAGCCGGAGTCTGTCGTAGTCCACCTGCCCACTCGGAGCGATCACTGCGACGGTGTCACCCGATCGCAGCGGTGCCGGCTGCCTCAACGCCTGTCTCATCAGGGGGCGCCCTCGCCGTCGGCCACCGCAGCCTGGACGAGCCGAGGAAGCACCGTCCCGATCGGCTCTCGCAGAACCGCGTGGGCGACGTGGTCGTACGGCGTCGACTCGGCATTGATGATCACCAGCTTGGCGCCGGAACCGAGCGCGAAGTCGCACAGGCCCGCCGCCGGATAGACGGACAGCGATGTCCCCACGGCGAGCAGCACGTCACAGGCCTGTGCGGCGGAGATCGCCGCCGTGAGTACTGCGGGCTCGAGTGCCTGGCCGAATGAGATCGTGGCCGACTTGAGAATCCCGCCACACTTTCGACACGGCGGATCGTCCTCACCAGCAGTGACCCGCTCCAGCACCTTGGCCATCGGGGTGCGGTCGCCACAGCTGAGGCAGCCGACCTGGCGGATCGTGCCGTGGATCTCGATGACCAGGTCCGGTCTGGAGCCGGCGGCCTGATGCAGGCCGTCGATGTTCTGCGTCACAAGCGCACGAAGGCGGCCTGTGCGCTCGAGGTCCACCAGTGCCCGGTGACCCGCATTCGGCCGGGCCGACCAGGCGGGATGATCGAGCCGCGCCTGCCACGCACGGCGGCGGACCTCGGGATCGGCGAGGTACACGTCGATGCTTGACAGCGCCTGGGCTCCAGGGTTCTTCGTCCACACTCCCTGCGGGCCACGGAAGTCGGGAATGCCCGACTCGGTCGAGATCCCAGCTCCGGTCAGGACCGTAATCGACGCCGCGGCGCGCAGCCACTGCGCGGGGGCTTCATCTCGGGTCGTCGACTCGCTGGGACTCAGGTGCTCGCGGTCTGGGTGGTCGCCCACGTTCGTCACTCAGCTTCCAACCGCGAGGCAGTGCTCATCAGCGCGGCAACCCACCAGCTGAGATGAGTGATTCCGGTCTGCGGCGCCAGCATGGCCGATCGGGAAGGGCGGACCCTCGGAGGGGTGAGACGGTTCGGGCGCGTCGCTCATACAACCGACCGTAACGTGCCTCATCCAGCCGACCGGGGCAGGATGGTCGGCATGGATCTCGGCCTGCAGGATCGAGTGTTTCTCGTGACCGGTGGCACCCGCGGACTTGGTCGTGCCGCAGCCGAAGCGCTCGTCAATGAGGGCGCCCGCGTCGTCGTCTCCAGCCGTCATGAGGATGCCGTACAGAAGACCGTGGCCGATCTCGGTGGCAGTGCCAAGGCGGTCGGTATCACCGCGGACAACGCGGAAGCGAGCGCCGCCGAGCGCTTGGTCGCGGCCGGTCTTGCCCGCTTCGGCCGACTCGATGGGGCCTTGATATCCGTGGGCGGACCTCCCGCGGGCACTGTCATCGATACCAGCGACGCCGATTGGCAACATGCCTTCGAGAGCGTCTTCATCGGCGGGCTGCGGATCGCGCGCGCCGTCGCAAACGCAGTCGGTGAGGGGGGATCTATCGCGTTCGTCCTGTCGTCGTCGGTTCGGTCGCCGATCCCGGGGCTCGCCATCTCGAACGGCCTGCGGCCTGGGCTGGCAATGGCGGCCAAGGCGCTGGCTGACGAGCTGGGTCCGCGTGGCGTCCGAGTGATCGGGCTGCTGCCCGGCAGGATCGCCACCGACCGAATCCGCGAACTCGACGAGGCGGCAGGCGACGCGCAGCTCGCCCGGGCCCGCCAGTCCGCGCCGATCCCGCTGCGCCGCTACGGCACCCCCGAGGAGTTCGGGATTGTCGCCGCTTTCGTCCTCTCCCCCGCGGCGTCGTACCTCACCGGCTGCATGATCCCGATCGACGGCGGTGCGCTCCGGACCATCTGACCGCGCCGCCTTCCGTCACAAGAAACCCTCAAGCGCCGGTCCGGCGAATGTCCTCCAGCGCCTGGCGACTGCGATCAGGACGGGCTGGTGACCTCGGGACTGAACAGGGTGACCTGATCCTCCACGGGCTCCACCTCGCCATCGAGGCGAGGTGCTTCAGCGGGCGGCTCAAGCTCATTGTCGGATATCGGAGACACCGCAAACTGAGTCCGGTAGAGCTCGGCATAGAGCCCACCCGCGGCCAGCAGCTCCTCATGGCTGCCGCGCTGTACGATCCGGCCCTCGTCGAGGACGAGGATGAGGTCCGCGTCCCTGATGGTGGACAACCGGTGGGCGATGACGAT
>JBKPTD010000023.1:0-8226 GCA_046735375.1 Actinomycetota bacterium | reverse complement strand
CGCCTGTCGAGCACCTCTCGTCGTCGCGCCTTACGTCCCGGCTCGCGCGTTGCGCCTAAGAGGTCGGGGGGTGGAACGTGGTGGTACGCGCCATACCGGCGGCGCGGCCCTTCGCCGCGACGACGATCGCCATCTTTCGAGACGCCTCGTCGATCATCTCGTCGCCCAGCATGACGGCGCCTCGCATCCCGCCACTCTCGGACGTGTAGTGGGCGTACGCATCCAGGATCAGTTCTGCGTGGTCGTAGTCGGCCTGACTCGGCGCGTAGACCTCGTTCGCCGCCTGGATCTGGTCGGGATGCAGCACCCATTTGCCGTCGAATCCCAGGGCGGCCGAGCGGCCGGCGACTCTGCGGAAGCCGTCCACATCGCGGATCTGCAGATAGGGGCCGTCGATGGCCTGC
Organism: Actinomycetota bacterium; assembly: GCA_046735375.1. Lineage (GTDB taxonomy): Bacteria > Actinomycetota > Actinomycetes > JAKEEW01 > JAKEEW01 > DASYTV01. The sequence goes on along the minus strand of JBKPTD010000023.1, from coordinate 7,822 downwards.
AGGTCGTGCGCGCGCGCGGCTATCAAGATGCGCATGAGGATGTAGTGGTAGGCGTCGCCGACGTCATATCCGGGCGGCTGTTCACCGACGACCAGCGATCTCATGTTGATCGACGCCATGAAATCGGCCGGCCCAAAGATGATCGTCTCCAGTCGGGGAGACGCGTCGGCTATCGCATCGACGGCGATGAGCCCGGCTGCGTTCTCGATCTGCGCCTCGATGCCGATGCGACCGACCGGTAGGCCGATCGTCTCCTCGATCTGGCTGAGCAAGACGTCCAGCCATACCACCTGGTCGGCACTTTGGACCTTGGGCAGCATCAGGCAGTCCAGGACGGCCCCGGCGCCCTCGACGACCTCGATGACGTCTCGATAGGTCCATTTGGTCGTAAGGTCGTTAACCCGGACAACCCTCACCTTGCCTGCCCAGTCGCCATCGTGGAGCGCGGCGACGACGTTCTTGCGTGCGTCCTCCTTCGCGAGCGGGGCGACCGAGTCCTCCAGATCGAGGAACACCTGGTCGGCCGGAAGGCCCGGCGCCTTGCCGAGCATTTTGACGCTGCTGCCGGGAACCGCCAGGCAGGATCGACGCGAGCGAGGTTCGGACGCCATGAGCGCCGAGCGTAGCGAGCCTGGCGATGCCGTACGACGCCGCGTGGCGAAGGTCACGCCTGGCCGGGTGCCGCCTTCCGAGCTGGAGTGATGCGCGTTCAGTCGACCGGAACGGAACGTGGAGCGCCTGAGCTCGTCCCGCTCCCGACCACCACGACAATCCCAGCGAGCAGCAATGCCGCTGCTGGCAGCACGGCCAGTGGCGGAGTCTGCCCAAGCCACAACGCTGCCAGAACGGTGGCGATTGGCACCTCCAGGAGTATTGCCAGCGAGACGAGGGTGGCACTGGTCGACTGGAGAACGTGGTTGAAAATGGTGTGGCCGAGCAGTTGCGGGCCGGCCGTGAGTGCCGCCAGCCTGAGCCAGTCGGCTGCCTCGTAGCCGCTGAGAGCAACCCCGGCCGACAGGCATACGCCGAGAAGCGCGAGGGCGCACACGCCATAACAGACCGTTGTGTACGTGGCCGTGGATACGTGCCGGCGTACCACTGCTCCTGCGGTCACATAACCGGCGGCGAACATCGCGCCGGCGAGTGCCAGCAGGTCACCGACGAGCGCCCGCGCCGAGACGGTCAGATCGACACCGGTGAGCACAAGGATGCCGATCAGCGCGATCACAATGCCCAGCCATACCCGTCCTGGGACCGGAAACCCGGCGAGCCTGGCGAGCAGTGCGGCCCAGATCGGCTGGGTGGAGACAAGTGCAATGGAGGATGTCACCGAGGTGTAGTCCAGGCTTGGTATCCAGGTGCCGAAGTGCCCGGCCAGCAGCAGACCGGCCAGGACGGCGAACAGCCACAGGCGGCCGGGCATACGTACGAGCTCGGCCCGGCTGCGGCGCCGGAGAAGCGCCGGAACGCTGACAGCGGCGGTGCCGAACGCGTTGCGCCAGAAGGCGATCGCAAGCGCCGGAACCGCGGTGGCGACGATGAGCGGTCCCGATGTGCCGACCGCGACGGTTCCAACCGCCATCAATGCGAGGTGTCGGGCCGGCGGCAGCGCCGTGATGTCCTGCCGCCTGGGCGTGTCCACGGCCACATGATCCCCCGCCGACAGTCCACGGCGATCCACCAGCTTCGCATCGTCCTGCAGAGGGGGTGTCCACCGCCCGGGTGTGGCCACCGCCAGGGCCAATCCACGGTCGCATGATCCCCTGCAGCATCCGCGTGCGACCTCTGGCGTCGCGAGTCGACATCGAGACGTGGACCCGTATGGCACAGGAACGAGCAAATGGCGGCCTCAGCAGCGGCGGGGACACCGGCCAGATGTGTCCGGTGTGGAACATGCCGCCGTACGCGAGAAGCCGCTGAGCCAAATAGGCTGATCAGCGTGGCGGATGCATTCGCTCGAGCCCTCGTCGAGGAAGCGACGAAGAAGGCCGGCCTGGTTTGGCTGACCGTGCCCGGACAGCCCGCGCAGGCCGTCTGGCATATCTGGCACGAAGGCGCTGGCTACGTGGTTGGTGGTGGGATCGAGCAGCCGTTGCCCGATCTCGCGGCAGCGGCCGCGGTCACGGTGACCGTACCCAGTAAGGACAAGGGTGGCCGGCTGATCACGTGGCTGGCAAAGCCGAATCTCGTGGAGCCAGGAACGCCGGAGTGGGACTCCGCGGCTGCCGCCCTGCACGCCCACCGGCTCAACCCGCCCGACGGCGAGCGTCAGCCGCAGCGCTGGGCGGAACATTCCCAGATCTGGCGCCTGGAGCCGACCGGCGCCGTCGCCGAGCAGCCGGGGGAGATGCCTGACGGCAGCGGCGCGGCAGTCCCGGTACCGACGAAGGCAACCACTCGTGGCCCACTGCCCTTTGTGATCGGCCGTCGGGCCCGCCGTCGCAGGTAAGCGGAACGAGGTGACGTGTGAGCGCGGTGCCGTCTCGGATCTTCATCGCCCGCTTGGCGGGCCTGCCGGTCTTCGCCACCTCAGGTGATCCGCTGGGCCGAGTGCGGGACGCGGTGGTCACGCTCAGGGTTGGCGGCCGTCCGCCACGCGTGGTCGGGCTGGTCGTGGAGGTGGCACCCAGGCGGAGAATCTTCCTTCCGATGACCCGGGTTACCCAGATCGATGCGAGTCAGGTCATCTCCACCGGTCAGGTGGACCTGCGACGATTCCAGGCGCGCCCGACCGAGACGCTGGTCGTCGGTGAGCTGCTCGACAGCACGGTGACCCTCTTGGACTCGGGGGAGCAGGCCACCATCGTCGACGTCGCCATGGAGCAGACCAGGACCAGGGACTGGCTGGTCAGCCGGGTTGCCGTGGCGAAGGCCGGGCGGCGCGGACTACGGCGGCGCGGCGAGGCGTCGATCGTGGACTGGGACCAGGTCAGCGGGCTCTCTCTCACCGAGGAGGGCCAGGGCGCGGCCAACCTGCTCGCCACCTTCGAGCAGCTGCGCCCGGCGGACTTGGCGAATGTCCTGCACGAACTGTCCCCGAAACGGCGTGCCGAGGCGGCCTCGGCGCTCGACGACGCCCGCCTCGCCGACGTACTCCAGGAGCTTCCGGAAAGCGACCAGGTCGAGATCCTCGCCAAGCTGCCGGACTACCGGGCGGCGGACGTCCTCGAGGTCATGGATCCCGACGACGCCGCGGACCTGTTGGGCGACCTCCCGCTCGACGAGGCGGAGCGGCTGCTGGCCTTGATGGCTCCCGACGAGGCGGCCCCGGTGCGGCGGCTCCTGCCGTACGCCGAGAACACGGCGGGCGGCATGATGACGAGCGAACCGATCATTCTCGCGCCGGATGCGACCGTCGCCGACGCGCTGGCCAGGGTACGCAATCCCGAGCTCTCACCGGCCTTGGCCAGCACGGTGTACGTCTGCCGGGGACCGCTCGCGACACCGACGGGAAAGTTTCTGGGTCTCGCCCACTTCCAGCGGCTACTGCGGGAACCGCCGGCGACGCTGGTCGGTGGTGTGCTGGACGTCGACCTCGAGCCCCTGCGGCCTGACGACGCCTTGTCCGTCGTGACGAGCTACCTGGCCACTTACAACCTGGTCGCGGCCGCCGTGGTCGATGCCGATGACAGGTTGCTCGGAGTGGTTACCGTCGACGATGTACTCGACCACTTGCTTCCAGCCGACTGGCGGGAGACGCCGACACTACCTGTCGGAGGGCCGCATGGCTGAGCGCACGCTGGCTAGCCGGGGAGAGAGCCTCGCCATCACCTCGGCGCGCAACCGGCTGGACGTCCCGCGGGAGGTTCGCCGCGTACTGCCGCGGCCAACCTATGACGCCGAAGCGTTCGGCCGGTTCTCCGAGCGGATCGCGCGCCTGATCGGGACCGGGCGGTTCCTCGTCTATATGACGGTCGTCATCGTGTGGTGGATCGTGTGGAACACGCTGGCTCCGCATGCCTGGCGGTTCGACGAGTATCCGTTCATCTTCCTGACCCTCGCCCTGTCCCTGCAGGCGTCCTATGCTGCACCGCTGATCTTGCTCGCGCAGAACCGGCAGACCGACCGAGATCGGGTGACGTACGAACAGGACCGCGCCAGGAACGACCGCAGCATCGCGGACACCGAATACCTCACCAGGGAGGTCGCCGGCTTGCGGATCTCGCTCGGCGAGGTCGTCACCCGGGACTACCTTCGGTCCGAGTTGCGAGCCCTCCTCGACGAGCTCGATGGGCGGCGTAGTCCGGCCGGCCGCTGAGGTCGGCGGCGGCGGCCGACCGGAGCGCACGACGTACGATGCTGGGCATGGGTACCCTCCCCACGTCCGAGCAGGTCCGGGCCGCGCTGGCTACGGTCAACGACCCGGAGATCCGTCGCCCGATCACGGATCTTGGCATGATCAAATCGGTGGACATCGGCTCGAACGGGCAGATCACCGTCGCAGTCTTCCTCACGGTCGCCGGGTGTCCGCTGCGGGACACGATCACCCGCGACGTCACAGCGGCCGTCTCCGCGCTGCCGGGGGTTACGGGGGTATCGGTCGAGCTCGACGTCATGTCGCAGGAGCAGCGGCAGGAGCTGCAGACCCGGCTGCGGGGTGAGAGCGGTGGTGCACCCGTACGCGAGGTGCCTTTCGCCAAGCCGCAGTCGCTAACCCGCGTCTACGCGATCGCCTCAGGTAAGGGCGGGGTCGGGAAGTCTTCTCTGACCGTCAACCTCGCCGCGGCCATGTCAACGGCCGGGTTGTCGGTCGGTGTGATCGACGCCGATATCTACGGTCACTCGGTGCCGCGGATGCTTGGGGTCACCGGCGTCCCGACCAAGGTCGAGGACATGATCATGCCACCCTCGGCGCACGGTATCCGGGTGATCTCCATCGGCATGTTTACCGGCGGCAACCGACCGGTGGTCTGGCGAGGCCCGATGCTGCACCGCGCGGTCGAGCAGTTCCTTGCCGACGTGTACTGGGGCGATCTGGACGTCCTTCTCCTCGATCTGCCACCAGGAACAGGCGATGTGGCGATCTCGGTCGCCCAGCTCGTGCCTACCGCTGAGATTCTGGTCGTCACGACGCCCCAGATCGCCGCCGCCGAGGTGGCGGAGCGGGCAGGCATGATCTCCGGCCAGACGCACCAGCGGGTCACCGGTGTGGTGGAAAACATGTCCGGGCTGCCCTGTCCGCACTGCGGTGAGCGGATCGACGTCTTCGGCTCGGGCGGTGGGAGGCAGGTCGCGGCCACCTTGACCGAATCGCTGGGTTACGAGGTACCGGTGCTGGGTGAAGTGCCCATTGACGTCCGGCTCCGTGAAGGGGCAGACACCGGTGTGCCGCTGGTACTGGCCGACCCAGACTCGCCAGCGGCGAAGGAACTGCGACAGATTGCCGAGCGCCTTGGCCATCGCACTCGGGGGCTCGCCGGCCGCTCGCTGGGCTTGACGCCGGTTGCCCGCCACTGACGCGCCCGCGGGCTTCTGGATCACGCCTGCGCACGCTCGCCCGCGTCTCTCCAGTGCTGGACCGCGCTCGGCCAGAGCTTCGGCGGATTCTGCACGATGACGGCCAGGCTCTAGTCCTCAGCCTCGCGGGCTTCTCGATCAGGCATGCGCACGCTCGCCCCGCGAATAGCGCATATCCGCCGGGCAGGCGCGCGCCTACCTGATCGGCGGCATCTGCCGGAGCCCTGCCTCGTTGTCCGGAGGCGATCTCGCATCGAACCGCGAGCGACAGCCCTGCCGGGCAGGCGAGCGGCGCGGTCCCCCGGAGAGATCAGGTCGCGTCAGGGTCGAACGGAGCAGTCGGCGGCGTGGCCTTACCCTCCGTAGGGCTGCTGCCCGCACCATTGGCACCGGCGGCTTCTGAACCCGGGTGCTGCGTTGCCCGACCGGATGGCGTCGCCCGACTGGACTGTGTTACTTGACCGTTGCCATCGTCCTCGATGGGATCGAGCAGGTGCTTGCGCACGAAGCTCCGCGGGTTGAGGTCACTGAGCTCGAGGTCCTTGAATTCTGGCCCCAGGCTCTCCTGCAGATCGTCGCGCGCCCCGGAGATCATGGTACGAAGCTGTCGCAGCATGCGCCCCGCATCCGCGGCGACCTTCGGCAGGCGCTCCGGCCCGAACACGAGCAAGGCGACGATCGCGAGACCGACCATCTCGCCAATGCCGATGTCGAACACGTCCCAACTCCGTCGCCGATGGATAAGTCGTCGAGCGTTAGACCTCAGAGTAGTGCCGAACCGGGCGAACCGGGCACCAGGCGAGACAGCTGGCCTGCGCGCATCAACCGTGGATCGGTGGCGAGCGCGCATCTGTGGTTGATGGCGGCCAAGGTTAGCTGAGTGCAATCCTCGCTCGCTGGCGCGACCGTGGCGTCGCCTAACGCGGACCGTTTGCCGGTGAGGTCACCCAGATTGCGAGCCCATGAACGGTGGACACTGGCCCACAGCCAAAACGGGCGGATCCACCGATCGTTGGACAGTGAGCCGAAACAAGACGGGCCATTCGGCTGGGTGGTTGTCCATCGATCCGCCGGGGCGGGGCCGATTCTTCTGGCTGACGGTCCAACGACCACTCAAACCTTCCGAGCAAGGGGCACGGCATGGCCGACGTGATCACCTACCGGGAGCCAGATGGTGTCCGGCGTGAGTTTGAGCATCCGATCCGCGCTAACGGGGAGAGCCCTGCAGGCCTGACGCGATCGCCGCAGTTTCCACACGGCCTCGCTGATCCTGCGTTCTATCCACAGCGGAATCAAGGCCAGTTCCGGACCGAAACCTAGGCCGCGACGCTCTATGGATGAACAACGACCTGGAACGTGTCCTTCGTGGAGCCGGGGGTGTATGCCATCGCGGCACAATTCTCCAGCGGGTTCCTGATCACATCCTGGAGCACGCGGTTGCCGTTGGTCAGGTTAGGCGACTCTTCCCCAAGGTCTACTGCTTGCCCACGATCACCGGAGATCCGGTCGCCCGCATGCGAGGAGCGCTGGCTTACGCCGGTCCGGGTGCGGCAATCAGCCACCTGAGCGCACTCGCTGTGTGGGGACTGGCCTCGCACGCTGGTGACGCGCTGATCGAGTTGACCATCCCACCCTCCCGACGCCCGAGGAGCGCAGCCGGCCTCATCATCCATCGCAGCGTTGGCCCGCAGGCCAAGTTACGCCGAGTCGTTTCGCGCGGCGGGCTGAGCGTGGTCGGGCTGGAACGGGCGATCGTAGAAAGCTGGCCCCACCTAAGCGGCGACGAGCAGCGTGCACCGGCGATCACGGCCGTCCGAGACAGGCGGACAACGGTCGACCGACTGGTTGCCGAGCTGCCGAGCGTGCCCAAACTGCGCGGGTTGGCGAACCTCCGGCGGTTGCTTGCGCTGATCGGCAGCGGCTGCCACAGCGAGCTCGAACTTTGGGGATACGACCGCATCTTCAGTCATCCTGACCTGCCGCCATCCGATGCGCAGGTCAGGATCAACCTCGATGGTCGAGTTGTCTATCTTGACCGCCTGTATCGCGAGGAGCAGGTCAACGTGGAGCTTGACGGGGCAAAGTGGCATCGATCCGCCGCAGATCGGGAACGTGATCTTCGTCGAGATTCTCTCCTCATGGCTCGGGGGCTGCTCGTCGTTCGATTCACGCACGCTCGTCTGATGGCGGAGCCAGACGATGTCCGCAATGAACTGAAGGCAATTCTTTATCGCCGGCGCCGCCGTGACGTCGCTTGCACAGTGACCGTCCACCGGTGAGGACCCCCAGATGGCTCGCTCGTGAACCGTGGACAGCGGCCCAGACCGAAACGGGCGGATTCACCGATCGTTGGACAGTGAGCCGG
>JBKPTD010000022.1:0-39757 GCA_046735375.1 Actinomycetota bacterium | reverse complement strand
GCGCAGCAGCCCGTAGGCGTGCGCGCGGGCGGTCGGCCCGGTCGATGCCTTCAGCTTGGCGAACCAGTCCCGCACCGCGGGCGGCGTGATCTTTGCTACTGGGTAGCCGCCGAAGGCGGGGTAGATGTGATCCCGGAGCAGCTGCGCGTAATGGTCGCGCGTGGTCTGCTGCAGGTCGCGTCCCTCGAGCCACCCATCCGCGTACGTCCGCAGCGTGATCGCCGCAGGCTGCTCTTCCTGGGGTGGCAGCCACGCGTGGCGCAGGATCTCGGAATGGCGCAGCGAAAGCCACGCCTCAGCGTCGCCCTTCGTGTCGAAGGTGACCGGCGCGGAGTACGTCCGTGCGTCCGGCCCGGTGTATCTCGCCTGCCAGCGGCCACTGGCCCGGCGGCGCACGTTGCCGAAACCGCGGCGATGCGACCTCGACATTCCAGTACCGCCTTTCCGGGCCATCTACGGGCCAGAACAAGCGTATACCGGTGTCCGTTCCTGTCAACCGTTGGCAAGGTGTCTGTGCAGCTCAGGAGGCTATAACCGCAGGTGATCGGCTAGGTGTGAATACTGGTTCAATCCCAGTATCGCCCACCAGCGTTTCCGCAGGTCTGCTTGCTCACTGTCATCACTCCTCATTGCGAATGAGCGTGCGGGGGGTGTGACTGACATGACCGAACTAGCCACCGAACTAGAGGCGGTTCTTACTCCGGAAGAGCTCGCGAGCGAGCAGGCCGAGGATGCCGAGATCGGCGACGTGGAGCCGGACGAGGCGCCGGATCCCACGGACGAGGACACGTCCGGCATTGAGCTCGCCGATCCGGACGAGATCGCAGCGATGATAAGTGGAGACCGGGGAGGGGAGGACTGATGGTCTTCTCCACAGCGGCCCCAGAAGAAAAGGTGCAGGTCGGCACCACGCCCGGTTGCTGCCCCATCATGCTCAACCGCCGCAGTGTGTGCATGCTCAAGCAGGCCCAGCAGGACGGCGGAGTCACCATCCGGCTGGTCCAGGGCTCATTCAATCCCTGTCCCAAGAGCACGAATCCCTGTTGCGTCGAGGACTCGGCAGGGACGCACGACGGCGGTGGGGTGTTTGATGCGAGCGTCCGTGACCTCACGGAAGCCCAGATCGACCACCGGGTCCGGTCGCTGCGGCTGGCAGGCTGGGCGGCCTGGCACCGGACGTCGATCGGTGCTCCACACATTCACGCTGTCGCCATCGGGGACACACACTCCCCCAGGTTGCCAAGGACCAGGTCACGGCCTACAAGAACAAGAGGAACGGGCTGGCCAATAATGGCCCCGACCCCGACGCCAGAGTCGACGAGAAGTTCTTCTCCGATGCGTTCCTGGCCCGGTACATGACGACGCGCCGCCGATTTCGCGGACGCGTCGATCCTCGCTTTGGTCTCCCTGCGGTTCCAGAAGACCCTCGAGCAGTTCACCTCGGACCGATCGGAGAAGCACATCAAGCTCGCGCAGGGGGCGTTGAAGGAACTCGGCCTGTATCCATTCGCCGTCGACGGCGGATGGGGCCGCGAAACGCATAAAGGGCTTCCGGCTCTGGCAAGGCCGGCTTGGCGTAGAGCATGCGACCGGCGTCGTGAGGCGAGCCGGCCTGGAGGAGCTGGGCCGCCGGTCGGCCAACTTCCGCGTCAAGGCCTAACGGCCGCTTTGTCGCACCCGGCTGACCGCGACAGCGGAGTCGGTCGGTGAGACGGTCTTACTAGACCGTTGCGGCCCTGATAAGCGCGCTGAGGAGCGGGGCCGCGGGATCACTGTGGTTTGGGAAGGCGCACCACGAGCTTCCGTCGCCGGTCATGGTGGCGAGGTCGTTGCGCTTGCGTAGATGGTCCGACAACGACCTGCTGGCCATGCCGTAGAAGTCCGCGCGGCGTCTGTACAGCCGGCTTAGTCTTCACCAGACCAGTGCACGCGGCCGTTGCCCTTGTGCGGACCCTCGGAAGGAGCAGCCGCTGAGCGTCCCAGCCAGCCGAAACTTTGGGTCAGAGATTGCGCAGTGAAGGAGGCGTGTGGCGATGGCTGCAAAGGCGTTGACAGTTCATGGTGTCGCGGTGAACTACCAAGAGCTCGGCTCGGGCATACCCGTTCTGATCTTGCATGGTGCAGGCGTGGACCACCGAGAGATGGCCGCCGCACTCGAACCGCTGTTCGCGCAACGGCTGGGCTACCGACGCGTCTACGTGGATCTGCCTGGCATGGGCGGCACATCGGGGGATGGCGTAAATAGCAACGACGACGTCGTGGACCTCCTGATCGGGTTCGCTGACAACGTCATCGGCGACGATGAGTTCTTGGTCGTCGGTCACTCGTACGGCGGATATTTGGGCCGAGCAATCGCGCATCGGTGCGCGCGGGTCGCCGGCCTCGCCCTAATCTGCCCCGCTGGTCATGGGGGTGGCGAGGTCCCCGAGCATGTCGTGCTGCACGCCTCAGGCGAGCTGGAGGGCCGACTGAGTCAGGCCGACGAAGCTGAATTCCGCGGCTACTTCGTCGTACAGAACGCGGAGATGCTGCAGCGCTTCCAGGAAGCCGTGGTGCCCGCAGTGCCACTCGCAGACAAGTCGGCCCTGACACGGATCTTCGAGCACTGGCAGCTGCGGGACGCCCCGGAGCAGTCGTTTACCAGGCCTGTCCTGATCCTGGCCGGGCGCCAGGACTCGTCCGTCGGATACGCGAGCGCTTCGGACCTCGTCACGCACTATCCGCGCGCCACCTTCGCCGTCCTCGACCGCGCGGGTCACGCACTCCCGCACGAGCAAGAAAGGCTGGTCATTGCCTTGATGGCAGAGTGGCTGGAGCGGGTCCAGGAACACCGCGGGACCAGTTGAACGGCTGCCCTGATCGGGCCAGCTGCCGTTCCTGAAAGATCGGTAGGCTGACGACGTCTTGGCCGACCGGGGAGGTGCAGCGACGTGACCGACGCACGCACCATGGCCGCGGTGCTTGCACACGGCAGCGACCCGGCAACTCTGACCCACGAGACCGTGGCCATTCCAACGCCCGCTGCCGGCGAGGTCCTCGTCGCCGTCCATGCCACCGCGATCACCGCCGGAGAGCTGGCCTGGCCCGACGCCACCCTCTTCATCCCAGCGCACGACGTGTCGGGCGTGGTCGGCCGTGTCGGCGAGCGGGTCGCCGACCTGCACACCGGCCACGAGGTCTATGGATTGATCGGTTTCGACCGCCCTGGCGCCGCGGCCGAGTTCGTCGCGGTACCGGAGGCCCAGCTGGCGACCAAGCCTGCGACGGTCGATCATGCCGCAGCGGCAACGCTTCCCCTCGGTGGGCTCACGGCGTGGCAGGCACTCGTCGACCATGCCGCGATCCAGAGGGGCCAGCACGTGCTCGTGCACGGTGGCGCCGGAGGGGTCGGCAACTTCACGGTCCAGCTGGCGGCGCATCTTGGCGCCAGAGTGACCGCGACGGCCTCGGCGGCCGACGCGGCGTTCGTCGCGGCCCTCGGAGCCGACACTGTCATCGACTATCGGCAGCGATTCGAAGACCAGATCAAGGACGTCGACATCGTCATCGACACGGTCGGTGGTGAAACCCTCGCCCGGTCGTGGGACGTGCTGCGGCCAGGTGGCGTATTGATCGGTGTTGCCGACCCGCCGCCGCCCGAGACCGCCGAGGCGCACCGTGCTCGCGGGGTGTACTTCGTCGTGGAACCGAACAGGGATCAGCTCGCCGAGCTGGCGCGGCTCGTGGACAACGGCTCCCTTCGCCCGATGATCGGCCGGGTGTTCCCTCTCAGTGAAGCCGCCGCGGCCGTCATCACGCAGCGGGATAGCCACATCCGCGGCAAGGTCGTCATCCAGGTCCGTCCCGAGCCGCCGGCTGGTGCGTAGCGAGAGCACCACACACGATCACTCGCTAGCGTTCCCCACAGGGGACCCGCGGCTGGGTTGACCGCATTCCCCTGCTCGCGGCCCGCGCACGCGGCACCGAGGAGACTGCAATGGAGCTTCGCAGCAGCGCGTTCACGAACAACACGCCGATCCCCGCCCGGTTCAGCCGTGATGGCGAAAACCTCTCGCCTCCATTGGAGTGGTCCGGCGTGTCGGATGAGGCGGTCGAGCTTGTGCTGATCTGCGAGGATCCAGACGCCCCTCGCGGCACCTTCGTGCACTGGCTGGTCAGCGGGATTGCACCCAAGGACGCGGTACTCGATGCGGGCCAGATCCCAGCGGGCTCTGTGCTGGGACGCAACGATTTCGGCAACACCGGGTGGGATGGCCCGCAGCCGCCGCCCGGTGCTGCGCACCGGTACTACCTCCGGCTGTACGCGCTAAACGCGTCCGCCAGTCTCCGGCGTGGATTCGGCGCGGACCAGCTTCGCCGGGCGGCAGAGTCGAAGGGGGCGGACACCGCGACCCTCATCGGGCTTTTCCAGCGATGAGCCACCGGCGTGGAATGACCTGACGACCAATCGGTCCCCGCCAAGCCCTTGGGGTTGAACCCGTTCGACGATGGATGTGGGATGGAGCTTTCGGGCTTAGACGAGACCGAGGAGGCGGTCAGGATGGCCAACATGCCCGCGCGGAGGCAGCCGCTGCTGCCGGACCTGTCCGACTGGTTCGAGATGCTGACGCCGACCCCATGGAGGAGCATGCCCGGACTGCATGGGATCCGCATCGAGGAAGGCGAGGAGGACGGCAAGTACGTCATCAAGGCCGAGATCCCGGGCATCGATCCCGACAAGGATCTCGAGGTCGCCGTTGGTGACGGCCTGCTCAGCGTGCGCGCCGAGCGGACGGAGCGGACGACTGAAAAGCAGCGCTCCGAGTTCCGGTACGGCTCGTTCTCCCGCACAGTGCGCCTTCCCCGGGGCGCCGACGAGAGCAAGATCACCGCAAACTACACCGACGGAATCCTCACGATCACGGTTCCGATCGAGGAGGCGAAGAAGCCAGCACAAAAGATCGCCGTAACGCGGGAGTAGAACGCCAGGTTCTTTTGGGGCCAGACGGAGGTCTCGACGCGCGCCCGGCCGTGGTGTCGGCCTGAGGCCGGACCGCCGCGCATCGCCGATCCCTAGGCGCAGCTCAACCGGCCGGCTCCCCGCCTGCCGAAACACGCCAATTTGGCGGGATCTAGCCTGGTGGGCTGCTATGCCTTGGCGGCAGGCCATGCAGGACCACGTCGATAAGCCGGCCATCGACAACCCGAGCCGTCATATAGGTGCACGAGGGCTGCCGGCGACGATCGGTCGGCGAGCCTGGATTGAGAAGCCGCATTCCTCCCGGAGTGGTGGTGTCCCATGGGATGTGGCTGTGACCGAACACGAGGACGTCCACCCCCGGGTAGAGCTTGTCGCAGCGAGACTCTCTGCCGGTGGCAGGACCCGTCTCATGGACGACCGCAATCGACAGCCCACCGAGATCGCTACGAGCGACCTCGGGCAGCCTGGCGCGAAGCGATGCACCGTCATTGTTGCCGTAACAGCCGATCAGCTGCCGGGACCGCCGCTGGAGGACATCGAGCAGTCCAACGTCCACCCAGTCGCCGGCATGGATGACGGTGTCCGCTCCGACGACGGCGCCCCAGACCTCGTCGGGCAAATCCCTGGCTCGAACCGGCACGTGCGTATCGGCAAGCAGCAGCAAGCGCATGTCGACCCCACAATGCCCGACTGGCATAGGCGCGGCCAGGGCGAGGTGGGCTGACCGGCTCCTTGCCGAGGAGCGTAAGTCGCTCTGCAGCGGCAGCGAGTCGGGAAAGGAGGGGAAACCCCCGCAACCAGAAGCGGACCCGTCGGCCTGACAACTCATGCAGGTCACGCTCGCGTCTTTGGGAGTAGCGCGATCGAAGCGCGGTCGCGATCGGCACGGGAGGCGCGCCGTGGGCGATTCGATCCCCCTTCGTGGGAGCGCGGCGGACCACGGCGAGTTCGCGACACGTCGCGTCGATTCACGGGGTGAGCCAGCCACTGATCGGGAGTTCGATGCGTTTGTTCGGGCTCGCGTGCCGTCGCTGCTACGGCTCGGATATGTCCTTACAGGCGATCAGCACCTAGCCGAGGACCTCGTCCAGTCCGCGCTGGCGCGGACCTTGCTGGCATGGCCCCGGTTGCATACCAGCGCGGAGGCCTACACCCGCGCCGCCATGTATCACCTGCAGGTCAGCTGGTGGCGCCGACCGAAGATCATCGAGTCGCTACCGGGCGAGCTTCCGGAGTCCGAGGCGGCGGACAATACCGCAAACACCGCATTCCGCCTCACTCTGCAGCGCGCTTTGATGCGCCTCACCCCACGTCAGCGGGCCGTGTTGATCCTGCGGTACTTCGAGGACCGAAGTGAGGCAGAGGCGGCTGCGGTCCTGAACTGCTCGATCGGCACGGTCAAGAGCCAGACCGCTCGGGCACTAGCCCGACTGCGCACCGTCGCCCCCGAACTCACCGAGCTTTACCGAGAGGTACGTGCCTCATGAAGAACATGGAAGAACTGCTGGAGTACGGCCTCCCACAGATCGGCGAGCAGGCACACCCAGTCGACCTGAACGGCCGAGTGGCTCAGGCGGCGCGTTCGCTCCACCGCCGCCGAATCTTGGCCAGAACGGCTGGAGTGGTTGCCGCACTCGCCCTGACCGTGCCTGTCACCACCACTGTATTTGATCTATCTGGCGACAGCGACCGATCAGGCGTTCAGGGCGATGCTTCGACTGCGAGCCCAACCGCCGCGCCGGGCCGGACCGAGACATCCTCGGTTGACTATGGCGTGTTTGGGCCAGATGGGTACGGCCAGATCAAGCTCGGCATGTCGTTGGCCGATGCCATGGCCACCAGAGACCTCGATGTACTGGCCGGCACTACTGATACGTGTACGGTCACGCACTTCATCCCCCACGCTGACGAGGGCGTGACAGTGCTGATTTCGAAGCGGTTTGGTGTTGTCGCCATTTTCGGACCCAACATCGAGGCGGCGACGCCCGAAGGCATCCGCATCAACTCAACCGCGGCGGAATTCAAGCGCACATATCCGAATTTCCGGCAGGACCTGACGGCCAGGCTAAGCGCACGCGTACCCGACCATCCGAAGGCACGCTACATCGCCCACCTGATCTGGACCGGACCTGATCCGATTGGTTCAGGCACGGGCGGCGAGTGGCGGGTCGTAGACCTCAACCTCGTGAGCTCGGTACACGATCCTTGCCTCGACCGGTTCGACCTGTCCTACCCTCCCCGCTGATCAGGTTCGATCAGGCGTGGATCTTGGTCGGCGTCACGATGAGGGGAACTGCGTAGTCTCGCGCAAACCTCTCGGGGGTGCCGAACGAGCGGCGGATCTGCCTGCTGTACTTCTCGGCGTAGGCCGGCACGTCGCTTGCGGCCGGGTGGTCGTTCGCGACCTTTGCCGTGCCCTCAATGCGGACCACGTCCCCACCGCCATCGGTGTCGTCCAGTACAACGGAGACGCTGGCGTTCTGGGCGAGATTCCGTAGCTTCCTGGTGTGCGGCTGGCTGTAGATGAGGATCGCGTTGTCCCGCCAGAGGAACCAGACAGGAACGGTGTCTGGCTGGCCCGTCGGTCGTACCGTCGTCAACCACGCGATCAGGTCCCGTGCCAATCGGGACTCGGCGTGGCGACCGCGCCCCGATTGCAGGTCGAGCGTGACAGCCATGGATCGCTTCCTTCCGTGCAGCGCCCGACGCCGGTCGCAGGCGGGGACCGCGCTTCGCGCTCTAGCGCAACAAGGAAACAGGCGGGCGCCTTCCCTCAGGGGTCGCCATCCGCGAGCCGCGTACCCATCGGGCTCAGCGCCGGACCTGCTACGCGTACGCTGCAGTGACATGTTCCATTGGCGATCGGCAGGTCGGACACGTCGTGGGGTTCTATTCGTCGGTGGCCGGATGCCTCCGGCCTTTGCCGTTGGCGGCCGCAGCACTGATCGCGGTCTTGGTTGCTGGACTCGCCGCGACGCCAGCCGCGGCGCATGCCTCACTCGTCTCATCTTCTCCGCCCGACGGAGCGGCTGTGGCGACCCCGCCGACCGAGGTCGAGCTGGTCTTCGACGAGGATGTCGGGAAGCCCTCGATCATCACTGTGACGGGGCCTGACGGCATCCAGGTTGTCGACGGACCGATACAGATCCAGAAGGCATCGGCAATCCAACCGCTCCAGACATTGACTGCAGTCGGTCTGTACAAGATCGCTTATCGGGTGGTCTCGGCCGATGGGCATCCGGTTTCTGGGCAACTGACCTTCACGTACGCGCCGCCCGGATCGCACGTCGCCCGGAGCGATCAAGCGGCGTCGAAGCCAGCAACGGGCGCAGCCGGCGGTCACGGAGCACACCTCGTCGCGCTTGGCGTGCTCGTGTTTGCGGCTGTGACGGCATCGGTCATTGCCCTACGAAAGGATCGCCGGTACGACCGGGCAGCGACCGGCCATACTCCGGCCACCGTGGGAGAAGCCAGCCCAGGAGCAGCAAGGGCAGGAGCAACAGACACCGTGCCACCCCAGACCACAGCAGAGACCACGGCAACGGACGTAGCAACAGGCAACGAAGCAAGGAACCAGCGGCCCAAATGATCGAGCCCACACCCACCGCGCCTAGAACCGAGGCGCGGGGCTCGCCAGCGTCGACTCAGGAGTCTCCGCCGAGCGGCGCGCTGGCACGATGGGCGGCACTCACTGCCGTCGTGGCCCTAGCAGTCCTGATTGAGGCGCTCATCGCCGGTGACGGCGCGTATCAGAGGCCGCCGGAGGGCCTACCCGATGCGGGAGCGCTGGTGGGCTGGAGCCTGCCGGTGTGCCGCATGTTGGCGGACGTTGCCGGGGTGCTCACGGTGGGCTTCATCCTGGCGGGCGCGATTCTGCTGCCGTCAAGAAACGATGGGCTGTGGGGATTGCAGGTGCGCAGCCTGCGGCTGGCAGGAGTGTTCGCCGCCGCATGGACGGCGCTGATCATCGCTGAAGCCCTGCTCACCGCCGCCAACATCATCGGCGAACCACTTAGCTCTACGATCTCCGGACCAGGGCTGCGCAGCTTCCTGACCCAGACCAGCTTGGGGACCGCCCTTCTCACGCAAGCCGCTCTCGCCGCCGCGGTCGCCGTATGCCTCCCCTGGATTCTCAGCCCAAGGGTCGGCCTGATCGCCCTCGTCCTCGCGGTGGGAGCTTTCGTACCGCAGGCGCTCACTGGACACGCAGCGAACTCAGGCAGCCATGACCTCGCCATCGCGAGCATGCTGGTCCACCTCACCGGGGCGGCACTGTGGATCGGCGGGCTAGCAGGTCTGTGCTGGGCCGCGACACGCGGCTCCACCTCCCTGGCGTACGCCGTTCCGCGCTATTCGACTCTCGCCGGCTGGTGCTTTGCCGGGGTTGGCCTGAGCGGTGTCGTCAATGCCGCTATCCGGCTCGGCAGCGTCGGCAACTTGATCCACTCCTCGTACGGAACGCTCGTCATCGCCAAGGCGACCGCCCTCACGATCTTGGGTACCTTCGGCTGGCGGCATCGTCGTTCGACAGTTCCTCGGTTCGCCGCTCTTCGGAGTCCGGCACGTGGAGCGCATATGGCTGGACCAACCTCCGCCGTGCCCCGGCCTTCTCCTGCGTCGGAGGAACGCCCGGTCAGGCAGCGCCAATCAGTGGCACGCGCGATCTTCCTGAGACTGGCCGCGGCGGAGCTCACGATAATGATTGCGACGGTTGCGCTGGCCGTCGGCTTGTCCCGCAGCCCAACACCGGTGACGGAGAGCCTGAACGAGTCGCCGGCCGCGGCCCTGCTTGGCTTCCCGCTGCCGCCACGTCCGACCCTCGCCCGCTACGCCTTCGGCTTCGTACCGAACGGCTTCATGATCGCAGTGGTCGTCCTCGCCGGGGTTTTGTACGCCACCGGGCTGCTGTCGCTGCGGCGGCGGGGAATCCGCTGGCCGGTCGGCCGGACAATCGCGTGGTACGGAGGACTCGCGATCCTGCTCTGGGCCACCTGCGGCGGGCTAGGCCTCTATGCCCACGTCCTGTTCAGCGCGCACATGACCGCCCACATGGTGCTGTCGATGGTGGCGCCGATTCCGCTCGTCCTGGCGGCTCCGATCACTCTTGCCATTCGTACTCTGCCTGGACCACGGACTCCGGGCGACCTCAGCCCGCGTCAGGTCCTGCTGCGCGTCCTGCACTCTCGCGTCGTCGTGGTCCTGTCCCATCCCGTTGTCGCGCTGGCGCTGTTCGTGGGAAGCCTGTACGGCCTGTACTTCACCGGCCTCTTCACCAGGCTGATGGGCAGCCACCTCGGGCATGTCGCCATGGAAGTGCACTTCCTCGCCGTCGGCCTGCTCTTCTTCTGGGTTCTCATCGGCGTCGACCCGCACCCGCGTCAGGTGCAGCCGCTGTTGAAAGTCGTCGTGCTGTTCGCCGGGATGGCCTTGCACGCCTTCTTCGCGGTTGCCTTGATGTCGAGTACGACACCGTTCGGCGAGTCGTACTGGGCCCAGCTGAACCGCCCCTACCTCACCGACCTCGTGGCCGACCAGGTGAGAGGCGGCCAGATCAGCTGGGCGCTCGACGAATTGCCGATGCTTCTCGTCCTCGCGGCTGTCTTCATTCAGTGGATCAGGTCGGACGAGCGTGAGGCCCGGCGGGTCGACCGCCAGCTCGACCGGGAGGCACACGCGGCGGTCCCCGCCGCTGGCGAACTCACCGCGTACAACGCCTATCTCGCCGCGCTTGCCGAACGCGATCGGCGAGCCGCTCCTCCAACCAGCCCAGACGGAAAGCCCACGGCGAATGCCCCGCCAGGCAGCGGACGCCGCGACCGCGGGTGAGAGTTGCGCCCGGGATGGCCAGCGAGGATCTGACACCCTCGGCAGGGTGTCGACAATCCCCACGAAGTGGGCGGCCGGGCTCGCTTGCGCGCTTGGTCTGGGTCAGGCGCTGATCAGCGCCTACTGGGCGCTCGGTGGTACGGAACTGCTGGACACCATCGGTGGCAGCATCGAACGCTGGGGCCGGGAACGTGAACCCGCCCTGATCGTCGGACTCTGGCTGATCGTCATTGTGAAGGTCCTCGTCGCCGTGGCCGCCCCCGTACTGGCCGGAGTAGGTCCTCGATGGCTGCCGGCATGGACCAGCGGCAAGGTGCCTCGGATCCTCGGCTGGGTAGCCGCGATCGTCCTGGTCCTGTACGGAGGGGTGCTGACGATCGTGGGTCTGCTTGCGCAGGCCAGCGCATTCGAGGTGGCGCCCGATGCCAACCGCAGGGCGCTGGCCTGGCACGCCTTCGTCTGGGACCCGTGGTTCCTGGCTTGGGGCGTTGCGTTCTGCGTCAGCCTGTGGCTGAGCCGACCAGACAAGGGCACACGCCTCGATTGTGAACAGGCAGCTCATCTAGCGGATCGGCAGTACTGACGGCCTGCCGCAGCAACATCCGCGTGGACGGTTCGCCGGTCAGCAGTCTCGCGTTCGCAAAATCGGCATGAGCAGCTCGTCGACGATCGAGGCGACGAAGGCATTGGGGACCGGTGGGCCGTCGGCAAGGAAGTGCTTGAGAATAAGGGACGGTCCGATCTCGGCGACGAGGTCGAGCGGTACGTCAGGCCGCACCTCACCGCGCTTGATACCGCGCTGGAAAACTTGAAGCTGCGCTCGCCGATGTGGCTCGACCACGCGCTCCTGGCAGAGATCGCGGAACGTGCGGTCGTGCGTTCTGTTGCTCGTCATGGTCGATACGCAGCTGCCGGCCGGGGAGTTGAACAGCGCGGCCAGCCGTTTGAGCATCACGAAGAGGTCGTCACGGACGCTGCCGGTATCGGGAGGGTCGACGAGAGGGAGCAGGCAATGCTCGATCACATCGACGACAAGGTGTGCCTTGGACTCCCACCTGCGGTATAGAGCGGCCTTGCCCGTGTGCGCACGGGCGGCAACCCCCTCCATGGTGACGGCCTCATAGCCGCCCTCGCAGAGCTCGTTCAGGACAGCGTCAAAGATGGCACGCTCGAGTGTTTCCCCGCGGCGTCTGAGAGGGTGGTGAGGAGGCGCGACATAGGGAGAATGCGGCGCGTGAATGCTCATCCGTTACCGCCGTACTAACGCCTGAAGAACGGTTGCGTACCTAACTTCCCGCGATTAGGTTGGGGACGCTAGTGTACGCATTCGTTCACTACGAAATTCGGGCTATTCGCTTGTTGGGACACACCCGCACGTGGGGACGGAGTAACTCCCAGTCATGACGACACAGCACACGACCGCCCAAAGTCAAGCAACGGCAAAGACTGCTCCTCATCCGGGGATTGCGCTCGCGGTCATCGCATCGGCACAGCTGATGATCGTGCTCGACGCGACCATCGTGAATGTCGCACTTCCGCAAATGCAGAAGTCGCTGGGCTTCTCCTCCACCGACTTGTCCTGGGTGCTCAACGCCTACACGCTCACCTTCGGAGGTCTGCTGCTGCTTGGCGGGCGTGCGGGTGACATCCTCGGGCGGCGGCGGGTCTTCATGTTCGGGATCGGGCTCTTCGCCTTCGCCTCCCTGTTGGGCGGCTTCGCCCAGTCGCAAGCCTGGTTGCTGGCGTGCCGGGCCCTGCAGGGAGTCGGCGGCGCGATCGCGTCCCCCACCGCGCTGGCGCTGATCACCACGAACTTCGACGAGGGGCCGGAGCGCAATCGCGCCTTCGGGGTCTTTGCCGCGGCGTCGAGTGCGGGCGCGGCGGTCGGTTTGATCGCCGGCGGCATGCTGACATCCTGGCTGTCCTGGCGCTGGACGCTGTTCGTGAACGCCCCGATCGGTGCAGCGCTGATCTATCTGACACCCCGCTACATCAGGGAGTCCGAGCGCCACCCTGGCCGCTTCGATCTGGCTGGCGCGCTGACCTCGACCCTCGGCATGGCTGCGCTCGTCTACGGGTTCATCCGGGCTGCCGATGAGGGTTGGAGCGACGCCATCACCATGATGTCCTTCGCGTTCGCCGTCGTGCTGCTCGCGATATTCGTCCTCATCGAGCTACGGAGCCGGCAGCCCATCACGCCGCTGCACCTGTTCGCCAACCGCAATCGGTCCGGCAGTTACGCCGTCATGCTGATCTTCGCGGCCGCAATGTTCGGCATGTTCTTCTTCCTGACCTTGTTCGTCCAGAACGTGCTCGGCTACAGCCCGCTCCGCGCCGGCTTCTCGTTCGTTCCGGTCACGGTGGCGATCGCGATCACCGCAGGAATCGCCTCGAAGACAGTCCTGACGGCTGGGCCGAGAAGACTCATGATCATAGGTGGGGTGCTGGCCGCCACCGGGCTCACCTGGCTGGCCCAAATCCATGAGAACAGCAGCTATCTCGGTGGCCTGCTGATCCCCATGCTCCTCTTCGGGCTCGGCATGGGCTTCATCTTCGTTCCCGTCACGATCGTCGCGCTGACCGGCGTCCTGCCTCACGAGTCCGGGGCTGGGTCCAGCCTGCTCAACGTGATGCAGATGGTGGGCGGGTCGCTTGGCCTATCGATTCTGGTCACCGTGTTCGGTACGGCGAGCCGAAACGAATTCGAGAAGCAGTTCCCACAATTCGTCGCCGCGACTCACCCGACTCAGGAGCAGCTCGCACACATTCAGAACACTGGCCAGCTGCCGGCTCCTTGGGGAAGTCACATCCTGGCGCACGGCATCTCGTCGGCCTTCCAGGTTGCGGCGGTGCTCGCTGTCTTGGCGCTGATCGTGACCATCGTGGCCATCCGCGCAAAGGCGTCCGACCTCGACACTGCCGCCGTCGCAGGTGTGGGTGGTGGCTGACCCAGCCATCTCACCCCGCGGAGGCCAGCCAAGCCTCCAAGCCGATTGCGCAAGCTGTTTTGGGTTGTGCTGCGTCGCACTGCCGTTCACCGAGTCGGCCGACTTCGCGATCGACAAGGAGGCTGGGCAACCGTGCCAGCACCTCCGAGCGGACTTTCGCTGTGGTATTCACGCGCTTCTGCGTGACCGGGGATTTCCTGGCTGCGCAACATTTGATTGCTTCGGTGCCGGGCAGCAGGTCTCGCAGGTCACTTTCCGCGGGCGCGACTGGCGGGAAACTCCCCACACGGCCGCACAAATGTTTGCGGTCTTCCCCATCATGCGGCAGCTGCACGAGCTGCTCTGGTACCTGACTGAGGTGCTGCGCATGCCGCCAGGGCGCCCGATCCACCAGGAGCTTCGCCATGCGCTGATCCGGGTTGAGCGCCTCACCCGCAGCAGTCCAGAGACGCTCGCAGACATTGATATGGCGGCACTTCGCGCCAGTGTCGACCCACTGTTGCAGGAGGCCAGCGGGCTCGTGCGGGCGACCGTTCCCGGCCCGAAAGGGAACTACCGCGGTGCTGACCTCATGGGGGCCGACCTCAAAGGAGCAGACCTACGGGGAGCCGATCTTCGCGGCGCCTATCTGATCGCAGCGAATCTCCAGGATGCCGACCTGCGGCTGGCCGATCTGAGGGGCGCGGACTTCCGGAACGCCAACCTCAGCGGCGCAGATCTCACCGGTGCCGTGTTCCTCACCCAGTCCCAGATCAACGCTGCCAAGGGAGACACCGCGACCAGGCTGACGGCGACGCTCACCTATCCGGCGCACTGGAAAGCGTCAGCCGAATCTATGCACCGAATTTCTGGTTCGGCGCACTAGCCGCCCGCCCGACGCCTCGACAGATAGATGAGATCGAGGGCTGCAGTCGTGGCAACCACCAGGCAGATGATCAGGGCGACATCAGCCGCGTCGCCAGTCGCCCGCCAAAAGAAGACCGCTGCAATAAGCGAGCCGACGAGGGCGAGCGCGGCCAACACCCGCCGCAGGCCGATCGCGCTGCGAGCAGTCCGCGGCTCCGTTCCACTCGGCTGGCCGTAGCCGTCAAATCGACGATCGTCCTGGCCGTCCCCCCTGCCGGTGCTCACGCTGTCGCCTCCTAGTCAGCGGTCACCTGACGCCCATACCCTCCGGGGACCTCTTGTCACCGGTTACCACGTGCGTGGGGGAATCAGCCGGCGTACGGACCTGCGCCCTCGTCGTTGGGCTGCCACTGGGCTCGGCTTCATCCGCGCGTAGCGGAAGTGTGACAGTGAAAGCCGTATGGCCGGGGCGGCTTTCCACGGTCGCGCCGCCCTGATGTGCCTCGACGACCGCGAACACGATGGCCAAGCCGAGCCCGGTGCTGCCGGCTGCACGTGATCGCGACGTATCACCGCGGGCAAAGCGCTCGAACACCTCGGGAAGCAGATCAGGCGGTATGCCGTGACCGTTGTCGGTGACTGTCACGACCGCAGCGCCGTTCGACGACGTGAGGGTCGTGGTCACAGTGGTGCCGGGCGGTGTATGTGTACGCGCGTTTGCCAGCAGGTTCGCGAACACCTGATGGAGCCGCGCGGCATCGCCGGTGACGGTTACCGGATCCTCGGGCAGGTCCAGGCGCCAGCGGCGCTCGGGTCCGGCGACATGGGCGTCGCTGACCGCGTCAACGATGAGCGAGGTCAGATCGACCGGCTCTGTGGCGAGCGGCCGGCCTTCGTCCAGACGTGCGAGCAACAAGAGGTCGTCGACGAGCGCGGTCATGCGGACGGTCTCCGACTCCATCCGCCCAAGCGCGTATGCGACATCCGGCGGCACGGCATCCCTGTTGCGCTTTGTCACCTCGGCATAGCCACGGATCGCCGCGAGCGGAGTGCGCAACTCGTGGCTCGCGTCGCCGACGAACTGCCGCACTCGCATCTCGCTCTCGTGCCGTGCGGCTAGCGCCGCCGACACGTGACCGAGCAGGCGGTTCAGCGCGGAGCCAACCTGGCCGACCTCAGTCCGCGGATCGGTGTCTGCGGGCGGCACGCGCATAGAGAGCGCCACCTCTCCGCGGTCCAGCGGTACCTCGGCGACCTGGCTCGCCGTCGCGGCAACCCGCCGCAAGGGCCGCAGAGACCTACGGACGACTACGGCGCCCAGCGCGCCAACAGCGAGGAGGCCGATCACCGCGACGGCGGCGGCGACGGCCGTCATCCTCCACACCGCCTCTGTCACGCCCGACAGGGGGAGCCCGGTGATGAGGGTGTCGCCGTCCGGTGAGGTGATTGCGATGAGCCGGTACGCACCGAGTGACCCCAGGTCGCGGGTATGCGGCTCACCATCGGCGGGGAGGTCAACAAGAACATTGACGGCGGCGGCGGGCACCGCCTGCTGGGCGCCAGCCTCATCGATGACAGCAGCCTTCGGCAGGTGGCCCGGCTGGAGCTGGCCAGCCAGGGTGCCGGCCGCCTGGCCGGGCGCGCCGAGAAAATCGGGGCCCGGATCGTCGCCATCGTCCGACTCGTGATCGCGCGGCCGGTTCTCGTATGCATGGCTTGCCCGATCCCCCGCCGCGCGCAGCTGGGCGTCGACCTGTCCAACCAGGAAGTCCCGTAGGGCCAGCGTGCTCACCACTCCGATCACCACAGAGACGAGCGCGAGCAAACCGACCAAGGCGGCGATCAACCTCGCCCGCAGCGACCAGCCGCCGAACGGGTGCCTCCGCGGGGGCCCCATCGGCCCTGCCGGCGCGCTGCGGCGCATCTTCTTCGCCATCTGGCCCTGCACGAATCTCCGGCTCGGAGGCTAGTCGGCCGGTTTGAGGACATAGCCGGCGCCGCGCAAGGTGTGGATCATCGGCCGCCGGCCGGCGTCGATCTTCTTGCGAAGGTAGGAGATGTAGAGCTCGACCACGTTCGCCTGACCACCGAAGTCGTAGCTCCAGACCCGATCAAGGATCTGGGCCTTGCTCAGCACCCGGCGCGGGTTACGCATCATGAAGCGCAACAACTCGAACTCGGTCGCGGTCAGCGCAATGCTCTCACCGCCCCGCTGTACTTCGTGGCTGTCCTCATCGAGGTTCAGGTCGCCCACCGCGATCACGGCGGTCTCCTTCGCCGTTCCCACTCCGGTGCGGCGCAACAGCGCGCGGAGCCGGGCGACGAGCTCCTCGAGGCTGAACGGCTTTGTCACGTAGTCGTCGCCGCCGGCGGTCAGCCCCGCCACCCGGTCCTCGACGGCATCCCGTGCCGTGAGGAAAAGGACCGGCAGATTTGGATCCTGGGCACGGAGCCGGCGCATAATCTCGAGGCCGTCAAAGTCCGGGAGCATGACGTCGAGGATGACTGCATCCGGCCGGAACTGCCTCGCGACCCGGACCGCCGCACTTCCGGTGGCAACCGCGCGGATCTGCCAGCCTTCGTAGCGCAACGCCATCGAGAGCAGATCGGTGAGCGCAACCTCGTCGTCGACCACGAGGACCCGCACCCGCTCACCGTCGGCCCGAATCAGGGTGGGCCGGCTGGTGCGCTGGTCGGCAAGGATGGCGGCCGGTGCATAAGCCTCGGCAGCGGGGGGATTGGTGACGGTCACATCATCGGATGCTCCGGGTGGTCTCTGAGGAGAACCTGAGCGGTTCCTATGAGCAACCTGTGAAAGCACCGGACTCGTGTACTCATCGAAGCCAGCACCTCGGGCGGTGACCTGGTCTTGACGCATGGGTTGTCAGGGGTCTACGCCTGGGAACAGCGATCGCTAGCAGAGTCGCCCGGACTGTGATGCTTGGGGGGTTCCATGTCTGATGCCCACGATGGGCGCAACCTCGTCGTGCGCCCGCACCACCCTGATGACCTTTGTGTCATGCCGCCCGCGCCGCCACTGCGGGAGCGGATGGACGCAGAGCTTTCCCAGCTTCGCGACAGCGCCGACAGCTTCCTCGCTCCCCGGCTGCGGCTGAGCGAGACCGATCGGGTCGGCTTCAACGACGGCCTGATCATTCCAGGCACGCGCTACCCCGTCGGAACCCCGGCGGAGGTCGCTCGACGGGCGGCTCTGGAGCGTGCCCCGCTGCGCGGAATCATCCGCGTGGCCGTCGTCCTCGTCGACTTCCCGGACAGGCCGATGGCTGACGGTGCGGCAGACCGGTTCCGTGACCTGTTCTTCTCCACCGGCGTCGTCGAGCACGGCAGTGTCAAGGAGTACTACACCGACGTCAGCGCGGGCCTGATCACCCTCGACGGCGAGATCGCAGGCCCGTACACCCTTCCTCGCACGCTCGCGGCCTATGCTGGCGCGGAGAACGGCACGCAGGCCAGCGAACCGAATGCGCGGACGATGGCCAACGACGCGTTCAGCGCGGCGGATCCGGACATCGACTTCACGCCGTACGACAACGACGGGAACGGCTATGTCGATGCCTTCATCGTCGTGCATGCCGGCCGGGGCGCTGAGGAGACCGGCGCGATGGGCGACATCTGGTCACACAAATGGGTGCTGCCGGCGGAGCGGGTGGCGGACGGCACCCGAGTTTTCGGCTATCTGACGATCCCAGAGGACGCGAAGATCGGCGTCTGCGCGCACGAACTCGGCCACCTCCTTTTCGGTTGGCCTGACCTCTACGACACGGACTATTCCTCCGCGGGCATCGGTGACTGGTGCTTGATGGCCGCCGGTTCGTGGGGTCTTGGTGGGGAGCGCCCGGTTCATCCATCCGCCTGGTGCAAGGTCAACCAGGGCTGGGTCGATGTGGTCAAGCAGGCCGTCGACGGCACGGTGACCGTGAACGAGGTCAAGAATGGGCGAACCGTCTATCGACTGTGGAAGGACGGTGCGATCGGCACTGAGTACTTCCTGCTGGAGAACCGCCAGCGCGATGGCTACGACGCCTCCCTGCCCGGCGATGGACTACTCGTGTGGCACATCGACGATGCGGTGTCCACCAACCGGGACGAGCATCACTACAAGATCGCCCTCGTCCAGGCGGACGGTCGCAAGGACATGGAGGGCAATGCCAACCAGGGCGACGACGGGGATCCCTTCCCCGGCTCCGCCCACAATGTCACCTTCAGTGACTCCTCCGGCCCGAGCAGCAAGTCCTATGCCGGTGCCGCCACCTCGGTCTCGATCGCCGAAATCCCCGAGGCATCGGCTTCGATGACCGTCCGGCTCGGCGTCCAGTCCACCGTCCAGCCACCATCCAACCTCGATGATGTGGCCGAGCAGCTGCGCAAGCTCGACGCCCGGGTCGCCGCCGTCGAAGCAGCGCTCAGCCGGCTCCAGGGCGGCGGTTCGGAAACCCCACCCATCGCGTGACCACTGGTTCCGGTGGCCGATCTCGGCGGCAGAGGCTTGACCAAGCCGTACGTCGGCAGCGGAAGGGGCACATGTGACTGAACGGACAGGCGTCGTTGGTTAGTGCGCCACGAAATCGCGTCGAGCTGGTCTGCTACCCGATCGGCGATCGTTTGCCGGGCCCGGCGGACGGCTGGGCCCGGTCCACGATCTTTGTCGAGGAGGTGAGACAGCTGCCCGGCTCTGCACCGGTTCTCGGCGACGCAGCCGGTCGGCAGCTCACTGCGCTGTTGCCACCCACGGCCGTGAATGCCCTTCCGCCCATTGGTCGCTGGCGAGTCGAGGCGGAGCTCGTGGGCCCGGCGACAGTTCGGGTCACGGCTGACCCCGCCCATCTCGAGGTGCTTCCTGATTCCGCGGACGACGTCTAGAGCGGCCGTCTTCATGTATCGGGGTTGGCCTCTGAACCGGTCAGATGATCCCTTCGCGGCCAAGATCGGGGTACGGTCGAGTTCACGTGCAGGCAACACCAGGGCGGCATGATGGACAGCGACGAGCAACCGCGGCCGATTCGGCAGGTCTGCGGCCAGTGCAACGGTGCCGGTGTGGTGGATATCAGAGGGAAAGGCGCGTCGAGCACCGCAGGTGACTACGCGAAGCGCTGCCCGACGTGCGAAGGAACCGGTTGGATACTGGGCGCCACGCGCGCATAGGTCATCAATGCCGACTCTGCAAGCTCCCGCCTGTACGGGTAGAGGACGGCATCCGACCGGCCGGCAGGTACCGTGTGGCTCGTGACCGAGAGCCGGCCCGATGAGGCGGCGCAATTGCCGAAGCTCCTGTGCCCTGAGTGCAAAGGGCGTGGCACCCGGCTCGCCCCGATCGCCGCGGTGATCACGACAGACGACGGGGATCCGCACATGGTCACGGCTGGAAATCCCCAGCCGTGCAACGTCTGCGACGGCTCGGGCAGGCTCGCCTCAGGCCCTCCGGTGTAGTGCGTCTCGGGGACGCGCGGGGGGCCTTATCACTGGATTTGCTCGCAAGGCCGCCCTCAAAGGGCGACACTGGAGGTATGAGCCCCCGTCAAGCTGCCACTCGCCGTGTCCTTCCAGGAAGCCCATTCAACGTCGGGCCGACCATCGCACCACCTGCTCCGCGCTTCTCCATTGACGACCGCGTCACCCATGACCGGTTCGGGCTGGGTACTGTCGTCGCCACCGAGGGCGAGGCCGCCGTCGTCGTGGATTTCGGCACCGGCGTGCGGCGCATCGTCATCCCGGACGCCAAGTTGATCAGGTTGTAGGGTCAACGAGGCTTAGGACACAGGAAGCGAGCGCAGGAAGCGCGCCGCGACCGGTCCTGCGTTCTTTCCGCCAGTACCGCCGCCCTGGAGCAAGACTGCGAAGGCGATATCGCCTCGAAAGCCGATCATCCATGCATGGGTCCGAGGGGGCCGCTCCGTACCAAATTCCGCAGTGCCGGTCTTGGCAGCCGGGTCTCCGGGGAGATCGCGCAGCGCGCGGCCCGAACCCCGTTCGACAACCTCACGCATGAGCGACCGCAGCTCCTTGGTGATCGCTACCGACACCTGCGTCGCTGCGCGGAACCGGGCGGAATCGGGCAGCAGAGCGGGGTCCTCGAGCAGGTAGGGCTGGTGGAACTCCCCTGCTGCTACCGTCGCCGCCACGCTCGCCATGGCGAGCGGGCTCATCAACACCTTGCCCTGGCCGATCATCTCGGCCGCCTTGTCGACGTCGGCGGCCGGCTCCGGCACCGAGCCGCTGAAGGCCGCCACGCCGACCCGCCACTCACCACCGAGCCCGAACTGAGCTGCGACCTTGGGCAGGGCGTCGCCGGATAGCCGCTCACGGAGCCCTACGAACGCCGTGTTGCACGATTGCGCGAAATCGGTGCGGAAAGGCACCGTCCCGAGCGCGAAGGTGTCCTGATTCTCGAAGTCCTTGCCCTGCACGGTGACGGTCTCCGGACACTTCACCGGATCGGTTGGGGAAACGCCGGCGTCAAGGAGTGCTGCCGTGGTTACCACCTTGAAAGTCGATCCGGGCGGATAGCGCCCATCGAACGCGAGATTCTGACCCTGTGCGCCGGGGGCGTTTGCCGCGGCGAGGATCTGTCCGGTGGACGCCTGCACCGCCACTAGCGCAGCCGGCTTCCCCACCGGGGACAGCGCCGCCTCGGCGGCCTTCTGTACGGTCAGGTCCAAGGTCGTCTGGAGTGGCTTCCCCGGCTGGCCGCTGAATTCGTGCAGCGTGGCAACCGCGTCACCGGTCTTCCTGTCGACGAGCACGACCTTCCCTGTGGGTGTGCCAGCGAGGCGCCTCTGCTGAGCCGCCTGCAGTCCGGAGGAGCCGACGAGGTCCGCGGGCGAGGCGGTCGGACCGGCGTTCTTCAGCGATTCCGCCGTGGCCGGGGCAACAGTGCCGAGGACCGCGCGTGCGAATTCCCTGGTCGGTGCGAGCGGGCGAGTTCCCTGTCGTTGGATCACCCCAGGGATGCCCTTGAGCGCTGCCGCCGCCCGGCCGGCCTCGGACTCTCGTAGCGTGATGATCTCGACAAACTGATCCTTCTGTGTCTTGGCCACGCGGGAGCGCAGCGTGGCCACGTCGACATCGAGGTTCTTGCCGATGGCGTCGTAAGCGCGATCCGGATCGGCGAGTTTGCTCGGCCAGACGCCGAATGTGATCACCGGCCTTTCGGTAACGAGCGGTTTGCCGTCCCGGTCAAGGATCGGCGCGCGCTCAGGAACATCCCGCTCCCTGCCCAGCCGAGCTTGCGCGGTGAGCTGCGGATGGATGACCTGAGGGGACCAGGTCACCTTCCAGGCACCGTCCGCTGCCTTCTCCAGATGCGCTGCCGTCTGGTAGTTCCAGTCACCAAGGCCGGCCAGGGTGTCCTGGACGGAGAAACGTGCAGTCGCCGTCCGTCCGTTGTTGTCCACCGCGACAACTAGCCGGCCGATGTGCGTCGCCGTGACAGACAGGCGATCCGCGGCCTCTTTCAGCGCTGCCTCCGCATCCGGTGGCGCGGTGGTCGCCCTGCCCGCGCGGGCGAGGTCTCCCGCCGCCCAGCCGTTGATGAACGCAGAGGCTGCAGCCGTCGCTGGGTCCTGTTCCTTGTCCTCCCCTGGCACGATGACGAGGAAGACGACCGCGAGGACGACAGCCACTACTGCCGCGACGGCGCCGATGATGGCGTTGACCCGAACGACCACCCGAGCACGTTACGGCATGCTCCGCTATCCAACCATGATCACTGGCTGCCCGGGCCCCCGTACCCGCGGCTCGCAGTGGTCAAGCTCTGTTGGTTGGCACTTCGTTGGTTGGCAGCTCTAGCGCCGTACCTGCCCACTTCGGCGAATGTCGCGGTGGATCCTCTTCCATGCAGCGACCCGCTGCTGCCTCAGTCGGGCATCTGACCGCGCGGCCATCCATGCTGCCTCCCGCTGGAGCTTGCGCCAGCTCTCCAGTCGCCGGACAGGCAGCGTGCCGTCCTCGATCGCTGCCAGAACCGCGCAGCCGGGCTCGCTCAGATGTCCGCAGTCCCCGAACCGGCAGCTTTGTGCCAGCTCGTCGATATCGGCGAAGACCAGATCGAGACCGGCCTCGGTGTCCCATAGACCGATCGATCGCAGCCCCGGAGTATCGATGACCATGCCGCCCGACGGGAGCCTGACGAGCTCTCGGTGGACCGTGGTGTGCCGGCCCTTGTGGTCGCTGCGCGCAGCCCGGGTAGCCATGACGTCCGTACCCGCCAGCGCGTTGACCAGCGTGGACTTTCCGGCGCCTGAGCGGCCAAGCAGCGCCATCGTTCGGCCGTGCCCGACGTACGGTGCCAGCGCCGCCATGCCAGCCCCGGTCGTGGCAGAGATCGCGTAGACATCGACTCCAGGAGCCGTGGCAGCCACGTCGTCGCGCAGTTGATCCGCGTCGACCGCCAAATCCGCCTTGGTGAGGACGACCACGGGCTGAGCGCCGCTTTCCCACGCGAGCGCGAGCAGCCGCTCGATGCGGCCAAAGTCGGGCTCGGGCCAGAGACCCTCAGCGATCACCGCGATGTCGACGTTCGCTGCGAGGACCTGGCCGAGGGCTACGCCCTTAGCCACCCCGGCACGGACGAACGCCGTACGCCGCGGCAACACCGCCTCCACGGTGAACGAGATCGGGTCTTCGCGGTTGACTCGATCTGCGTCCGGGATCGTCTCGGTGATCCGGACCGGATCGTCGCCATTTGGACGACTGTGGTCTCCGTTCGCGTCGGCGAGGACGACCCAGTCTCCCGTGCACGGGTACTGCGTGGGATCGTCGGCGGCTGCGGCGAGCAGACGTTTGGGGATGACGGCGCGGACCGGACCTGCCGACAGGACCGCTTCGACCTGACCACGGTCGACACGAGTGACCCGCGCCGGGGTGCGGTTTGGCGCATCGTACGGGCTGTACGACGCGGCAAATCCGTCGTCCCAGCCAAGGGACAACAGATCAATCGAGGAAGACAAGGTTGGAGTGAACCCTTCGGATCAGCGGCCGTCCGCCGCGATCGCGCGGATCCGGGTTGGCGTGTGCGCCAATGTGTCCAGCGAGATCAGGCGGTTGCAGCCCAGGAAGCAATACGGGTGGGCGAAGGCAGGCAAAAGACAACGACGGCCATGGGACCCACCCCCTTCCGAGATCGCGAGGGTCGCGGACGCGCTGGATTAGTGTACGCACCGCCTACGCCCAGCCATAGCGGTTTTGCGCTCCATGCAATTCCCCAAGCCTTGGCGTCCCTCGCCGATCAGGTGGGGCGATGTCAGCAAGACGGCAGGCCCGATCGGGATCTAGTGTCTGATCGTCGCGTTGCCGCATACGCTCCGACGCCCCAGCTCATCGAGTCGTCGCACCCCAGACCGTGGCAGCCAGCCCAAATTCACCTCATCAAGAGCCCATTACGTTCACTCGATGTCATCCTGTTGACATGGGAGATGCGGGCCGACGTCCTGACGAGTTCGGACAGCAGCCCACGATGCCGCTGCGTACCTTTGAGAACCCGGGACCGCCCAACTTCGGCCTGCCTTCGTCCGCACCCTTCACAATCGAGGGACAGATCGAGCGCGACGCGGCCTTGCTGGCCGGTGCAAAGCGTGCACACGGCTGGCGAAAATGGCTCATCTACACGTTCTTTGCGGTTGCTGCGCTGCTGTTCGGTTCGGGAGTCGTGGCCGGGCTCGTCGCCGCCTTCACCGGCCCGTAGCTGTCGCCCCAACTTGATCCGCCTCGCCCGCGCCTTTGCTCCGCCTTCACCGGGACGTGGTGACGACCGAACTCGAAGTTGTCACGCCATGGCCCTGCGACCAGGCGATTGAGCGCCACGCGATCCCCGGGCCCACCGTGAGAGAACCCTCGGTATGGCTGCCTGCTCGTAGGCGGTCATCGTCGGGCCGACGCCCAGTGCGTGCAACGGACACTCGTTCCGCGTTCAGTGGCCGGTACGCCAGGCTCCCGTCACCGCTACGGTCGCTGACGGGGTTGTCCGCGCTGGCTCGGCTGCGCCAAGTGCGCGAATTGCTGCTGTTGGCGACAGTGATTCGCGCACGGACGAGGCTAGATGTCCAAAAGATCCCGCTACGCTCCTGCTAGCAAACGGGTATGCGCGAATTCCTGTCAACAGGATGACGGTGATTCGCGCATACCGCTGAGGGAGCCCGAGCTGATCGGCATGATTCAGACATTTGGCTACTAGCCTGCGCGATTTACAGTCGCCAACAGCAGCAATCCACGCACAGCTCAGCACCGCTCGCTTCGCTGAGCGTCCAGACGAGCAGCGCGCGCGTGTTCTTCTCGGCACGCACGATCAGGCCGCCGTTCTGAGCAGTGCCGATCAGGGCTGCGGCGGGGCGAAGTTCACCGTCACATTCGTGAAGCCCAGGGAGCCGAGCATTCCGACGAGCATGGCGCGCGTGTTCTTCTCGGCACGGTCAATCAGGCCGCTTTCCTTCGCGGCAGTCTGGATCTTCTGTTCGGCCAGGACGTACAGCTGTTGCTGATTGTTGGTGTTGCCGGAGAAGAGCGATCCGATCCGGTCGAGGAGCCCGCGCTGTTGTGCGAAGACATAGCTCCGCTCGCTGTCCAGGTTGGTCTTGTCCAGGGCTGGCGCGGGCAGGGTGATGGTGACACTCCGCCGGCCGTTGCTGACCTCGACGGCACCGTCGCCGATCTGGCTGAAGTCCACGTAGGAGCCGACACTGCCGGCGGCGACGAAGAGCGTGCGCTGACCCCGGATCACCGACGGCAAGAACCTGGCGTCCTTCTCGAGGTCGATGACCACCTGAAAGTTGCCCGCTGCCGCCTCATAGCGGCTGAGGTCCTGGATCGACTGCAAAATGACGGGCTGGCTGCGGTCCACGTCACGCTCACTGAAGGGGTTGTGCAGCCCCGGGAGCAGGCGGATGAGACCTGCGAAGCTCAACACCAAGATCACTGCAGTGATGATCGCGACGAGCGGGAGAGCCCTCGTTGGCCAGCGCGGCAGGCGGCCACGAGGCGACCGCTCCTGCGGTGGCCAACCGGTCTCAGGCTCGGTCGCACGAGTCCGACTGCCGCCTGTTTGCATACCAGCCATTGCTCACCCCTCCGCGTTAGTCGTCGGCGACCAGTAACACGCAGTCACCGATGACACCAGAATTCGGCACAAATCGCCAATTGGTCTTGAGCCGAACGCCGAAGCCACGCGGGTTCGCGGCCTGCGAGTTCCGTACCCCGTTTCAGTAGATCTACGTCCACGCAGCCCCACGAGAGCGCTGCGCCGATCGGCTGGCGATACTCGGGATGTGGCAACGCACGAGGTGACCAACCAGGCACCACCACTCGTCGGCTACGACGTGTACTCCGCGGACGCGGCTCTCGTCGAGGCGGTGCGGCGGTACGGAGGCGAGAGCCATCTCGATGAGCTTGCAGCGCTGGGCCGGATGGCCGGCTCACAGCAGGCTCAGCAGTGGGCCATCGAGGCGGACCGGAACCCACCCGTCCTGCAGACCTACGACCGCTATGGCAATCGCATCGACGAGGTGGCGTTCCATCCGTCGTGGCATCGGCTCCTGACCGTCGCCGTGGAGAACGGACTTCACGCCGCTCCGTGGCGGGACGCGGCTGGTGCCCCCAATCACCTGCTCAGAGCCGCCAAGTTCTACGCATGGAGTCAGGTAGAGGCCGGACATGGCTGTCCGATCTCGATGACCTACGCGGCAGTGCCTGCGCTGCGGGCCGACGACGACCTCGCTGCCGAGTGGGAGCCGCTGCTGACGGCGCGGCAGTATGACCCCGGGCTCCGGCCGGCATCGAAGAAGGCAGGCGTGCTCGCGGGGATGGGCATGACCGAGAAGCAGGGCGGCTCGGATGTGCGTGCGAACACCACGAGGGCGGAACCCGTTACCGGCGGCTACCTGCTCACCGGGCACAAATGGTTCTGCTCTGCGCCGATGAGCGACGTGTTTCTGGTCCTCGCCCAAGCGCCAGGAGGCCTGACGTGCTTCGTCGTTCCTCGAGTGATGCCGGACGGCGCACGCAACGCCTTTCGCCTCCAGCGGTTGAAGGACAAGCTCGGCAACCGATCTAACGCTTCGGCCGAGGTCGAGTTCGACGCCACCTGGGCACAACGGCTTGGCGACGAGGGGCGTGGCATCTCGACGATCATCGAGATGGTTTCGGCCACCAGGCTGGACTGCATTCTCGGCTCAGCAGCTCTCATGCGACGCGCCGTTGCCGAGGCGACCCATCACTGCGCACATCGGCGGGCCTTCGGCATGCTGCTTACCGACGCACCCCTCATGCGCAACGTCCTCGCAGACCTCGCGGTCGAGTCCGAGGCCTCCACCATGCTGGCGATGCGCCTTGCCGCTGCTATGGATGGATCCGCCGAAGCCGGAGAAGAAAGGGAGTTCCTGCGGATCGCCGTCGCCATGGGGAAGTACTGGGTTTGCAAACGTGGGCCGACCCTTGTGGGCGAAGCATTGGAATGCCTGGGCGGCAACGGCTACGTCGAGGAGAGCGGCATGCCTCGGCTCTATCGAGAAGCACCGCTGAACTCGATCTGGGAAGGCTCCGGGAACGTCAACACGCTTGATGTGCTCCGCGCGCTTCGCCGGTCCCCCGCCGGGCTGGACGCCTATTTGGCCGAGATCGGCCTCGCCTCCGGCGCGGACGGGCGATTCGACGCAGCCGTGAAGGATCTGCTGCAGGCACTCGCCGATCTCGACGGGATGGAGGCGAGAGCACGGAGACTCGCCGAGCGAATGGCACTCGTCCTCCAGGGATCTCTGCTCCTGCGCCATGGCGACCCGGCGGTGGCAGACGCGTTCTGCGCATCTCGCCTCGACCAGGATTGGGGATACGCGTTCGGTACGCTCCCGCGCGGCGTGGACACTGCCGCGATCGTGTCACGCGCTACGCCCGAGATCCCAGACTGAGTTACGCGGGTGGCTTCCCAGACGGGGCTACCTCCCGGGCACCGGACCCGCGCGCCGCTACGCTCGGCTGCCATGGGTTTAGGGCGCGCGCTGATCCCGGCATCCGCCCTCCTGGCTGTATCGACCATGGCGGCGTGCGGCCCTACCGACAATGGGCCGGCGAGCGCGCCGAACTCGGTCGCAACATTGGCGACGACCAAGGTCAAACCTGGCGGCGGCCACGCCGACGGCGCATCCACCGCCGCCGCGGGTGACAAGACCATCACGATGGCGTTCGCCGGGGACGTCCATTTTGAAGAGGAAATTGCGCCCTACCTCGACGACCCGGCCGGCCTTGCACCCGTCGCGCGGATGCTGTCGGCGGCTGACCTGGCGGTGGTCAACCTCGAGACGGCCATCACCACCCGCGGGGCACCCGAGCCGAAGAAGTACCACTTTCGCGCGCCGGCGACGGCACTCGACGCGCTGAAACAGGCCGGCGTCGACGTGGTGTCGATGGCCAACAACCACGCGGTGGACTTCGGCGCCGACGGCCTTGCCGACACGCTGGCTGCCAAGGCGGCTAACCAGATTCCAGTGATCGGCATCGGGCGCGATGCCGAGGAGGCATTCGCGCCGTACACATCCACGATCAAGGGCCGCAAGGTGGCCGTCCTCGCTGCCACCCAGGTGCCAGACTGGACGGCTGCCAGGTGGGCGGCTGGTTCGTCGACGCCGGGGGTGGCATCCGCGCGTGAGCCGCGGCGCCTGATCGACGCCGTCGATAAGGCCCGCGAGAAGGCCGACATCGTGATCGTCTTCATGCACTGGGGGACGGAACGGGTTGGGTGCCCAACCCCCGAGCAGCGCACACTCGCGCAGTCGCTCGCCGGCGCCGGTGCCGACATCATCGTCGGTGCCCACGCCCATGTGCTGCTCGGCGCGGGTTGGCTCGACCGCACCTTTGTCGACTATGGCCTTGGCAACTTCATGTGGTACGGCACGAACTCTGAGCGCGAGGCGATCACCGGCGTGCTGATGCTCTCTGTGAGCGACGGTGCCGTCAGCGAGGTGCGGTGGCTACCGGCCCGCATCCCTCAGGGCGGCGGCCTGGCGCAGGTAGTGACCGGCAGCGCGGCTGGCGCGGCCGTACAAGACTGGAAGGCACTGCGCGCATGCACCGGCCTCTCCGCCCGGCGCTCCAGATGAACGCGCTGTGGTTAGTGACTGTAGGTGCCGGTGAGTTCACCCCGACCCACGGCGGCGTCGCGGACCGCTGTGATCACATCTGACGGATCGGTGACATCGGCCGGAATGGCCCGGCCGAGTGCGTACACCGTGAAGACGTAATGGTGCAGGCCGCTGGGCGGGCAGGGGCCCATCCACGGCCTGACCTTGCGCACGCCGGCCGGGACCTGAGCCTCGGTGAAGGACATCGCTTCCGGCGGGACGTCGACCAGCACCCAGTGCACGAAGTCGTCGGCATCGGGATCAGTCACGACCACAGCGATGCTCGTCGCGCCGTTCGGGATGTTGGACCAGGCGAGCGGCGGCGATAGGTTGTCGCCGCCGCGATCTTTGCAGGCGTACTTTTTCGGGATCGGCTGGCCCTCGGCAAAGGCGCTGCTCGTCACTGTCATGGCTGGCAGCGATCGTGGCGACGTCTCCTGCGGAGCGTGCTCGCCCGAGGAACCACAGCCGACCAGGCAGGCGGCGGCCAGCCCCACGCTGACCACGCCGGCAGTCAGCACCGGAGCGCGGTCACGAGAGCCTTTGAGTCTCACATCGACCTCGCTGCGCCTGGGGTGGACTGCCGTGGGCGGGTTCCGTCGCGGGTGATCGTACGCCCGGCGCTGCTAGTCTCAGGGGCGCCGCCGCTGCCGTTATCAGGTGGAGATATGGCCGACATGACACAGACTTCAAGCCTCCTCGCCAGCCTTGCCGAGGCCGACCCGAAGATCGCCCGGCTGGTCGACGCGGAAGGCCTCCGGCAGGCGGAGAAGATCCGCTTGATCCCGAGCGAAAACTACGTCTCGAGGGCCGTTCTGGAGGCGACCGGGACCGTACTGACCAATAAGTACTCCGAGGGTTATCCCGGCCGGCGCTACTACGAGGGTCAGCAGGTCATCGACCAGGTTGAGCAACTCGCCATCGAACGGGCGAAGGCGCTGTTCGGTGTCGACCACGCCAATGTCCAGCCCTACTCGGGATCCCCGGCCAACCTGGCGCTCTATCTCGCCTTCCTGCAACCCGGCGACACGGTCATGGGGATGGCACTACCCATGGGTGGCCATCTCACCCACGGCTGGAACGTGTCGGCTACGGGCAAGTGGTTCAGGCCCGTCCAATACGGCGTGCGCAAGGACACCGGCCGGGTGGACTTCGACGAGGTGCGCTCGCTGGCGCTCGCCGAGCGACCCAAATTGATCTTCTGTGGCGGGACGGCGATCCCGCGTCTGATCGAGTTCGAGCAGTACGCCGCGATCGCGAACGAGGTCGATGCCGTCCTCGCCGCCGACATCGCCCACATCGCCGGACTGGTCGCCGGCGGGGCGCACCCGTCGCCAGTCCCATACGCGGACGTGATCTCGACGACGACGCACAAGACGCTGCGCGGTCCGCGCGGCGCGATGCTGATGTCCACGGCGGAGCACGCAAAGGCCATCGACCGGGCCGTCTTTCCCGGCCTGCAGGGTGGGCCGCACAACCACACAACCGCCGCCATTGCCGTCGCACTTCGCGAGGCGGCCACCGCTGAGTTCAAGGACTACGCCGCTGCGATTGTCGCCAACGCCGCCGCACTTGCCGACGCCCTCCTCGAGCGGGGCTTCGACCTGGTGTCGGGCGGCACGGACAATCACCTGATCCTGGCCGACCTCACGAGCAAGGGGATCGGCGGCAAGCCCGCCGCCCAGGCGCTCGACCGCGCCGGGATCGAGTTGAACTACAACACCGTTCCCTATGATCCGCGCAAGCCCTTCGATCCGTCGGGGATCAGGCTGGGCACGCCGGCGATCACAACGCGTGGACTCACCCCAGCTGACATGCCACGGATCGCCGCATGGATGGACGACGCCGTCACCGCCGCGATCAAGGAGGATGAGACGGCGCTGGACCGGATCGCCGCCGAGGTACGCGAGTTCGCGCTCGCCTACCCGATGCCGGGCTGGCAGGCCGCCCCGTCGGGATGAATAGCGGATCAGCTCCGACACCCGTCGCCGCCGGTAGCCGCATAGCGGACCGCTATCTGCTCCTGCACCCGATCGGCACGGGTGGAATGGGCACGGTCTGGCAGGCGGCTGATGACGTCCTCGATCGCCAGGTGGCCGTCAAGGTGCTCGCCGCAGCGCTGACTGGTGACCCCGAGTTCAGGCAGCGACTGCGCCGCGAAGCCCGGGCGGCTGCCCGGCTCGACCACCCGCACATCACCCACGTATATGACTACGGCGAAGTCGGCATGGATGGCCAGACCGTCCAGTATCTCGTGATGGAGCTGCTGTCCGGCCCGACCCTCGCCGCCCGGCTGCGGACTGGTCCGCTGGAGATCACGGAGGTCGCGAAGATCGGCGCCGAGGTGGCCGACGCGCTGGCGAGCGCGCACGGGCGGGGCGTTATCCACCGGGACATCACCCCGGGAAACGTGATGCTGACGCCGACCGGCACCAAACTGCTCGACTTCGGGATTTCCACTGTCGCCGGCGATGCGGCGATGACGGCCGCCGGCCGTACGCTCGGCACGCCCGCCTATCTCGCGCCCGAACGGATCGCTGGGCGCGCAGCCACCCCCGCTGCCGACGTTTACGCGCTTGCCGCAGTCCTCACCCACGCCCTCACCGGCCACACTGTCTACCAGGGCAATTGGAGCGCACAGGCGCACGCCCACCTCCACGATGAGCCGGTGCTGGACGACGTACCGACCGACCTGGTGTCTCTGGTGCGCGCATGCCTTGCCAAAGATCCGCAAGTCCGGCCCACGGCGGCCGAGGTCGCACTGGCACTGCGGTCGATCAGCACGGCAGCGCGACCTTCCAACCGGGTCTTTGGGTCGGCCTCCGTGCCGCCCCCGCGGTCGGAGCAGCCGGTGCGCCAGACATCGCAAACGCAGGTGCTGCCGGCGTACGGGCCGGACTCGGCCGGGGGGGCGACCGCTCATCCGCGACTGGGAGGATTAAACGCCGCCAAGGTGGCCATCTGGGCAGCCGTCGCACTTCTCGCGATTGGTGTCGGGCTGCTGGCAGCGAGTGCGCTCGGCAATGGTGGCCAGCCGAGCCAGAATCCGACCGGCCCCAGCACCTCTGCGACCACCTCCAGCCCGCGCAGCTCACCCGTACTGGCTGCCCCAAAGAGCTCGGAGGAGGCGATCGGGCAGCTTCGCGACATCGTCAGTGCAGCACTCGCGAATGGGGACATCACCCCTCGGGTCGCATCTGACATCCGCCGGACACTCGTCAATGTCGTCAACCTCGTCGAGCGCGGTCACTACCGTGACGCGCACGCCCGGCTAGAAGACCTCTCCCACCGACTGGCCGACCGCTACGACAACGGTGATCTCAGCGCATCGGTCTACCAGGACATCAGCAGCCGGATCGACTATCTCCAGGAACAGATTCCGGATCGGAAGGGCAAAGGACACGGCAACGAGCAAGGCAACAACGACGGGGACTGAGCCGTTCCGGCGTTCGGACCATGGTGGCGTAGCACCCCCTAGGTGTGGCAAGGTCTAGACCCGTGACTAGTGGCACCGCACTCGTGCTCGTCGTGCGCCGGCACGTCGACTACCTGCGCGTGTCGAGCATGGGCTGTATGCCGGCCGTCTGACCGCCGCCCAGTCCGCCCGGGCGCGTGGTCGATGCGCCCGGTGCCACGCGGTGATCGTCGAAGCAGACGTCGTTCTTCCGCTGTCGCTCCCGACCAGAGGCCGTCGCCACGCGTCCTTATCGCCAAGGACGCCCGATGGTACCCGTTGAGACCGCCACACCTGTCACCACCCAGACCACCGCGCGCCGCGACGCCTCGGCCCCTGCTCGCAAGGCAAGCAGACACCGCGGCGAGGGCCAGTGGGCTCTCGGCCACCTCGAACCGCTCAACCCGAACGAGCGGGTCAAGAAAGACGACGACGGGCTGAATGTCCGGCGCCGTATCGAGACCATCTATGCGCATCGCGGCTTCGCCGGCATCGATCCGGCCGACCTGCGTGGGCGCTTCCGCTGGTGGGGGCTCTACACCCAGCGCAAGCCGGGCATCGACGGTGGCAAAACGGCCACGCTCGCCCCGGAAGAGCTCGACGACGAGTACTTCATGCTGCGCATCCGCATCGACGGAGGTCGGTTGGATCTCAGCCAGTTGCGAGCCATCGCCGAGGTCTCGACGACCTACGCACGGGGAACCGCCGACCTCACCGACCGGCAGAACATCCAACTGCACTGGGTACGCATCGAAGACGTCCCGGCGATCTGGGAGAAACTCGAGGTGGTCGGCCTGTCGACCACCGAAGCCTGTGGCGATACCCCACGGGTGATCCTCGGCTCGCCAGTGGCCGGGATCGCCGCCGACGAGATCATCGACGGAAGTCCAGCGATCGAGGAGATCAAGCGCCGCTACATCGGCGACGACGCGTTCTCCAACCTGCCGCGGAAGTACAAGACCGCCATCTCGGGCTCGCCACAGCATGATGTCTGCCACGAGGTCAACGACATCTCCTTCGTCGGGGTCGTCCATCCCGAGTGCGGGCCAGGCTTCGACCTCTGGGTTGGTGGCGGCCTGTCCACGAATCCACGGCTTGCGGTACGACTGGGCGCCTGGGTACCGCTGCATGAGGTGCCCGACGTGTGGGCGGGCGTCACCGCGATCTTCCGCGACTACGGATATCGCCGGCTTCGCAACCGCGCACGGCTGAAGTTTCTCGTCCATGACTGGGGTCCTGAGCACTTTCGCGCCGTACTCGAGTCACCGGAATACCTCGGGCGTCCGCTGGTCGACGGTCCTCCCCCGAGACCGCCGTCCGGTACCAGGGATCACGTCGGGGTGCACCCGCAGCGCGACGGGCGCTTCTACGTCGGGTTCGCCCCCAAAGTCGGCCGGGTCAACGGGCCGCTGCTGAGCAAGATCGCAGACGTCACTGAGGAACACGGCAGCGCACGGATCAGGACGACGACGGAGCAGAAGCTGCTCGTCCTCGATGTGGCAGCCGACCAGGTCGAGTCGCTCGTCGCGGCCATGGAGGCGCTGGGACTCGCGGCGCGACCGAGCACCTTTCGCCGCCAGATGATGGCCTGCACCGGGATCGAGTACTGCAAGCTCGCCATCGTCGAAACCAAGGCCCGAGCAATGCGGCTCATCGACGAGCTCGAGCGGCGACTGCCCGGCTTCGCCGAACCGCTGACCATCAACGTGAACGGCTGCCCCAACTCGTGCGCTCGCTTCCAGATCGCGGATATCGGCCTCAAGGGAATGATCGTCACCGATCGGACAGGCCGGCAGGTGGAGGGCTTCCAAGTCCACCTGGGCGGCGCTCTCGGCGTGTCCGCCGGATTCGGTCGCAAGCTGCGCGGCCTGAAGGTCACCGCAGAAGACGTCCCCGACTACATCGAGCGAGTGGTGCGCCGCTTCGCCGCCCAGCGCGCCGACGGGGAGCGCTTCGCGGGCTGGGTCGCCCGCGCCAACGAGGAGGACCTCACGTGACCGGCACCGGGAATCCCGCCGCGGCCTCCTCGTGGGGCGAGCAGCGGCAGCCCCCGTTCCACTGCCCGTACTGCGCCGACCAGGACCTCGTCCCGCCGCCGGCAGAGGCAATCGCAGACCGCATGGCCGGCCAGGGCGAGCACGGGGCCTGGATGTGCAGATCGTGCCTACGGATCTTCGCCGTGAGGTTCCTAGGGATTGGAGTGCGGGCATGAAGACGGTGCTGCGACCGAGCCCGCCGGTCCGTAGCCTTGTGCAGAGTGCACGCGTCGACCTCGAGGACGCGACGGCTGAGCAGATTGTCGCCTGGGCAGCGCAAACCTTCGGCGACAGGCTCGCGGTCGCGTCCTCGATGGCAAATGCGGTGGTGGTCGACATGGTGGCGCGCACGGCCGCGGGCGTCGACGTCCTCTTCCTCGACACGGGATACCACTTCGCCGAGACGATCGGGACAAGAGACGCCATCGAAGCGACCTATCCCGTCCGCGTTGTGACCATCGAGCCGACCCTCACGGTGCCGGAGCAGGACGCCCGCTACGGTGCCGACCTCTTCGCCCGTGATCCCGACCGATGCTGCGCGATGCGAAAGGTCGAGCCGTTGCGGCGGGCGCTAGCCGGTTACGACGCCTGGATCACCGGCCTGCGGCGGGCTGACTCGCCGGCGCGCGCCCGCACCGCGGTGGTCGAGTACGACGCACAGTTCGGAAAGATCAAGATCAATCCCGTAGCTCGGTGGACCGACGCCGACGTCGAGGCGTACATCGCCGAGCGCGGCATCGTCGTCAATCCGCTGCTCCTCGATGGATATTCCTCGATCGGGTGCGCGCCGTGTACGCGGCGGGTGGTGTGTGGCACGGATCCGCGGGCCGGCCGATGGGCCGGCTTCGCCAAGAACGAGTGCGGCATCCACAACGCGGGAGGGGACCATTGAGCGGGAGGTACGAGCCGGTGCTCGTCGCGGTTGCCCATGGCAGCAGGGATCCACGTCACGCGCAGACGGTGGCGGAGCTTGGTGCGGCCGTTCGAAGCCGCTATGCAAACCTCCAGGTCGAGATTGCCTACCTCGATCTGTCAGAGCCGCGGCTGCCCGACGTGCTCCGACAGCTGGACGCCGCCGGGGTACGACAAGCCACGGCGGTTCCGTTGCTGCTCGCGCGCGCGTACCACGCCAAGACGGATCTCCCGCGCGCCTTGCGACGCGCTAGACGCGACCACCCACGCTTGGAAGTTACGGCAGCTCGAGCGCTCGGCCCGAGCCCGGCGTTGGTCATGGCTCTCGAACGTCGGCTGCGGGAGGCTGGGATCTGGCCCGGTGATCCCGGCATCGGGATTGTCCTTGGCGCAGCTGGCACCAGCGACCCCGCTGCCCGGCGGCAGATCGAGCAGCTTGCCGCAGAATGGGCGAGCACCGGATGGGCCGGCGTCGCCTGTGCCTACGCGTCAGCGGGCGGTCCCGATGTGGCAGCAGCGGCTACCGAGTTGAGACGACGGGGCGCCGACCGGGTGGTGCTGGCACCGTACGTCCTGGCACCGGGGATCTTGCCGGATCGGCTCTTCACCGGTGCCAGAGCTGCGCGCCTTGACGCACTGGCACCCGTACTCGGGGCGGCACCTGAGGTCGTGTCGCTAATTATCCAGAGGTATGAGGAGATCACGCTCTTGACCGCGTCCGCATGATCCGGAACGCTGCGTAGTTCGTGAGCACATCCCGCCCGGCGGCAGCTACTGACCGGCCAGAGGACAAGCACACGCCGGACGAGCACACGCCGACCGGGGAGCTGCCGCGCCGCCCACGGCCGACGCCCGCCGAGCTGAGGGCCGAGGAGGCGGAACCCAACTCAGATAAGACCGTGGCACGTGAGCAAGAGGCCCAGGAAAGCCCGGACGGCGAGAAGGGTTCGCGGGCAACGGTCCGTATCGTGGCGGTGTACGGGACGCCGTGGCCGCTCCCTGACGGCGCCCAACTCTCGCGTGTGACCGATCACCTCCCGCTGTCCGATCTTGCCTTGGCGCCGGGCACAGCACAGCTTCCCGGTGTATTCGCGCAGACTGCGC
The DNA here is from genome assembly GCA_046735375.1 of Actinomycetota bacterium. GTDB lineage: Bacteria > Actinomycetota > Actinomycetes > JAKEEW01 > JAKEEW01 > DASYTV01. The sequence goes on along the minus strand of JBKPTD010000022.1, from coordinate 3,551 downwards.
ACGAGCCGTCATCCTTGCGGACGGCGAGCGGCAACAGCGGAGGACGCTTGCTTGGCATCACCACCTGGCTGTTCGCGCTGCCGTCTGGACGACTGGTCGCAGCGCTTGCCCTCGATGTCGTCAACAGCAAGGCGGAGTTGCGACCACTGCTCGCCGACCTGCTCGACGGTCGCGCGGAGATCAACGGCACGCCGTTTGATGCGGTCTTCGCGTCTCGCGCGGGTGCGTCTGGCCAGCTAGCGCCGGAGCGCCATGTCTTGGCGTTTTTCGGCGACGGGAGCGAGCCAGGACCCGATGAGTCTGCCGTTGCAAGGCTGCTCTATCCCCGCGTGCATCCAGCGGACCGCTCAGATGCCGTCGTCTACCACCCGCCGGAAGAGGGCACCGAGGGTGCCGCGTGGTTGAGCGCGAACGCAACGGTAACGGCTGGTCATCGGCCGCTGCTCGATAACGCGTTCGTCCTGTCGGCCGTGCTCGCCGTCGGTGCGGCGACCCGGCTTCGCGAGATCAGAGCAGCGGCGTATGCCGCCGTGGGCGAATACCGCGCCGCCGATCTCGAACTCCGCAGCACCCACGCGAGCAGACGATTCCTCGAGGGCCTGGCTAGCCGACTCGGCGATCTCGAGGCGGAGCTGGCCTTCGCTGTGGACGCCGCGACGGACGCGGGTGCGGTGCTCCCCTACCGGCCGCTCGAGAGCTATCACCGCACCTTGGTGCGTGCCCTAGACACCTCCGGTCGAGCGATGGCGGTGGGGCGCATTCTCGGCCGCCTCGCCCAGGGCGCCGCCGCCGAGCTGGTTGCTGTCGCGAGCGCCGAGTGGCGAATTGAGCAGAGCCGGCGGGCCCTCTGGAACGGGTTCGCGTGGATACTCGCCCTCATCGGCATACCTGCCGCTATCGCTCTTGGGTACGCGTCTCGCAAGGGCGGCTACACCGACAACGATGACATCAGGGCCTACATCATTGCCGGAATCGTCGCGATCGTCCTAGTCTTCGGGTACGTCGTCGTCGCCAGCACGGTTCGCCGCCGAACTCGCCGCCGGCACCGCGACAACTGATCGCTCCCACGTGATCGCCACGACCTGCACCAGCCCGTCCCGCACCGGCCATGACTGCAACAGGACGCCTGGGCCTCCTACTTCAGTGCGACCGGTCTGGTCACTCGGCGAAGACACTCCAACTTCGGCCTGCGACAAGAGCTAGGTCCTGATCCCACGGAGCCGCAGCGGTGAGGCTGAGGAGATCACGCGCCGGCGGCAGTAAGGACAGTGACAGCTCGATTCGCCGCAGTCTGAACCCGTGGAACCGGATCATCCTGCAGCCCAGCCACTGTCGAGAGCAGGTCTCCAACGCGATGGCGTGCCACCACCTTGACCGCCATTTCCCGGACGCGCCATGCCTCGTCGGCCAGCGCCACCCGCAGCGCGCCGAGGGCCGAGTCGTCCCAGACCCACAGCAGGCCCCTGGCTCCCCACACCCGCAGCCAATAGAGCTGCCCTTTAGGCAAGCCCGCATCGAGGAGTCCACGGGCCGCAGGTCCGCCCAGGGCCACGATCAGCGTCGGATCGGCCTCGCCGCCGGAAGCCAGCCGCGCGCATCCGTCGACGACCGCCTCTCTCCCCCGCCTGGCGCACTCAGCCTCGATGCTCTCGCGTGGAGTCACCCCCCAGTACGACCGTGCCGCCACGACTCGATTCTGCGACAGCGCGACCGGAACGAGCCTGCCAGGTTCGTGCCCCCAGCTTGACAGAGGCACGAACCTGACCATGTCTCACGGCGTTAGCGGGCTGTCCACAGGTCCCGCAGCCGGTTGGACAATGGCGTGGCCGACCGTCCCGTCGGGCCCTGCACCATGCTCGGGCCCTCCGGGCCCGAAGCGGCGAGCGCAAAGCCGAACACATCGCCCTCTTCGGCGGTGCTGCCTACCCCCGCCGTGTTCTGGGTGAAGAACTGACTGCCAGTCCCGGTCAACCCGTCGCGCGACCCCGCAGCACGTTGACCGCGCCGACCGAAGCGATGCTGCTGGACTCGAACGGCACACCGACGCCCAGGTCGGCGAAGCCGTCGCCATTGAAGTCCCCCGACCCCAACGCGAATCCGAAGAAGTCCCCCTCCTCAGAAGAACTGCCGACCCCGGGCGAGTTCTGGGTGAAGAACTTGCTGCCACTCCCGGTCAACCCCGCCGCGCTGCCCGGCAGCACGTTGACCGCGCCGACCGCAAAGATGGTGCTGGACTCGATCGGCACACCGATGCCCAGGTCGGCGAAGCCGTCATGATTGAAGTCACCGGAGGCCAATGCGCCGCCGAATGAGTCGCCTGCCTCGGCGGCGCTGCCCACGCCAGGGGTGTCCTGGGTGAGGAACTGGCTGCCGGTCGCGGTCAGCCCCGCCGCGCTGCCAGACAGCACGTTCACCGCGCCAGCCTCGAGGACGCTGCCAACGGACTCGAACGGCACGCCGACGGCCAGATCTGCGAAACCATCGTTGTTGAAGTCACCGGACGCCAACGTGCTGCCGAACGAGTCGCCTGCCTCGGCAGTGTCCGCCCCGGATGTGTCCTGAGTGAAGAACTGGCTGCCGGTCGCGGTCAACCCCGCAGCGCTGCCGAACAACACGTTCACCGCGCCAGCCTCTAGGACACTGCCAACGGACTCGAACGGCACGCCAATCGCCAGATCTGCGAAGCCGTCGTTGTTGAAGTCGCCCACGGTCAGCGTGTCACCGAATGAGTCGTGCTCCTCGCCGGTGTCCCCGCCGGACGTGCTCTGGGTAAAGAACTGGCTGCCTGTTCCAGTCAGCCCTGCGGCGCCTCCGTACAGCACGTTGACCGCGCCGATCGCAAGGATGTTGCTGGACTCGCCTGGCGCGCCCACGGCCAGATCTGCGAAGCCGTCATTGTTGAAGTCACCGGCGGCTAACGCGTCACCCAGGGAGTCGCCCGCCTCGGCGCTGCTGCCCACGCCGGACGTGTTCTGCGTAAAGAGCTGGCTGCCGGACCCGGTCAACCCCGCGGCACGGCCATACAGCACGTTAACCGCGCCCGCTTCATTGGCGCTGCCGACGGATTCGCCGGGGACGCCCACGGCCAGGTCGGCGAAGCCGTCGTCGTAAGGTCGGCCTGCAGGCTCTCCGCGGCCGTGTCGGCCGGAGTCGCAGGGTCGGCAGGACCTGCGGCAATCGGTAGCATCCCGACTGCCAGGACAATGACCACGGAAACTGCTAATCGCCGCACCTTGCACCGCCTTCCATTTCGAGCAAGAAGAGGGCATCCCGCTCGACTGACATTGAATTCTCGGGGCCGCGTTGAGACATCAAGAAACGCCGACGACATCCCCCGGTCGCGCGAATTTCACCACAGCGGCAGAGCTAACTATGGCACCGTCCGCGGAGGTTATGTGGTAGCCCCGGCTTGGTGCAAGCGGGCAAATGGGTATTCCTTTCCTGCTGTCGACGGCACGTGAAACTGACCCTGGTGTGGCATCCGAATTTGACCCCTTTACGACCTGATCCGTGGGGCTGCCTACTAGGGTGATCCGCTCGGGTGCTGGGTG
>JBKPTD010000021.1:0-22134 GCA_046735375.1 Actinomycetota bacterium | reverse complement strand
TCAACTCCACAGCCGGTTCCGTGCACGCTGGCGGCGGCTTCAGCTGCACTGCGGACGTAGGTGCGGGACTCCTGAGTGGGTGCCTGCAAGGAGAGGGCGTCCGCTGGGACACCGAGGAGCTCCTTAGGACCACCGCGTTCAAGTGCACCGGTTCTGCGGATGAGGCGTTGAAGCCAGCCAGCACCAATGCCGACACCGTCGTGCTCAAAGCGGACTTTTACCGAGCTGGCGACGCGAACGATGAGTCGTTTACCGCTCAAATGATCGTCTCGACGAGAGACATCGCCAGCGATATCCAGGGGTTTCAGAACGTCTGGGTTCAGAGCGTGGGCTGCGGGACCGCGAGGGTGCACTTCGGCGCCTGAGATGACCCGTCGTCCCATCAACTCGCAGGAAGGAACCGATGCATGAAGCTGTTCCCAGCCGTCACGCACGTGGCGCTGACGGTTCGCAACCTCGCGGCGTTCGGCTGCGCGGACCGAGCGGAGCTCAAGAAGTGGGCGCTCCGACTCGACGAGCTCGGCACGAGCACGGTGAGATCAAGGATGCGCACTACGGCTCGGCCGTGAGCTTCCGCGACCCCGACGGCATCGCACTCGAGTTCTTCGCCCCACCCGGTTGAGGGTACGGCGCAGTGTGCACTGCGCTCGCCAGTGCGGCGTCATCGGCTGAGCGCAAGCGTTTGATAAAGGAGAGACGTCATGGTCTCGGATCGAGCGGCGGTGACTGGTGAAGGTCGCGATCCTCGATGACTGGTTTGACACGCTGCGCACGCTGGCCTGCTTTGAAAAGCTGACGGGCCACACGGTTACCGTATTTACCGATCACGTGCAGGACACGGATCTCCTCGCCGAGCGCCTTTCAGACTTCGAGGCGCTCGTGCTGATTCGGGAGCGGACCGAGATGCGCGCCGCACTTTTGGAGCGCCTTCCGAACCTGCGCCTGATCAGCCAGCGCAGCGTCTACCCGCACATCGACGTCGACAGCTGTACACGGCTGGGGGTGATGGTGTGCTCGAACCTGCACGCCGGCACCCCCTCCTACGCGACGGCCGAGCTGACGTGGGCCCTGGTGCTCGCCGCGATGCGCCAGATACCGCAGCAGGTGGCGTCGCTAAAGGCTGGCGGCTGGCAAGCTGGCGTCGGCAGCTCGCTGAGAGGGAAGACGCTCGGTATCTACGGCTACGGCCGGATCGGAAAGATCGTCGCGGGCTATGGGACCGCCTTCGGGATGAACGCGCTCGTCTGGGCCCGACCGGACTCGCTGTCACGAGCCCGGGCCGACGACCTCACGACAGCACAGAACAAGGAAAGCTTCTTCGAGACCTGCGACGTGCTCTGCCTCCATATGCGGCTTCTGCCCACAACTAGAGGCATCGTCACCCGCGACGACCTGCGACGGATGAAGCCGACGGCCCTGCTTGTCAACACCAGCCGAGCCGGACTGATCGAACCCGGCGCGCTCGTCGAGGCGCTGCGAGTGGGTCGTCCGGGCATGGCTGCCATTGACGTGTTCGAGCACGAGCCGGTACGCGACCCAACTCACCCACTGCTCACTATGGACAACGTCGTCTGCACACCCCACATCGGATATGTCACCCGCGAGGAGTGGGAACTGCAATTCTCCGACGTCTTCGATCAGATCAACGCGTACGAGGCCGGCTCACCGATCAACGTCGTCAACCCGGAGGTGCGAAGATGACCGTCGCCCATGGCGTCGCCCGCCGGACTGGCCGGCGGGAGGATCGCCGCGAGGACCGCAGAGATCGGCGCTTCTGGCCAGTGGGAACGGCGCGCGCTCCCACCAGCCGCCCGGATGGAGCACGCGTTCGGCAAGAAGTGTGAGCAGGGCCGCGTAAATGCCAGGTATTGCGACGAAGAGGCCGATCGCGAGCCAGGTCGGCTCGAGCAGTCGAAAGTCGACCCCGTTGGTGTGCACGATCATTGCACCCACCACCACGGCGGGTCCGGCGCCGATGGTGAGGACCTGGAACCAGCGCGGGCCGATTCGCAGGCCGCGGAGCAGCGCGTAAATGCCGGCCCCGACAACGCCAAGCAGAGTCCCAACAAGCAGCAGATTCAGCGTGTCCGACACGGTGAACTGCCCCATCGTGAATCCGTCGTCACTGGTGACGCCAGGTGACCTCGGGGTTCAGCCGCGCGAGCAACATCATCGCAAGCCGGCCACCCACGCCACCAACTAACAGCCCAAGCAGCGCGGAGACGACGTGCGAAGAGCCCACAAGAGATCGTAGGCCGATGCGTCGGCGGCCATTGACGGCGGATTCGAGGCGGTCTTCGCTACGAACGTGGTGTCGAACCGCTTGGTCGGTGAGTCACCGCAGGAGCACTCGGTCCCACCCGGAGAAGGAGGCTTCCGTGTACGAGAAGGATGGAGAGAAGTACTTCGTCGTCGATAGCCACACGCATTACTGGAATGCCGCCCCAGACAACTGGGTTCCAGGCGCCGAGCAATATGCCAAGGGCTGGATCGAGTGCTTCTACGGCTACCACGGGCTGGGGCCTGAGGACACCCGGTGGCCGCTGGAGAAGTACCAGAAGTACTCCGAGGACGACTTCATGAAGGACGTCTTCGACGATGGCCACGTAGACGTCGCGATCTTCCAGCCCACGAATCTGAAGGAGTGGTACAAGGAAGGATTCAACACCGTCGAGCGGGACGCGATCTTGTACGAGAAGCACCCGGGCAGGTTCATCCTCAACACCCGCTGGGACCCCCGCGAGGGTGAGGACGGCCTGAAGAAACTGCGCATGGATGTCGAGCGGTACGGGTGCCGCGGCGTCAAGCTGTACACCGCCGAATGGCGGCAAGGCTCGCGCGGCTGGAAGCTCACTGACCCGGAGGCGTACCGGTTCCTGGAGGCCTGCCAGGAGCTCGGCATCAAGAACATCCACGCCCACAAGGGGCCGACGATCTGGCCGCTAGACAAGGACGCGTTCGATATGACGGACGTCGACCATGCGGCGACCGACTTCCCGGAGCTGAACTTCATCGTCGAACACTCCGGGATCCCGCGCATCGACGACTTCTGCTACATGGCGACACAAGAGCCCAACGTGTACGCCGGCCTGGCGGTGGTGATCGGCGCACTGATGCATGCCCGGCCGCGGTTCTGCGCCCGATGCATCGGCGAGCTGATGTTCTGGGTCGGTGAGGACAAGATGACCTTCGGCAGCGACTATGCGATCTGGGAACCGAAGTGGCAGGTCGAGGGCTTCGTCGACTTCGATTATCCGGACGACACCTACTCCGACTACCCGCCACTGACGACGACCGCGAAGAAGAAGATCCTCGGCCTGAACGCGGCCAAGCTGTATGACATCGAGGTCCCGCCGGAGTACCGGCTCGAGCCCGGTCAGGGAACCCCGGCAGCACGCGACGACGCGGTCGCAGTGACCGCGGACTCCCCGACGGCGACGGCATGACGACTGCCGTCGACGGGTCGCGCCTCCTGTCCGCGCTCGAGAGAGTACGCGACCCTGAGCTGGACGAGCCGATCACATCGCTCGGCTTCGTCGCGTCGTGTGCCGTTTCGGCGGCCGGAGATGCCCAGGTGCGGCTGCGGCTTCCGACCTACTTCTGCGCGCCGAACTTCGCCTTCCTCATGGTCGCCGACACGTACGACGCCGTGTCGGCGCTTGAGGGTGTCCGCAGCACCGAGGTGGTGCTGGAAGACCATTTCGCTGCCGCCGCGATCAATGGCGGGGTGGCCGCGGAGGCCGGATTCGCGCGGTCATTCGGCGGCGAGGCGGTCGGCGAGCTGCACGAGCTGCGCGCCGACTTCCTCCGCAAGGCCGTCATGGCCGGTACGGACCTGGTCTGCCGGCCGCTCGTCGCCGCCGGCGTCGATCCGGCTGCACTGGCGCGGTTGACCCTCGCAGAGGTACCCCCCTCGCGCGAGTTGGACCGGCTCCGGCAGCGACGGGCCGAGCTCGGCCTGCCAGCTGGCGACGATTCCCCGCTGCTGATCGATCCGGCGACGGGTGGACCAATCAGCGAAGACGCCCTGCCGCTTCACCTGCGGCGGGCACGCACGACGCGCATCAGCACGGAGGCCAACGCCAGCATTTGCCGTGGCATGCTGCGACAGCGGTACGAGACCAGAGGAGAAGGCGAGGAGGACCGATGAAGGCCGTGCGGCTGCACGCGTACCACCAGGAGCCCGTGGTCGAGGACGTACCCGAGCCGACCGTCAGCGGCCCGCTCGACGTTGTCGTGAAGATCGGCGGCGCCGGCGTGTGCCGCACCGACCTGCACATCATCGAGGGCCAGTGGGCCGAGGCGATGAGCCCGACCCTGCCGTACACGCTCGGCCACGAGAACGCCGGGTGGGTCCACGAGGTCGGCTCGGCCGTCACCAATGTCCACGTGGGTGACACGGTCATCCTGCACCCGTCGCCGACCTGCGGACTGTGCCAAGCCTGCCGTGGCGGCAACGACATGCACTGCACTGGCAACTACTTCCCGGGCTTGTCGGACAACGACGGTGGGATGGCGGAGTACCTGCTGACCTCGGCCCGGGCCTGCGTCAAGCTCGACCCACAGACCCGCCCACAGGACGTGGCTGCGCTCGCCGACGCCGGCATCACCGCGTACCACGCCGTACGCAAGGCAATCCCGCTGCTCTACCCGGGCACCACCGCGGTGGTGATCGGCGCAGGCGGTCTCGGCCATATCGGTGTGCAGTGCCTAGCCGCACTCACTGCGACAAGGATCATCGTCGTGGACCGCAATCCCGACGCGCTCAAACTCGCAGAGCAACTTGGCGCCGACCACACAGTGGTCGCTGACGGCAGTCAGGTCGAAGAGGTCCGCCAGTTGACCAACGGCCGCGGTGGCGACGTCGTGCTCGACTTTGTCGCCGAGCAGGGCGCCGAGCAGGATGGGTTCGCGATGACGGCGCGAGCCGGGTCGTACTTCGTCATCGGGTACGGCGGCACAGTGCACATCCCGACGCTCGACATCATCTCCACTGAGCGCAACATCATTGGCAACATCGTCGGCACCTACAACGACCTCGCCGAGCTTATGGTCTTGGCCCAGACCGGCAAGGTCACGCTGCACACGAGGACCTACCCGCTGAGCAACGCCGTTGAGGCCATCCAAGATCTCGACGCCGGCCGGGTTCGCGGCCGGGCGATCCTCGTCCCATAACACCTCGACCGGTCCATCCCGGCCAGGGGAGAATCGGAAAGGGGGCTCGTAGACATGCCCCAGCGCAGGTTCCGAAGCGATGGCCGACGCGCAGTTGTCGCCTTGCATTGCGCGGGCCAGCGAGACCGTGTTGCCCCTTGTGGCGCACTGATAGAGGCCGAGATGGGCAGCGTCAATGCGAGCAGCGAGGAGCCGCCGACGTGAGCAGCGACTACGACGTGATTGTGATCGGTGGGGGCCCGCCCGGCGAGCACTGCGCCGGCGCCCTGGCCGAGGGCGGGTTGCGCGTGGCTCTGGTCGAGCGTGAGCTCGTCGGCGGGGAGTGCTCGTACTGGGCGTGCATCCCGTCGAAGACGCTGTTGCGCCCGGGCGAAGCGGTCCAGGAGGCACGCGACGCGGCCGCGACCGCCGACGTCGATGTGGAGGCGGCGTTTGCCTGGCGCGACTTCATGGTTTCGAACTACTCCGATGCGGGACAGCAGCGCTGGCTTGCGGATCACGGCATCGATCTGCTGCGCGGCAGCGGCCGGCTCGCCGGCCGCGGTGTCGTCGAGGTCGACGGCGTCGGCCACACCGCCGACCACGTAGTCCTCGCGAACGGAGCCGATCCTGTGATCCCCCCTGTTCCGGGCCTGCGCGAGCTCGACGGCGTCTGGACCAATCGCGAGGTAACTGCCATGAAGGCCGTTCCGCGCCGCCTGCTCATCTTGGGCGGCGGGCCGGTCGGGGTGGAGATGGCACAGGCGGTACGCCGGTTCGGCGGCGACGTGGCGGTCATCGACATGTCCGACCACGTGCTCGCGAGGGAGCCGACGCCGCTGGGTGAGGCGCTCGGCGAGGTTCTGCGCCGCGAGGGCGTTGAGCTCATGCTGTCTGCGAAAGCAGCGGCCGCGCGACGCGACGGCGAGGACTATGTCCTTGAGTTCGACGACGGAAGCGAGCTGCGTGGTGACCGGCTGCTCGTCGCCACGGGCAGGCGACCGCGGGTGAGCGGGCTCGGCCTCGAGACCGTCGGCGTTGAGCCGAATGCGCACGGGGTGCCGGTCGATGCGCACCTGCGCGTAGCGGAGCACCTCTGGGCGGTCGGGGACGTGAACGGCCTCTGGCCGCTGACCCACGTCGGCAAGTACCAGGGCGAGGTGGTCGCCGCGAATATCCTCGGAGAGCCGCGAAAGGCCAACTACGAGGCGGTTCCACGTGTCGTCTTCACCGACCCGCAAGCCGCGGCGGTGGGCGCCACCGCGGGTCGTTTCACGGCCACGGTCCCAGTGTCGGAGGTCGCAAAGACTGCTACTTATACGCGCGCGTATGCGGAAGAGAACGGATTCCTCACGCTCCTCAGCGACGGCGAGCGGCTAACGGGCGCCTACGCGCTCGGCCCAGAGGCTGGCGAGTGGTTGCAACAGGCCACGCTCGCTATCCGCGCCCACATCCCGCTCGACGTCCTGTCGGACACGATCCAGCCGTTCCCCACGTTCTCGGAGATCTATGTCGCTGCGCTGAAGACGCTCCGCGGGCACATCGCGGCTTCGCGCAAGCCCGTCGGCGCGGGATCGCCGAGTTCGGACGGATGATCTCGTTACTGGATCGTCGGCGGGCAATCAAGATGCCAGCGGGGGTTCTCTAGCCGGCCGGCCACCGTGGTAGCCCCCTGACGAGCCAGGAGGGTGATCGCGTAGGCGGTCTATCCCGTAACGTCACCCGCGCAGAACTCCGCTAACGCACGCGAAGCGGGTACCGCGAGCTGAAGGAGTGGAGCAGCAAGGGAGATCGCGGCGGCCATCACGTCGTCGTACGCACGACGAGCTCGACACCCAGCGTCACGTGTCGCGCCGACCCGCGTCGGCCGTTGAGGGCATCGCGAAAGTGGCGGAAGCCAAGCCGCCCGGATTCCTCCAGTGGCTGACGAACGGTGGTGACGTCCAGACTCTCGGCGAGCTCGCCGTCGTCGAACCCGACGACCGCCAGGTCGTCGGGCACTCGTATGCCCTGGCGCTTGCATTCGAGCAGCACACCGGCGGCGAGGACGTCCTGGTGGGCGAATATTGCGTCCGGCAGGCGGTGCTCGGCGAGCAACTCCCTGATGGCAGCTCGTCCACCGGCAATGTCGTTGCTGGCGCGGACGTGATGTACCTGGTCGGGGTCGATGCCGGACTCGGTCACGGCCCGGCGCAGTCCGCTGCGTCGCAACTGCCCCTGCGACAGATAGGCGTCTGAGCGTTGCGCCTCGGAGAGATAGGAAAATGTGCGGTGGCCGCGATCGATCAGGTGCTTGCCGACGAGGTAGCCCGCTGTGTGGTCATCGATTGTGATCGAGTCGAACTCGGGACGGTCGCTGTCCACAAGGACGGTGGGTAGTCCTTGCTCGAGGAGACGCTCGGCCAGGCGGTCATCGAGCGGTAGGCCCATGATGAGCAGCCCGTCCAGACGCCGGGTCACCGGAAGTGCGCTGAGCAGCGGGGACGTTGCGGAGGCAGCGGACTCCTGGTCGTAGAGAACGATCTCGGTGCTGTCACCCTGGGCCTCCTGCAGGATGCCCCTAAGGCGGCGCCCGTAGGACTCGTACGAGCTGAACGGTGCGAGTACGCCCACTCGGCCGACGGCTTTGCGAGCGTGTGCCATGGCAGTCGCTTTGGGTACGTAGCCGAGGTCATCGATGGCGTCGAGCACGCGCTGGCGGGTGACGGCGTTGACGCGTTGCGGTCGGTTCAGCGTGTGCGAGACCGTCGAGATGCTCACGCCGGCACGCTCGGCAACGTCGTAGATCGTCGCGTGCTCAACGGCCACGTTCGTCACTCCCATCCTCTGCGGCCTGGCCCTCAACGCGAGCCAGATTACGTATGCGCTGCGTTTCGGAATGCGCAGCGCAGGCTATGAGGCGCGCTCATCGCAGCGGCACCAACCTGGATTCAGCAGATTCCATCGCCCAGTGCGCCCGCCGCAGCGCGTCGGCGGCATTGCGCTGCCACTGCCGCGCCCCCTCCCACGTCCTGGTCAGCATGGCCGTCCCGTGCAATGCACCCGGATAGCGCCGGTGCGTCGTCGGCACACCGGCGGCGGCCAGGCGCTGCGCGTACATTTCCCCCTCAGTCCGAAGCACATCGAACTCTGCGGTCATCACATGCGCGCGCGGGAGGTCGCTGAGATCCTCGGCGAGCACTGGAGAAGCAAGGGGATCGCGCGCATCATCCGAATCCGCCAGGTAGCTGCTCGTCGCGTCCTCCATTGTCGGCTGTGGGACGTCGGGAAGCACGCCGGAGAGGAGCGTCGCGCGCGCCGTCTCGCGGGTGAGGTCGAGTGCGGGCACCTCGAGCAACTGGAAGCGGAGCTTTGGGCCACCCTCGTCGCGACAGCGCAAAGTGACCGCTGCGGCGAGGTTGGCGCCGGCAGAGGAGCCGCCGATCGAAAGGTTGTCGGCGTCTAGCCCTAGCTCGCTTGCGTTTGCCACCGTCCACGCGAGAGCGGCGTAGCAATCCTCGAGCGGCACGGGAAACCGATGCTCGGGCGCGAGCCGATAGTCGACGCCGAGCACGACGCAGTCGGCCTCTCGGCAGCGCTGGCGCGCCATCGCGTCGGCAACGCGCTCGGTGACCGACCCAAACTTCCACCCCCCGCCGTGAAAGGTTAGGTGGCCGGGCAGCCCATCGGTGTCGCTCGGCCGATACACCCGAACCAGGATTGTCCCGCCTGCGACGGGGACGTGGTGATCGCGCACGGAGTGAACCCCCGGACCCGGCAGCCCGTAGCGCAGAAAGACCAGTTCGCTGAGCAAGTAGGCGTACTCACGTTGCTCGGCCGCGGAGAGGTGCTCCGGGATGCCACGCGGCGTCTCGTCGATGAGGCGCTGTACGGCGGGATCGAGGCTGACAGTGCTCACTGGACTCCTTGGGTCAGCCGGACGCGCGGTCGAGCCGCCCGAGGCGGGCGCCTCCGCTACCCGGCATCGACTGCGGTGTCGAATGGGTTGCCTGGCCCATTCGACCCTTGCATTCGCCTCTTGTCAAGAACTTTGCAGAAAACTGTTTGTAGACGCTGTAATGCTTAAATAGCGGTAGCGAAGTGCTTTACAAGAATCTCTTGACAACTGGGCGAAGGGAGAGTTTCCTATGCGGCACGGCCCCTCCCTGGCCGGCCGACCACCCGTACGAGTGCACGCGCGGACGACAACGAAAGCGTTGGAGTTGCCAGCCCCGGTGAGCCAACAGGAGGAAACGTGTCTGAACAGATCACATCGGACAGTCGCATCGGGGGGCGCGGCATCGGGCCAACGCCACGGTGTGTCGCCATCGCCACCGCTGGGGCCATGCTCGCCGCCGTCCTGGCGGCGTGCTCGTCGAACACCAGCGGGGAGAGTCCCCAAGGAAAAGCCAGCGGCCTCGTCGGCGACACGCTGACCATCGCCTACTCCTCCGTGCCGCAGACGCTCGACCCGGCAAAGACGGTGCAGAACAACTCGCTCTATCAGGCGCTGGCCTACCAGCCTCTGATCGTGCGCCGCTCCGACGGCAGCCTGCAGCCCGGGCTCGCGACGTCATGGCGCTACGTAACCGACGACAACACACAGCTCGAGCTGCGGTTGCGGTCCGGCGTGAAGTTCGCCGACGGCTCGTCGCTGACAGCTCAAGGTGTCGTCGACCACTTCACGTACGTGCTCAAGTCCGGCGGTCAGTTCGCCCCGCTCTTTGCCGGAAACACATTCACCGCCACTGGGCCACACACAGTCGTCATCAAGACGCCGAACCCCAACCCCGATCTGCCGACCCTGCTGACCCAGGACGACGTCGTCGGCGGGGTCATCAGCCCACTCGGCCTGAAGAGCACCGCCAAGCTAGGCACACGGACGTCCGGCGCTGGTCCATACATGCTCGACCCTGCCGCCACCGTCGCCGGTGACCACTACACGTTCGTGCCCAATCCCAACTACTACGACAAGCCGTCGGTGCATTGGAAGAAGGTCGTGGTCCGAGCTATTACGAGCCCGCAGGCCACGCTGAACGCCATGAAGACCGGGCAGGTCGACTTCGCAGTCGGCGATGCAAGCACCCTCGCGGCTGCCAAGCAGGCGGGGCTGACTGTCGCCATGACCCCCCTGCTCTGGACCGGCCTGACGCTGGCAGACCGCACGGGCAAAATATCTAAGCCGCTGGCCGATCTCCGGGTGCGCCAAGCCCTGAACTACGCCACGGACCGCAAGTCCATCGCATCGGCGCTGTTCCCCGACGGCGGTCGGCCGACGGCGCAGCTGACCGTTCCAGGCGGCTACGGCTACGACCCGAAGCTCGACGACGCGTACCCCTACAACGTCGAGCGGGCCAAGCAAATGCTTACCCAGGCCGGCTACCCCAACGGTTTCGAGCTGAAGACCGTCACCGCGCAGTACGGGTCGATGAACCTGGTCGCGCAGGCCCTGGCGCAGCAGTGGAAGAAGGCCGGTGTCACCCTGCAGGTCACCGACCGCGCCAACGCCAACCAGTACTTCTCTGATGCGTTCGCGCCGAAGTACCCCACGTTCATGACGATCTTCGGTCAGCAACCGATCTGGACCGAGGGGCCGTCGCTGTTCCTTCCGTCCGCGCTGTTCAACCCCTTCCATACTGCCGATGCGACGCTGCAGTCGCTGTACGACCAAGCCGCCAAGGCAACCGGACCCGGCAAGGAGAAGGCCGATCAGGCGGTGAAGGCCTACCTCGTCGACCAGGCCTGGTTCGTACCGGTGGTGACGACCGGTCTGCCGTTCTACTCGTCAAAGAAGATCACCGGCGCGGCAGTGTCACCGAAGGCGCCCCTGGCGCCGATTTACGAGATCCAGCCAGCCGCCTAGCGACGTCTCGTGGTTGGGCGGTTCACGTGCCGCCCCACCACGATGACCTGCAGAACTCCGCGTGGGAACGGAATGTAGCCATCACCATGGGTTCAGGGAACCTGGTCACGCCCAAGACCGACGTGGAAGCGACTCTCCTAATGTGGCCGCGGGAGGAGGAGCGTAGATGATCCGGGCAACGGCGCGGTGGCTGGCATCCTCGGTCGCGTTGCTCTTCGCGGTCACGGTGCTCACCTTCGTGCTCAGCGCGCTCGCTCCGGGTGATGCCGCAAAGGCGATGCTCTCCGGACAGACCACCAGCTACACCCCGGAGCAGTATCAGCAGCTGCGACACGAACTCGGCATCGATCAGCCCCTCCCCGCGCAGTACTGGCATTGGCTCGACGGGCTACTGCACGGCAGCCTCGGGACCGACCTGTTCAGCGGTCAGCCGATCACACAAGCGCTTAACAGCCGGCTCGGCGCCAGCCTGTCGATCATCGTCGGCACAGTCCTCCTTTCAGCGCTGGTGGGCGTCGCCGTCGGCGTCTTCAGCGCGGTGCGTGGTGGGGTCGCAGGAAAGCTGGTCAACGCCGTGTCGCTGCTCGGCCTGGCCGCACCGAGCTTCTGGCTGGCACTCGTGCTCGTCGAGCTGCTCGCGGTCCAGTACGCGGTGCTCCCCGCAACCGGGTACATCGCGTTTAACGAGGATCCCGCGGGGTGGTTGCGCAGCCTGACCCTGCCTGTCATTGCTTTGTCTGCGGGAGGCTCCGCGTTCATCGCACGTCAGACCCGCGATGCGATGGCTGACGTGCTCTCCCGCGACTTCATCGTCGCGCTCCGGGCGTATGGGCTGCCCCTGCGCTCGATCATCTTCAAGCACGCCCTGCGGAACGCCGCGATCCCGGTGGTGACGTTGCTGGGCCTGCTGTTCGTCGGCTTGCTCGGCGGCACGGTGCTCATCGAGACCGTCTTCGCCATCCCCGGCCTCGGGCAGCAGGCGGTCGTGGCGAGCAGCACTCACAACCTCCCGATGATCGAAGGCGTTGCTTTCTACTTCGCCGTCATCGTGATCATCGTGAACCTGCTCGTCGACCTTTCGTACGGCTGGCTCAACCCCAAGGTGCGGAATCCATGACGGCGATCACCACCGCCACGACCGACACTCTGGCAAGCGCCCGCCTCGGACGTCCGCTCCCTCGCCGGCGAATTCGTGCCGCCCTGACGACGCATCCGCTGGCGGTCGTTGGCACTTTCTACCTGGTGGCGCTCGTACTGGCGGCCACGGGTGCTAGCGTCGTCGCGCCAGCCGATCCGGAGCAGCAAGACCTCGCCCGCGCGCTGGACGGACCGTCCGGATCTCACTGGCTCGGCACCGACCGGCTCGGCCGCGACGTGCTCAGCCGTCTGCTGTTTGGCGCGCGGGTCACGCTGTTCGACGTCGCCGTTGCGACGGTGGTCTTCCTGGCCGTGGGTGTCCCGCTCGGCGTAGCGGCCGGCTATCGCAGCGGCTGGCTCGATCGGGTCGTCGTACGCCTCGCAGACCTCGTGCTCGCCATACCGGGCATCGTCGTCCTCCTGATGGTCGTCGCCGTCTTTCCGGGCAACGACGCCGCCACCATGGTCGCGCTTGGAATCCTCGGCTGCCCAGCGCTCCTGCGCATTGTCCGCGGCTCGACGATGGCGATCAGGGGCGAGCTCTACGTCAAGGCGGCGCGGCTGTCCGGGCTGCGAACGCCCGCGATCATGCGCCGCCACCTGCTCCCGCGCATCTCCGGGCCGATCATCGTACAGACCTCGTTGTTCTGCGCGATGGCGCTGCTCGCCGAGAGCGGCCTATCCTTCCTCGGCCTCACCCGGCCGGAGAGCCAGGGCCCCAGCTGGGGCAACATGGTCGGTGAGGCCTCCAACGCGATGAGCCAGGACCCGTGGCTGCTCGTCCCGACCGGCGCTGCGCTCATCGCGACCGTGATGGCCTTCGGGCTGGTCGGCGACGCCGTTCGGGACTCGACCATGAGCCGCGGCGCCACGGCGCCGCCGCTGTTGCCGAAGAGCCCACGCCAGCGGATCGCCGATAGCGCTGCCCAACAATCCCGGAACGGCGTGGTGCCGGTCCTCTCGGTGCGAGGCCTCACAGTCACTATCGGCGGCACGACCGTCGTGGACGACGTCACGTTCGACGTGCCGCCAGGCAAGGCGATCGGAATCGTCGGCGAGTCCGGCTGTGGCAAGAGCATCACCGCCCGGGCAATCCTCGGGCTGCTACCGGCGAGTGGCACGGTCACAGCCGGCCACGTTGTCTTCGACGGCAGCGATCTCACCGTGCTCAGCGATAAGGAGCTCAGCCGCGTCCGCGGGCCTGGCATCGCCTTCATCTCGCAGGATCCCGCAAACAGCCTCGATCCGACGTTCACGGTCGGCAGCCAGCTGCGCGAGGTCATCCGGCGCCATCACGCGCAGTCACGCCGGGAGGCACAGGCTGAGGCGCAGCGGCTGCTGCGCCTTGTTCGGTTGCCCGATCCCGACGCCGTCCTTCGCCGCAGGCCGGCCGAACTGTCCGGCGGCATGGCCCAGCGTGTCTGCATCGCCATGGCCCTCGCCGCCAAGCCGAAGCTCTTGATCGCCGACGAGCCGACCACGGCCCTGGACGTGACCGTGCAAGCGGAGATCCTCGCGCTGCTGCGCGACCTGCAACACCGGCTCGGCATGGCCGTCCTGCTCATCACCCACGACTGGGGTGTCCTTGCGGACGAGTGCGAGCGGGCCGTCGTCATGTACGCGGGCGAGGTGGTCGAGGCCGCAGGCGTCGACGAGCTCTGCGCGCACCCGCGCCACCCCTACACCGCTGCACTGCTCGCCGCCAACCCCCACCGGGCGCGCACCGGTCAGCCGCTCCCGTCGATTCCCGGCGCGGTACCCAAGCCGGGCGAGTGGCCGACGGGCTGCCACTTCCAGTCGCGCTGTCCCATCGCTCAACCTGCCTGCGGCAACGCGCCGATCGTGCTCACCAGCGTCGCGTCTGGCCACCTCTCCCGCTGCATCCGAACCGAGGAGCTGGTGAAGCGATGAGCGCGGCAGAGCCGCTGCTGGAGATCCGCGGCCTCACGGTTATCTACCGGCGCGGTCGTGGGCGGCCGCCGTTGCCCGCGCTCACCAATATCGACCTCACCATCGCACCCGGTGAGACCCTCAGCGTCGTTGGCGAGACTGGGTCGGGGAAAACGACGCTCGGCAATGCCGTGCTCGGTCTCGTGACGCCGACCGCCGGGTCCATCCACTTCGCCGGTGAAGACATCACCGCAGCCTCGACCCGACGGCGACGGCAGCTCACGGAGGACATCCAGGTCGTCTTCCAGGACCCGCACGGCTCGCTCAATCCAGCGCGGACCATCGTCCAGACCCTCGAGGAGCCGCTGCTGGCCCATCGACCGATGAGCCGCGCCCAGCGGCGCGCCGAGGTGGTCGCTGCCCTCGATCGAGTGGGTCTCGACCGCGACGCCGCGCTTCGTTACCCGGCGGAGTTCTCTGGTGGGCAGCTGCAGCGCATCGCAATCGCACGCGCGCTCATGCTGTCTCCCCGCTTGCTGGTGTGCGACGAAGCGGTCAGCGCGCTCGATCTGTCGATCCAGGCGCAGATCCTCAACCTGCTACGTCACCTCCAGCGCGACCTAGGGCTCAGCTACCTCTTCATCAGCCATGACCTCGCGGTCGTACGACACGTCTCCGACCGAGTCGCCGTCCTCTTTCACGGCCAGTTGATGGAGACCGGCACCGCGAGTGACGTCTGCGACCAGCCAGTCCATCCCTACACGCGTGCTCTGCTCGCCTCTGCCCCGGTACCCGATCCGGTCGAACAGCGCCGTCGACGCGCAGACGAACCCGCGGCGAAACACACCGACGCCAGCCCTCGTAGCGATGGAGGTTGCCCATTCCGTGACCGCTGTTCCTACGCACTCGACCGATGCGCCGACCCGCTCCCGGTGCACAGCCGGCGACGCGGACTCGTCGCCTGCCATCGGTACGCCGAACTCGCCGACGAGGGATCGGATGAGCTTCCCGAACGCACGCCGAGGTCTGACGAGCGGGGGGACGGCGGTAACCCCCGTTGGCTCCACCCGACGACGTACGGCCGGGCGAGAGCCGGGACTTCCTCGGCTGGTGGGCACCCAGAGGCAGTACTTCCCCCGGCACCTGAGAGCGGGGTGGCTCGACCTGGGTGAATCAGTGGTGCGAGACGGACACCAACTCGAAGAATTCGTTTCCGCCAGCCACGTCCTGCTCGCGGATGATCCCCCGGCCAGCGGCATAGAACTTCACCGACAGGACGCGGGATTCGAGGCGAGTCCATTCGAAGCTACGGACTACGCGGTGGAAGGTGCCTAGGGGAACCCTGACCACTGCATTGTTCTGCACGATCCAGGCCTGGTCCTCGGCATGACCGGCGAAGAACTCCTGACGATATGCATCGGTTGGCTTGGGATCGGCTGGCATGATAAGCCCAGCGACTGCGCCCTTGACTCCAGCCTGCCAGGACCCCTCCCGGCTCTCCAGGCGGCCGTGCTCGTCGAAGGTGGCGGTCGCTTCGCCGAAGTACCAGACGTTCCCGCGATGGTCCGCGGCATACCAGTCCTCGGTTTGCTCCGCGAGGGTGCCGTCGGCGCGCCTGAGGACGTCCGTCACGACGGTCGTTCTGACTCCTAGGATCGTCTTCGTGCGATGGGTGATGGCGACGCGTTCGCGGAAGTGTTCGCCGTCTTCAGTCCCCCGATAAATCGAGACCGTGCCCGGCGTCAACGGAAAGTATGGGTTCGCGCGGGGGTTGCGGAAGTTCCCCAACTTGGGCTCCGATCCCGCGCCCGCTGGGGCTCCGCCCGCCGACTGCGCCGCGGTAAGCGTCCCCAGGCCCAGCGCCACCGCCAGCCCCACGACCGCGATCCTCGCACCTCTCATGATCGCCTCCTCGCCTCGATGCCAACTCGTCGCTTCGACGCAGCGAGTATGCCGATCACTCGCTGAACCTGCGCTGAACGACGAAGCGACACCGCGAAGATCGGCGCGAGGAGCGCTTGCACCAGTCCTAGCGTCACTTCGGCCCAGAATGGTGTGTCCCGGGACACCGTTGACAGGCGTGCCGGGACATCGTTGCATTTCCTGGGGATGGTCATGCGGTCCCGGACGACGTCGACAGCTGGTTCACGGAGCATCCGGTTACCGCGATGGGCGTGGCTCTCAACGAGCACCGTCCCATGATCCTCCCCGAGGTCGTGTCGCCCACGACGCCAGTTGGACCGTTGGAGGAAGCCATGCGGACCACGGTGAGAACGCTCCTTTGTCTGATCGCGATGCTCGTCGCCGTACCCGCGACGGTCGCGAACGCGGACGCCGTCAACCCGTCCCAGCACATCGCACTGCACCCAGTTGGCATCGCGCCGCTGAGGACCGGTTTCGTCGAGAACATCCACGCGAACGGGCCAAACGTCTACGCACACGAGGTGTACGTCGTCGCCGGAGCGGCACCCAGAACGTCCTACGAGGTGACGATCTCCGTGTTCGTGCAGGATCCGGGCTGCTCCACAACTCCGCTCGTCCTTCAGACCGCGACGCTCACGACCAACGCTGCTGGGAGCGGCCGGGCGGACGTAGTCTTCTCGCCGGCCGACGCCGATGGACTCCGAGGCGCCTCTCACGGAGCAATCTGGTCGCTGTCGATCTCCGGGACCCCTGTGTATCAGACTGCTTGCACCACGATCGTGCTCGACTAAGGAAACACTCGTGGCGGGTCCTATCTACCGCCTTCGCCCCAGCGACCCTCTTCGGAATCTGCGATGAGCAATCTCGAGACCCGGCCCGTCGAGATGTTGTGCGGTGAGCCGAGCGCCCAGCCCGATGAAGTGCCCGGGCCGACCGTCGAGGTGCTCACCGCCCGGGAGGTGCCCCTCGGCGGCGTGCGCGCGATGCGGGTGCGCCGCACGCTCCCGCAACGGGCACGCTCCCTGGTTGGCGCGTGGTGTTTCGCCGACCACTACGGCCCCGACGAGGTGACCGTCACTGGCGGCATGTTCATCCCACCGCACCCGCACACCGGCCTGCACACGGTGAGCTGGTTGTTCGCCGGCGAGCTCGAGCACCGGGACAGCCTCGGCAGCCACGCCCTGGTCCGGCCGGGCGAGCTCAACATCATGACCGGCGGCCATGGCATCTGCCACTCCGAGGTCTCCTCGGGGGCGACCCGCACGCTGCACGGAGTGCAGCTGTGGGTCGCGCTGCCCGATGCAAACCGAGACGCCGCCCGCGACTTCCAGCACTATGTCCCGCCGCCGACCGACCTCGCCGGCGGGCTAGCACGCGTGTTCCTCGGCGAGTTCGCCGGCGCCCGGTCCCCCGTACGGACGTTCACGCCGCTGCTCGGGGTGGAACTCACCGTCCAGCCAGAGGCGACGCTCGCCCTCGACGTCGACCCTCGCTTTGAGCACGGTTTCCTCGTCGACACTGGCACGGTGACCCTGGCCGGCACCGGACTCGGCCGCGCTGACCTCGGCTATGTGGGCGTCGGTACGGCGCAGCTAACGCTGGTCAACCCGACCTCCGAAGCCGCGCGCCTACTCTTGCTCGGCGGCCCACCGTTCGGCGAGCAGATCGTCATGTGGTGGAACTTCGTCGCCCGCAGCCATGAGGAGATCGTTGCCTTTCGGGACGACTGGCAAAACGAGTCTGACCGGTTCGGCCGAATCGACGGCTGGGACGGCACTCCACGCCGACTGCCCGCTCCCCCGCTGCCGAACGTACGCATCAAACCCCGCGCGACCCCTCCGCCGCCTAGCTGACGCTGAACGCCATAGGGATCTCCCTGGTCGGTGCGGCTACAACATCATCTTGCGCTACGTGGTCATCTGGGGTGACCGGGGCATCAGTTCAGTCTGGGTGACAGGCCGATGATCAAGGAGCATGCGCGACCTCGACTGGATAACGGTCCACCGTTCAGGGGGCGGTCCATCGGCCCGCGCGGACAAGCCGACCTCGAGCGTTCCGGCTACTCGCTCAGGGTGAGCGCGGAAGCTCCGATCGTCGCGGAATGCCCGAGGGTCTGTTGGATGAGTGCAACTCGGTCAACGAGTGGACCGGCGGGTACGTCAACGAGTTGGAACCCCAGCTCACGATAGGTCTGCTCATGGATTCGCTCGAACTCCAGGGCATCCTCGAAGGTGATCCGCCTGGCCGCTGTCCGCTCAATGAAGCCTTGATGGCGGATGAAGAAGACGGTCGGCTCGTAGACGTCCGTTCGCTGGATGCGGTCGATCTCCTCGCCCAGCACGGGCGATGTCGCAAACCCCAAGTAGCGGCTCAGGGCCAGGGTGCACACGGGCGAGCGGTCGAAGAACACTGTCTCGGTTTCAAGCGCTCGTGTGTTCGCCTGGCGCAGCCGCTGCAGAGCAAGGATCTGGTCGATGAAGGCCGGATCCGTCCACGGTTTGTCCTGGCCCGTCGCATGGTTCAAGGCGATGACGTCAGTAGCCGCCTCTTCGACCACGGACACGCCGTTGATCTCCAGCAGGCGCAGCACGGCGGTCTTTCCAGCCCCCGCCGTGCCAGTGAGGATGTATCGAGGCATGCCGAACTCCATGTCGTATCGATCGGGATGGATAAGGCGGGACAGAGGCGGGCGACAAACCGACGATGGGCACGCAACCGCGCTTGGCCGACACACCATGCTATCGATCCCGCTCTGATGCCGCGCCCGCAATGTGGAAGCTCTCCTCGCGGTCCTTCGCTCTCTCCGATCTGACCGCTGCGGACCCGAACAGGCCGGGATGGCTCACAAGCCTTCGCGAGGCCCCAACCCTGGAGGGGGTCTCATTCAGCTGGGTCGATAGCTTCTTGCCATGAGGCTCGCCGCGGACGTGTTTGGCCAGGGCCGCCCGGTGGTGTGCCTGCCGTGGTTCGGTCTCGATCGATCCGTGATGGCAGCAACTATGGAACCTGCGTTTGCCGGCTGTCCCGACTGGCAACGGATTTACGTCGATCTTCCCGGTTGCGGCGACTCCCCAGCCGGGCGCGAAAGCTCCGACGGAGTCGTCGACGCAGTTGCCAATTTCATTGCCAAGGAGACCCGCTTAGCACGCGTGGTGCTCGCCGGCTGCTCGTACGGCGGGTATATCGCGGCCGCACTCGCACGCCGCATACCGGACCGCATCGCCGGCCTCCTGCTCGTGTGCAGCGGGGTCAAGATAAGGAAGGAAGACCGCGACCTGCCGGATGATGCCGGCGTGGCTGAGGCGGACAGTTGGCTCGCGGCCGTCCGCACGGACTTGCACGACCACCTCTCCCAGGCGCTCGGCAACCGCACACCGGAGGTCGCCCAGCGGGTTGCGGCCGTTCTGACATCCAGCCGACCTTGCGACGAGGTCTACCTGCAACGCCTCCGAGCGAAGGGCTACCAGGTTTCCGACGAAGGTTCAGAAACGCGCTTCGTCGGGCCCACTCTCATCGTGGCAGGGCGCCAGGATCGGATCGCCGGGTACGGCGACCAGTTCCGCGCGACGCGGTTCTACCCGCAAGCCACCTTCGCCGCCATCGCTGGAGCCGGCCACTACCTGCCCTTTGAGCGACCCGACATCTTCGCCGCGTTGGTCAGGGAATGGCTCAACCTGTTCCCGACAGTGCTGTGAGACGTCGTCGCTTCGCTGAGCACTGCC
The DNA here is from genome assembly GCA_046735375.1 of Actinomycetota bacterium. Lineage (GTDB taxonomy): Bacteria > Actinomycetota > Actinomycetes > JAKEEW01 > JAKEEW01 > DASYTV01. The sequence goes on along the minus strand of JBKPTD010000021.1, from coordinate 2,466 downwards.
TTGCTCTGACCTGGTGAGCAGCCCACAAGCTCCGACGATTCCAACTCTCGTACGTTGCCTGGGCCGGTTTGCCTAGCCTGGTAGGTCCAACCTTGAGCGGTAGCCTGCAGGCAGCTAACCGGGCCCGATCCGCGTCGTTCTGGGGATGGTCTCTCGGAAGTGGGGATGTCGTGCAGGTCGTGACAAGCGCTGATCGGCCGGACCTCGAGAGTGAGGCACGTGATGCCCTCCGGGGGCGCTGGCCAGAGTTCATCTTTCATGGCGAAGCGGGCCCCAAGTACCTGACGCGCGTCTCCGAATACTTCCGCGAGTTCGACATATTGCTCCTCGACGACGGCACGGTGGCGGCAGGTGGGTGGGGCGTGCCCTTCGCCTGGAATGGCGATGTGAGCGACCTGCCTGACGGCTACGATGGCGCGCTCGCCCAGTCCGTAGACGACTACGAGTCAGGCCGCGTCCTCACCGTGCTGAGTTTCATGGCAGCAGCAGTCGCTCCGGCCTTCGATAGGCAGGGGTTGGCGACCCAGGTACTTGAAGCACTGATCGAACGTGCCCGCGAACGCGGCATCGCGCACGTCGTGGCACCGCTCCGGCCAACGTGGAAGCACCGCTATCCACTTCAGACGATGGACGAGTATGCGAGGTGGGTTCGCGAGGATGGCCTCTCCATCGATCCCTGGATTAGGACGCACCAGCGGATGGGAGCGACAATCCTTGGTCCAGCTCATCGGTCGATGGTTATTACGGGGACGGTCTCAGACTGGGAGACGTGGACCGGGATGGTCCTTCCTGCAAGCGGACAATTCGTCGTTCCCGACGCGCTGACCACCGTCACGGTCGACCGCGATGCCGACGTGGTGACCTATGTCGAGGACAACCTCTGGGTCCAGCATCGCTAGAGCGCCGGCTCACCTCGGCGACGTCCGCAGTAGCGATCAGGGACGTTCTCCGACGCCACGTTTCTGCCAGTTCCAGATCGGTGCCAGCGGCGATGGCGCAGTGTCAAGGACGCGGACGATGCTGCGCACCTGGTTGAGGTCCAGGCCACCCTTCGCAAGGGCCCGTAGGTGTGCTGCCCAGCCAGAATCGGGAGGGGAGTCCGGGTTGATCTTGTCTGGCGGGAACGCCCTGAGAAGGTCGGTGGCCTTCCGGATCCCGAGCTGCCGCAATGCTGTTCTCGTTCTGGTGCCTGCCCGGCTCGTCGCGGTCACTGAGCCGTGAGCGACCGGCTGCACATTGGCCTCCCCATTCCCACGTGACATCGGGAATCGTCGCTCGAGCCACCCGCGCTCGATGCGGTCGAGGTGGAGGTAGAGGTGGGCCTGGTCGACCCAGTCCACGAGTCTGCCAACGGGGACCCGGGTGTGCAGGATCACATCAACAAGGTTGGCTGTGGCGAGGCTTTGCATGTCCTCGATGCCCTCCTCGAGGAGCCTCGCTTCGTACCAGACACTCAGTCCGTCAATCTGGTTGAGCGGGTACGCCGGGTTGAGCGTAGGAACAAAGGCTCGCAGTACAGCGGCAGCGGTTCGCTGCAGCGCCTGCATGCCGACCAGAGGGAAGAAGCCGATCACGAACGCGACTACCGCTTCCGTTCGCACATTGTCGGCAGGGATGAGCTGATGGAGAGCGGCGACGAGGATGAGAACCACGACGATTCTGAGCATTGCGGTGGCGTACGCGCTCGGCCGCAGGTCGCTCTGGAAGAAGCGACGAATGAGCATCTGAATGATGAACGAGTAGGCCCCGAGGAACGCGAACTTGAGCACATCCCACACGGTGCTTGGGCTGCTGATGAAGCCTGGATCCCACAAGACAGCGGTCCAGCAGAGGGCGAGCGTCGCAGTCAGAAGGAAGACCGGGAACAGGGTTTCGATCCTGACAGGGGAGCCCTCGGCGTGGTTGCTCTCTGACACAGACTTGCCGTAGTAGGCATCGAATTTCTGGCGGTAGATGTTCTGCCGGTGGGCCAACAGGACGCCGTTGTCGTTGAACCACTCCGTGTAGAACTGCGAGGTCACCGGTGGCTTTGGAAGGTAGCCGGGACGGTCCCAGGCCAGCCGATGCAAGTTGAGGACGTACTCGTCCCACAGCGCTCCTGCCCGCTGACCGAGGAAGCGGACGTACATCCAGCCGGGCAGGAACGACAAACACCACACGGCGAAGACGGCGATGGCGAGTGCGCCCGTTGGCTCGAGCTCGTCTGACGGCGGCCAGGCAAACAACCAGGCGGTGAAAAGAACCAGCCCGATGAGCGCATTCATCAGAATGGCGGCGATCTTCCGGCGAAGCCAGACCGCCTTGGAAACGGCGTTGAACGCTGCCTTGATGCGACCTTTCCGTGCCCTCTTCGCGGGCGGGCGAGAGGCCGCAAGGCGCAGTACTTGGGGGTGCGGCTGGCCATCCCGGCCGGCGAGGAGCGCCCACAACAACTCCACCGCATGGCCGTCGCCTTCGGTGAGTCGG
>JBKPTD010000020.1:0-46077 GCA_046735375.1 Actinomycetota bacterium | reverse complement strand
CGTCGCCGGCGCGGACCTCCCACCCCAACAAACATGGCTATGTGCGCAGATCCCGCGCATTACGTGCGAGGGCTTCAAATTTCGTCGAAGCGTGCTTGGTCGAGGAGGTCCTTTGGGCAGACCCAGCTGGCACCAACCGCTCGGCCGGGAACGAGCAGTAATGGACCTCTGGCGGCATGTTGGCATTCGTCAGTCGATGCCAGGGCATCCACGTTCTGGGATGCGTTCAGATTCCGTGCTCAGCTAGCAGCCGGTTTGGTGGCGCGGACGATGGCGGAGTGCATGCCGTCGGCCACCTGGTGGGTCGCGCTGATGTCGATGTCCGTGAAGCCAGCGTGGGCGAGGCCGTCTCGGTACTCGGTGATGGAGAGGGCACCGGCGATGCAGCCGACGTGGCTGCCGCGCTCGGCACGGTCGGCGGGGGTGAGGTGGTCTTCTGCGACGACATCTGTGACGCCAACGCGGCCGCCGGGCCTGAGTACGCGGAATGTTTCGGCGAAGACGGCGGCCTTGTCGGTGGACAGGTTGATGACGCAGTTGGAGATCACGACATCGACGGTTTCTGCGGGGAGTGGGATGTCCTCGATCGTTCCCTTGAGGAACTCCACGTTGCGAGCGTTGGCCTTCGCGGCGTTGGCGTGGGCGAGCTCGAGCATCTCGTCGGTCATGTCCAGCCCGTACGCCCTGCCGTTTGCTCCGACCCGTCGGGCGGAGAGCAGCACATCGATGCCGCCACCTGAGCCCAGGTCGAGGACGGTCTCGCCTTCATGCAGGTCGGCCACCACAAGCGGGTTGCCGCACCCGAGGCTTGCCTCGACCGCCTCGGCCGGCAACTCGGCACGCTCGGCGCCGCTGTAGAGCTCCCCGCCGAACCCGGGCTCATGCAGTCCGGCCGGGCCGCATCCGCAGCCGTCGCCACAGCTGTCCTGGCCATCGGTGCCGACCTGCAGGGCGGCGGCAGCGTATCTGGTGCGGACCTGCTCGCGCAGGTCGGGCTCGGCCTGCTTCGTCATCGTGAAGTCCCTTCCGTCCATCTGTGAATTGGAGTGCTCTGCTTAGTGGACACCGCGGGCCGCAACGGCGCGAGTCCTGATGTCCCTGAGGTGGCTCTCGGCTCGACAGTTGCCGGTGCAGGCCTGCCCGCAGGTCTCGCAGAAGTGCGCATGATGTTCCGGCCGCGGTTGAACGCACGAAGAAGACGAACTCGTGCCATGGTGGTCATCCGAGGTCCCGCGCACCTCTCGGGCTGATTCGATCCTCGTCTAAGTAGGGCTGAGTTTGCCCCTTGGCTTTCATATCTGTCAAATTAGATCTATGTCAAATCAGGCGCTGTTGCCGTTGCTTGACGCGAGCTGCTGTGCGCCGTTGGTGAGCGAGTCCCTCACCGCTGCCGAGGCGGCCGATCTGGCGCAGGTCTTGAAAGCTCTCGGTGATCCGGTCCGGTTGCGGCTTCTGTCGATGATCGGCGCGCATGAAGGTGGCGAGGCCTGCGTCTGCGAGCTGACCGACGCGTTCCACGTCACCGCCCCGACCATCTCTCACCACCTGAGGGTGCTACGCGAGGCTGGGCTGATCGCCTGCGAACGGCGGGGCACATGGGTGTACTACTGGATCATCCCCGAGGCGATGAACCGCTTGGCTCGCTTGTTCACACCCCAGCCTGCGCCGGTCGGAGCCCGGTGACCACGAGGACGGTTCCGTTGGTCCGCAGGGCGCTGGCGGAGCTGGTCGGCACCGGTCTGCTCGTCACCGTCGTGGTCGGCTCGGGCATCTTGGCCGCCCGGCTCTCACCGGGGGATCGGGGAGTGCAGCTGCTGGCGAACTCGATCGCCACTGCATTAGGTCTGGCCGTGCTCATTCTAATGGTCGGACCGGTGTCCGGCGCGCACCTCAACCCGGCCGTCAGCCTCACCGACTGGGCCCTCGGTCACCGGCACGGTCGGGGGATGGCGCTCGGCGGGCGCGAGCTGGCAGCCTATATCCCAGCCCAGGTCGCGGGCGGCATCGGTGGAGCGATCCTCGCCAACGTGATGTTCGACCTGCCGGCCGCGAGCGTCTCACACACCGACCGGTCGGCCGGGCATCTGTGGCTCGGGGAGATCGTCGCCACCGCCGGCCTGGTGTCACTGATCTTCGCCTTAGTTCGCACCGATCGAATCCCGCTCGTTCCACCCGCGGTCGGCGCCTACATCGGCGCGGCGTATTGGTTCACATCGTCCACCAGCTTCGCCAACCCCGCGGTCACCATCGGCCGCGCGTTCACCGACACTGCAACCGGCATTGCGCCGTCCTCGGTGCCGGGCTTCCTCGTCGCGCAACTCGTCGGCGCGGCTCTGGGTGCCGGTCTTGTCCTCCTCCTGTATCCGCGGCCGGCCACCCGCGTAGACGACGGCTTGCAGCCCGCGGCCGGTAGCGGCTCTTCACCGTGGACGTCGGGGCGTACCTGACGCCGGGCGGCGTCGAGTTTGACACAGTCGCGATTAGTCGACGATTATTGACTCAATGTTTGCTGAGTCTCCTGGCCTACAAGCTAGAGCGCGGGTCCATGCGGCACTCGGCGAGCCAGCCCGGCTGGCCATCGTCGACGCTCTGACCCTCGGCGACGCATCGCCAGGGGAGATCGCCCAGCTTCTGGAGCTCCCCACCAACCTCGTCGCGCACCACGTCAAGGTGCTCGAAGAGGCCGGCGTTGTCGTCCGCTCACGGTCGGAAGGGGACCGGCGACGCACCTACCTCCGTCTTGTTTCTGAGTCGCTGGCCCGCATGGTCCCAACGCCGGTGCGGGCCGCTCCACGGGTGGTATTTGTCTGCACCCAAAACTCCGCCCGGTCGCAGCTCGCTGCGGCGCTGTGGCCCCGCCACAGCCAGATCCCTGTCGCCTCGGCTGGTACCCAACCTGCCAGCCGGATCCATCCCCGAGCCGTCCGCACCGCTCGCCGGCACGGCCTCGCATTGCGACGTGACGGCAGGACCTTCCACGCGGCCGAGGTCATCGAGGGCGCCGACCTGGTCGTCGCGGTCTGCGATAACGCCTACGAGCACCTGGTCCGCGAGACCATCCCCGGCCTGCACTGGTCGGTACCGGACCCGGCCCCGGTCGACACCGACGCCGCGTTCGAAGCCGCATTTACCGATATCGCCGGTCGGATCGACCGGCTGGCGGCAGCGCTCACCTCCGGAGCTGACGATGACTGACACCAGGCCCGTGCTCTCGATCGATGCCCAACTCGCGCTGCGTACCGCCGCGACGCGGCTCCACGACGAATTCGACGGCGTGTACGGCACCGAGACCATCGAACGGTTCCTCTACACCAGCTACGACCAGTTCGCTGCGCACAGCACCGTCCCGCGATTCCTCCCACTGCTCGCCGAGCGGTTCGCCCGGCAGCGCCTGGTGGCACTCGCCCGGGTGGAAGGCCGCCAGCACGATGGCCAGCCGGTCGTGCTCTTCCTCTGCGTTCACAATGCCGGCCGCAGCCAAATGGCCCTCGGCTTCTTCCAACACCTTTGCGGCGGTCGGGCCATCGCCTGGTCTGGCGGGTCCGAACCGGGCACCGAGGTCAACCCGGCCGCGATCGCCGCTATGGCCGAACGCGGGATCGACATTTCCCGCGAATTCCCCAAACCATGGACCGACGAAATCGTCCGCGCAGCAGACGTCGTCATCACCATGGGCTGCGGCGACGCCTGCCCGCTCTTCCCCGGCAAACGCTACGAAGACTGGACACTCGACGACCCAGCCGGCAAGACCGTCGAAGAGATCCGCCCTATCCGCGACGAGATCGAGCGACGCGTCCGCCACCTCCTCGACGAACTCGATACCCCCGTCATCCCCTGAGTCTGCCTGGGTGTCGCTCGGCCAGCCGGAACTCATCCAGGGATAGGGCCGTGGAGGCGTACGAGTGCGTCCTTCATGCGTTCACGTACCGACTGGGTTACTCGTCCATGCGGGAAGGTCGGGTCAGCGGATCCATACGCAAGCACGGCCCAGTGCTACTCGCGGCGCGTTGCGGCGGCTAGCTCAGAGCGTGAGCTACTGCGGCACCCGTTGCGGTACGAACGCGAAAGAGGCCATCCGGGAAGATCGGAAGCAGCCCATGACCTGCGTGGGCCTAAGTGGACTTGAACCACTGACCTCTTCCTTATCAGGGAAGCGCTCTAACCGACTGAGCTATAGGCCCCAGCGATCGATGCAGGATACCAACCGCCACGCTGGCCAGAAAACTGATTCTCCCCGGGTCAGTCGTCTTCTGCCAGGGTCACCTCGATGCCGCCCACCATGCCGGAGGACACGTTGTACATGAACGCCAGCAGCGTGGCCAACGCGGTCATGACGACCACCTCAACAGCGGCGATGATGCCGGTGATGCCCAGGACTCGCGACAGGGTCAGATAACCCTCGAGGTCGAAGCCCTTATCCTCGCCACCGCTCGTCACGCTGTTAACGGTCTCGCCGACCTTGCTGAATATGCCGGCAGCGTCCAGCGCCATCCAGAGGAAGGCAACCGCGACAACGGTCATGATGCCGGCAGCCAGGGACAGCACGAAGGCGATCTTCATGACCGACCAGGGGTCCGCGCGGGTGACCTTCAGCCTCGCCCGTCGTGGCCGACGGCGTACCGGCGTCGCCGGAGCCGGGGTTGGCGCCGGCAAGGTGACGGGGACCGCGGCGGCCTTGGGCTTGGCGGTTTCGGTGGGAGAGGCCGTCGGGGCGTGAGGCGCGGCGGCTCCAGTCCCGGTCCTGGTGGTCTGCGTGCCACTCTCTCGGAATGCGGCCTGGTCGGCCAAGCTGAGGCGGCCCAATGGCGGTACGACCGGGATGTCATCCGGGACGGCTGGGATGATCGTCGTGGCCTCCTCCGAGACTGGGGGCATGAGCGTCGTCGCCTCGTCCCGGACTGCTGGGATGATCGTCGTGGTGTCGTCCAGTGTGGTGGCCGCACTGGTGATATCGCCCTGATCAGGGGTCTTTGCTTCATCACTGGAGACAGCGCGGTCTGCGACGACGGCCGCCATGGTCGTCGTCTCCTCGTCCTCAGTGGCAGCTTCGTCAGCGTCGGACGGCCGGTCTGTGGTCGTGGCCTCGGTGATGAGGATCGGGTTCGTCGCGTCAGCGTCAGCTTCGATAGTGGTCGAGTTGTCCTCGGGGATGCTGTCGGCCGTGCGGGACGGCTGGTCCGCCGCTGCGACCTCCGCCGCGATGACCAGACCCATGGCGCCAGCTCCGTCCCCGAACCTCATCGCGCCATCCCCCATCGCGGCCGACTCATCAGTCACCTCATCCGTGGTGGCCGTCGAACCGTCCGCGGCGGTGACATCGGCGACGTCCGGTCGCCCATCCGTGGTCAGCGCCTCACCCGCGACCAGCAGGCCCACCTCGCCATCCCCGAGCCCGGCCGACCCGTCAGGTACCTCATCCGCGGTGGCCGCCGAACCGTCCGCGGCGGTGACATCGGCGACGTCCGGTTGCCCATCCGTGGTCAGCGCCCCACCCGCGAGCATCAGGTCCACCGTGTCGTCATCACGGACCATCATGCCGCCGGCCGTGTTCGCGCCGTCGCCCTTTCCGACCGACTGATCGGTCGCCTCGTCCGCCGCGGCCGCTGACGAATTCGCGCTGCTCAACTCAGCGGGGCTGAACCACCCTTGCGCAGTCTTGTCTTGGTCGGTGGGACTCGGGTGCGTCGCGTCGGCCTCGTCCCCGGTCGTCATCGCGTCGGCTGCGATGGCGGTCTCCCCGGCGATGTCTCGCTCGTCCGGTGCGGCTGCCTCTTCAGCGGTCGCCGCTGCCTCACCCGCGGCGGTCCCGCTCGCCGGGGTCACCCAGTCATTCGCGGCTTCATCATCGTCCGCAACGTCGTCGGGCAGCTCATCCGCGGGTGCTGCCTCATCTACGGTCGTTGCATCGTCGCCGCCAGTCGCGCTTTCGGCTTCACCTGCCGCAACGGTCGTGGCGTCGGACACCTCACCGTCCTCGGAATACGACGGACCCTCATCGACGGCCACGGTGCTCGAACGGTCTGATGACTGCGTCGACGCGTCGCCATTGCCCGGATATCCGCCCGCGGCGGTGACTGTGCGTACAGACTCACCGTCGATGGCCGCCGCACTCATTGGCTCTGCCGCGGTTGTCGGGGCGTTGGCGACGTTGGCTGTAATGGCGGCGCCGGACGCCGCAACGACAGATGGTTCGTTGGCGATGGCCAATGCTTCCTCCATGGCCTTGTTGGTCGCCGTCTCCATGTCCAGCGATGTCGGAACCGTGGCCGACGTGCGGTGGACGGTGCTGCTTGAGGCGAAGACTCGTTTCCGTAGCGGGATGGGCTTGGACCGCAGCCCGGCAAGGTTAGCGGGCTGAGCTGAAGCCGTGGCCGAAGCCCCCGTGTTCTCAGTGGCCGTGGGTATTCTCGGCCGCCGGCGAAGGCGCATCTGGTGTGTCCTCCATCCGCCCGTCGGTGAACTCGCCATGGCTGCCCCGATCGACCGCCCGGCAGCAAGGGCGGCGACAGCCGCGGCCGGCCTCTTCGGCCGGCGAAAGCGCAGGCTCCATCCGCCCGTCGGTGAACTCGCCATGGCCGCCCCGATCGACCGCCCGGCAGCAAGGGCGGCGACAGCCGCGGCCGGCCTCTTCGGCCGGCGAAAGCGCACCCGTGGCAAGGTCCATCCGCCAGCTGGTGAACTCCCCAGACCGTTGGCGACCGCTTGGCCGCCGCTCTGGGTGAAGTAGCGGGCGGAGCTCAAGCCTCCGGCGGTCGCTGTGACTGCTGTAGTGATCGCTTCGTACGCCGCAGTGTTGACGGCAGCGGTCGCGGACCTGTCAGAGTCCCGTCCGGCCGACCTTCCGATCGCGGCTGCAGCCGCTCCGGCGGCCGCGACAGCGGCTGAGGCGCTGGAAAGCCGGGCGGCCGCGCTGTTGATGACGGTGGCCGTGCTGAGCCCGCTGGCGCGGGAGGGGCCATTCGGACGGTGTCCTGCCGGAGGAGGCAACCCACGCAGACCAACCAGAGCATCGCTCGGCGGTAGCATCGCACGGGCGGCGACCAGTCCGGTCGATTCACCGGCCTCGCTGCTAACCGGCTCGTTCTCAGGGGCGGGCGCCTGCTTCTCAGGTTCGAGCTCAGGGCTGATTCGATCGGACTCGACCGGAGTGGCACTCTGGACGGGCTCGACTGCCCCTAGCCCCGGCGCTGTGCCGTCGTCCGGCGGCGCGGGCTCGCCTGGCCCCGCCTGAGGCTCCTGCTTAGCCTGCTCGCCCATGACGGCCCTCGGTAGCTCGTCCGGCGGCCGAACCTCACCAGGCTCGGTCGCACCAGGGCCTTCTTGCCCCCCAACGCCCCGGGCTGGTGCCGCGAGGACCTCCGACTCGACAACCATCAGCGGTGGAGTTGCAGTGAAATGCAGGCTGCCGCGGTTCGCAGACCTCGGCACCGCCGACCGAGCAGGCGGCGTCTCAGGCATCGACTTCACGGTCCCCTCCGCGGCCACCGCGGAGGAACCGGTCGCCGTTGTGCGGTCGACCTTAGCGTCCGGGTCAGGGCCGCGCCCCTGTGAGCGCCGGGTCCCTTGCCCAGACGACTCGGGGGGACGGGGTGAGCTGGCCTTCTTGCGCCCGGCCTGCCCTTTACCCCGACTCGCCGCTCCGCGAGCCTTGCCGGAGCGCGCTGACCGCGTCGATCCAGACGCGCCCGCGGCAGAGGAACCGGAATCACCCAAGGAAGGCGGAAAGACCTCGCCCGGCGACGGCTGATTCTGAGACACATCTGACGGAGCAGCACCGGGCGTTTTCACCCGAGATGCGGGATCCTGGCCGGTGAGCTCCCTAGAAGGACGGCTCGGTCCGGATCCGCCTGGTGCACTCACGAGCTAGTCCTCCTGCCCGCCGGACTCCGCTTGCTCCGGCGCCTCTGTCTCCGCCGGCTCAGCCGGGGAAGCGACATCGTCCGGTGTCTCCTCTGCCTCCTCTGCGGCCTCCGCATTTCGAGCGATCGCCACAACACTGTCGCCATCTGTGACATTGATGAGCCGCACACCCATCGTGTCACGCCCCGTTATTCGGGGATCGCCTTCGGTGACCCGTGTCCGGATCACGCCACCAGATGAGGTGATCGCCAACACCTCGTCGCCTACATGGACGATCAGAGAACCGACAAGGTTGCCGCGATCCTCCGTCACCTTGGCAGCGATGATTCCGTAACCTCCTCGACCTTGCCGACGATATTCCTCGACCTTCGTGCGCTTGATGTACCCCCCGCCCGTGGCCACAACCAGGTCCGCGCCAGGCCGTACGACATCCATCGAGAGCAACTCGTCCCCATCCCTAAAGCGCATACCGATGACGCCTGAGGTGGCTCGACCCATTGGGCGCAGCTGTTCGTCCGTGGCCGTGAATCGGATGGACATGGCCTTCCGTGAAACGAGCAGCAAATCGTCGTCGGAGCTAACAAGCTGCGCCGAGATCAACTCGTCGTCATCGCGGAGGTTGATGGCGATGATCCCCCCGCTGCGCGGGGAGTCGTACTCCTCCAGCCTGGTCTTCTTGACCAGCCCGGCCAGAGTGGCGAGCACAAGGTAGGGCGCGACCTGGTAGTCGCGGAGATCCAAGACCTGGGCGATCCGCTCGTCCGGTTGGAACGCCAGCAGGTTCGCGACGTGCTGCCCGCGAGCGTCCCGAGCCGCGTCGGGGAGCTCATAAGCCTTCGCGCGGTAGACCCGGCCCTTGTTGGTGAAGAACAACAGCCAATGGTGGGTCGTCGTCACGAAAAAGTGCTCGACGATGTCGTCCTGCCGCAGGGCGGCACCACGAATACCCTTACCGCCGCGTTTCTGCGACCGGTAGAGATCGGTCTTGGTGCGCTTGGCGTAGCCACCTCGGGTAATGGTGACGACGACGTCCTCCTCTGCGATCAGATCTTCGGCCGTTACGTCACCGTCGTATGGGATGATCTTGGTACGGCGCTCATCGCCGAACTTCTGCGTCAGCTCGGCCAGCTCCTCGGAGATGATCCGCCGCTGCCGATCGGGCGACCCAAGGATGTCGTTGTAATCAGCGATCCTCGTCTCGAGCTCGGCGAACTCGTCGAGGAGCCGCTGCCGCTCAAGCGCAGCCAACCGGCGCAGCTGCATATCAAGGATCGCGTTGGCCTGGACCTCATCGATGTCGAGCAGCTCGATCAAGCCAGCCCGAGCGACATCGACCGTTGCGCTGCGCCGGATCAGCGCGATGACCTGGTCAATCTGGTCGAGGGCCTTGAGCAGACCCCGCAGGATGTGGGCGCGCTTCTCCGCCTCGCGCAGCAGATAGCGGGTGCGGCGCTGAATGACCTCGACTTGGTGGTCGACGTAGTAGCGGACGAACTCGTCCAAGCGAAGTGTCCGCGGGACGCCGTCGACAAGGGCGAGCATGTTAGCGCCGAAGGTGTCCTGCAGCTGGGTGTGCTTGTAGAGATTGTTGAGGACGACCTTGGCGACCGCATTCTGCTTAAGGACGATGACCAGCCGCTGTCCGGATCGTGCAGACGTCTCGTCCTTGACGTCGGCGATGCCCTGAACCCGGCCGTCCTTGACCAGCTCGGCGATCTTGAGGGCGAGGTTGTCCGGATTCACCTGGTAAGGAAGCTCGCTCACCACCAGGCACGTGCGACCCTGGATCTCCTCGACCTCGACAACGGCCCGCATGGTGATCGCCCCGCGACCGGTCCGGTATGCGTCCTCGATGCCACGGCGGCCGACGATCAGCGCTGACGTCGGGAAGTCTGGCCCAGGGATGCGTTCGATTAGCGCGGTGAGAAGTTCCTCGCTGGTTGCCTCGAAGTTGTCCAGGTACCACTGAATCCCGGCGGCGACCTCTCGGAGGTTGTGAGGCGGAATGCTGGTGGCCATGCCGACGGCGATGCCAGCCGAGCCATTCACCAAGAGATTCGGGAGTCGGCTCGGGAGGACGACCGGCTCCCGCGAGCGCCCGTCGTAATTAGGCGCGAAATCGACGGTGTCCTGGTCGATGCCCCGGACCATCTCCATCGCCAGCGGCGCCATCCGGCACTCGGTGTATCGCATGGCAGCGGCTGGATCATTACCGGGCGACCCGAAGTTGCCGTTGCCATCCACGAGCGGGTAGCGCAATGCCCACGGCTGCGCGAGCCGAACCAAGGTGTCATAGATAGCGCTGTCGCCGTGGGGGTGGTAGTTACCCATGACCTCGCCGACGACCCTGGCGCACTTGAAATAGCCACGGTCCGGCCGGTAGCCGCCGTCGTGCATCGCATACAGAACCCTGCGATGCACGGGTTTCAAGCCGTCGCGTACGTCTGGCAGCGCCCGCGCGACGATGACACTCATCGCGTAGTCGAGGTATGAACGCTGCATTTCGACCTCAAGCCCGACGGGCTCGATTCGGTCGCTCGCAGGCGTGGTCAGGTCAGTCACGGTGGTCCTTTCGGCTCTCGGCTCGCTGTGATGGCGCCGGGAGGCCGGCTAGATGTCGAGGAAACGGACGTCCTTGGCGTTTCGCAGGATGAAGCCGCGGCGGGCCTCAACGTCCTCTCCCATGAGTACGGTGAACAACTCGTCTGCCTGCGCCGCGTCGTCGAGTGTTACCTGAAGCAGGATCCGACGGTCGGGATCCATCGTCGTGTCCCACAACTCCTTGGCTGGCATCTCGCCCAACCCCTTGAACCGCATCACGCCCTCGTTCTTGCGCGGATCGGACCGGCCCGCCGCAAGCCCGGCCTCGATCAGCGCGTCGCGCTCCCGCTCCGAGTATGCGTAGTCAGCCAGATCGCCGCGGCGATCCCACTTGATCTTGTACAGCGGAGGCTGGGCGAGGTAGACATGCCCCGCCTCGATGAGTGGCCGCATGAAGCGGAAGAGCAGGGTGAGCAGCAGCGTCCTGATGTGCTGACCGTCGATGTCGGCGTCCGCCATGAGGATGATCTTGTGGTAGCGCAGCTTGCTGATGTCGAAGTCGTCGTGGATCCCAGTGCCGAGTGCGGTAATGAGCGCCTGAACCTCGTTGTTCTGCAGCACCCGGTCGATGCGGGCCTTCTCGACATTGAGGATCTTGCCGCGGATCGGCAGGATCGCCTGGGTTAGCGGATCGCGACCACCCTTGGCCGAGCCTCCGGCCGAGTCTCCCTCCACGATGAAGAGCTCACAGCGAGCCGGATCGGTGAGTTGGCAGTCGGCGAGCTTGCCCGGCAGCGAGCTTGACTCGAGCAGTCCTTTGCGGCGGGTGAGCTCCCGCGCTTTGCGAGCCGCCATACGGGCGGCAGCGGCCTGGATGGCCTTGCGGACGATGTCGGCCGCCTCATTTGGGTTGCGCTCGAACCAGTCGCCGAGGTGATCATGGCAGATCTTCTGGACAAAGGTCTTGGCCTCGGTGTTGCCGAGCTTCGTCTTTGTTTGACCCTCGAACTGCGGCTCGCCGAGCTTGAGGGACACGATCGCGGTTAGTCCCTCGCGAATGTCCTCGCCGGCGAGGTTGTCGTCCTTCTCCCTGAGCAGCTTCTTGTCCCTGGCGTACTTGTTGACGATGCTCGTCAGGGCCGCGCGGAAGCCCTCCTCGTGGGTGCCGCCCTCGTGGGTGTTGATCGTGTTGGCGAACGTGTACACGCTCTCTGAGTATTGAGAGTTCCACTGCATCGCGATCTCGACGGAGATTCGGCGGTCGGTGTCCTCCGCGCCGAAGTCGATGATCGTCTTGTGAACCGGCTCACCCTTGCTCGAGTTGAGGTGGCGTACGAAGTCGGCGATTCCGCCGTCATAGCGGAAGCGGACCCGGCGCGGCCGGCCCTCCTCGTCCCTGGCGTCCTGCCGCTCGTCGGTCAGCGAGATGGCGAGACCCCGGTTCAGGAATGCCATCTCCTGCAGGCGCCGGGCCAGCGTCTCGAACGAGTAGTCGATGGTTTCGAAGATCTCCAGATCCGCCCAGAAGGTCACCGTCGTGCCGGTGTCCTCTGTCGGCTCGCCTTTGATGAGATCGGTAACCGGCTTGGACAGTTCGTAGGACTGGTTCCACGTGAAACCATCCCGCATGATCTCAACCTCGAGCCGACTCGAGAGTGCGTTGACGACGGAGACTCCCACACCATGCAGGCCGCCTGAGACCGCATAGCCACCGCCACCGAATTTGCCGCCCGAATGCAGAGTCGTCAGAACGACCTCAACCGCGGGTCGCCTCTCCAGCGGGTGCTCGTCCACGGGGATCCCGCGACCGTTGTCCACCACACGCACTCCACCGTCCGCGAGGAGGACAACATCGATGCGGTCGCTGTAACCGGCTAGCGCCTCGTCGACCGAATTGTCGACAACCTCGTACACCAGGTGGTGGAGGCCGCGCTCACCGGTGGAGCCCACGTACATGCCCGGGCGCTTGCGTACCGCCTCGAGTCCCTCCAGTACGGTGATCGCACTGGCGTCGTATTGGATGGCGTTGTTGTCGTCGGTCACCGTGCCCCTATCCGGCGCAGCCCACGCTGGACCCAGCGGGGCAGGTCGTAAGCCGCGAAGATCGTGAAAACGAGCCTCGACCACTCGTGGCGGCTCGTCGCTTAGCTCCAATTCTACCGGGCGGGCCAGGTAGAAACGGTCCTATACCGGCCCTGTGGCGGCCTCTGCGCGAAGATCTGCCGGGTATCGGGGCCCCCCACATGGGCGGGCTGTCCGGCCAGACCTGTGGGCGAGGGAGCCCGCCAAACCCGGGAGCGCGGCAAAGCCCGCAGCGCTCTCCGTCGAGCGCGAGAAACGATGTTTCCGGCGACCAGGTACTCCGGCTAGGGGCCAGCTCCGCCAAAAGAGCCGCGCGACATCCTGGGCCGCGGATCTCCTTCCGACGGAGTTAACCGTACGTGTCTCGTGGCCCGCGGCCGTCGCGCACCGCGAGCGGACCCTTCGCCCAGCCCCGCCGGCCAGGACCATGCACGATGACCTTGGTCACCGTGCCGTGGCCGACTTCCTCGTTGAGACGCCGCACCAAGGTGCCGGCAAGCAGCCGCACCTGTGTCGCCCACGCCGTGGAGTCGGCGATGACGGTCAGCACGCTGTCGGCGTAACTGACCGGCTGGCAGTGAGCAGCGACGTCGGCCCCGACGATCTCGTCCCAACGTCCAAGGACGCCTCCTACGGCTGCTGGCGCTTCCCAGCCACGTTGGCGGATCAACCGCTCAATTGCTGACGCAAGGCGCTGCGGATCACGGTCGTCGGGACTGGAGCCGCTGCGCGCCGTCTCGCCTGTCGCCTTCCGGGCCTTGTCATGCTTGGGAGGAAGCCCGCCGCCGGCCTTACGCGCGGCCGCCCGCGCGGACGCAAGCGCCGCCTTGGCAGCATCGATTCCCGACGGGGGAGGCATACGCCGGCGCTCCGGCTCCGCTCGGTCTGGCGCAGGGATATTGTTCGCGTCATCGGCAAGATCATCAGCTGGCTCATCTAACACGGCGCACCTCGCCGGCCATGACATCGAAGCGGGCACCGTCGAGCGATTCGGGAACGTCCTCGGGAACCGCCGCGGTGACGATCACCTGCTCAGCATGCCGAACCAGGTGCGCCAGCCGCTCCCGTCGACCGACATCGAGCTCGGCGAAGACGTCATCGAGCAGCAGGACTGGCTGAGCACCGTCGGCAGCCAGTAGGTCGTACGCGGCCAAGCGCAGCCCCAACGCGTAGGCCCATGCCTCGCCATGGCTGGCGTAGCCGCGCGCCGGCAGCGGGCCCAATCGGAGAAGGAGGTCGTCGCGGTGCGGTCCAACGAGGCATACACCACGGTCGAGTTCATCACCACGTGACGCCGCAGCTTGGGCAAGCAGCGCTGCCTCGACCACCTCACGACTCGCTCCAGACGGCAGGTCAACCCCCAGACTCGACCGGTATTCCATGACGACGGGACCCGCGCTTGTCTCACCGGCAAGCGACTCGTAAGCCTTGTCGACAAGTGGACCTATCGACTGGATGAGCTCGAGCCTCGCTGTCATTACCTCGGCCCCGATGCGGGCCAGCTGAGCATCCCAGACGTCCAGAGTCCGCAGGTCAGCAATGGACCTGCCGGCCCGGCGCGCTTGCGCTGCGGTCTTCAGCAGCGCGGTTCGCTGCTTCACGACCCGGTCGTAGTCCTGCTTGACTCCGGCGAAACGCGGCGCTCGGGCGATCAGGAGGTCGTCGAGATATCTGCGCCGCTCGGCCGGATCCCCTTTGATCAAGGACAGGTCCTCGGGCGCGAAGGTGACCGTACGGAGAATCCCGAGTACGTCTCTCGTGCGCGGGAGCGGTGTCCGGTTGAGGCGCGCGCGGTTCGATCGTCCGGCCTGAAGCTCGATCTCCACCACGATCTCCCGGTCATCCTTGACCACGGCGACACGGATGATCGCTCGCTCCCCACCCAACCTGATAAAGGGCGCATCGGTGGCCACCCGATGGCTGCTGAGAGTCGCCACGTAGGCGACTGCCTCAACGAGGTTGGTCTTGCCCTGACCATTCGGACCGATGAATGCGGACACTCCCGCATCCAAGGTCACGTCGACATGCGGGTACGACCTAAAGTCGACGAGTTCAATCCGGGCAACACGCATCCCAGTCCGGCTTCAGGCTGGGGGATCGTGTTTGTCTGCGGTCGCGGTCGCCTCCGGGCTGGGCTCGGCTGCCGGTGCGTCGCTGGTCGAAGCAGTTACCGCGTGGCCGCCGAATTGGCTGCGCAATGCGGCCACGATCTTCATGGCCGGCGAGTCCTCCTGGCGGGACGCGAATCTCGCGAACAGTGCCGACGAGATCACGGGCAAGGGCACGGCATGGTCGATCGCCGCCTCGACGGTCCAGCGGCCCTCGCCGGAGTCTTCTACATAACCGCGGATCCCGGACAGGTCGGCATCCGCGTCCAGCGCGCGATCGAGGAGATCGAGCAACCACGAACGAATGACTGTGCCTTCACGCCAGGACTTGAAGATTGCCGGAACCTGCTCCACAACCTCTGCGGCTGTCAGGAGCTCGTAACCCTCGGCATAGGCCTGCATCAGGCCGTACTCGATACCGTTATGCACCATCTTGGCGAAATGCCCGGCACCAACCCTGCCGGCATGGACGAAGCCGTAGGGGCCCGCAGGCTTGAGTGTGTCGAGCGCTGGTTGCACGAGTGCCACGTGCTCGGCCGCACCACCCAGCATGAGCCCGTAGCCGTACTCGAGTCCCCAGATGCCTCCTGAGACGCCCGCGTCGACAAAACCGATGCCGTGCTTGCTGAGCTCCTCGGCATGCACAAGGTCGTCAGTCCAGCGGGAGTTGCCACCGTCGACGACCAGATCGCCGGCGGAAAGGTGCTCGGTCAGCGATCCAATGGTCTCGTCGGTCGGCGGTCCTGCTGGGACCATCACCCACACAACCCGAGGGGTGGCGAGTCGCTCAGCCAGCTGGTCGAGCCCCGTGACGTCACTGATGTGTTGATTGCGGTCGTAGCCGACCACGGTGTGCCCACCGCGGCGCAGGCGCTCCCGCATGTTGCCCCCCATGCGGCCGAGGCCGACCAGACCGATTTCCATCGTTCACCTCACCCGGAGAGGCGTACCGGCATGATCAGATAGCGGTATTCCGCGTCGCGCACACTGGCGGCCGCCTCGCCAGTCTCATCCTTGTCGTCAGTATCGGCGGGCGCGCCAGTGAGCACAGCCGGCCTTGTCGTGGTCGTGAAGTGAAGCCTGGCGCTCTGAGTCTCCAACGCGTTGAGCCCGTCGAGAAGAAACGTCGGGTTGAAGGCGATCGCGATGTCCTCACCGTCCAGGCTTGAGGGGAGAGCCTCCGAGGCTTGAGCGTCGTCGCCCGACCCAGCTTCGAGAACGACCTCACCCTCAGTGAAGGCGAGCCTGACCGGTGTGTTGCGCTCGGCGACCAGCGCCACTCGCTTTACTGCTTCGACAAAGGCGTTCCGCTCCACGGTGGCGACCGAGTTGGTCTCGGTGGGAAGCAACGAGCGGTACTTCACGAACTCGCCGTCGAGCAGGCGCGTCGTCGTTCGCCGGCCTTCGGCCTCGAAACCGATCAGTCCGTCGCCCACACCGCCGGAACTGAGAGCGATCGTGACGTCGCCGTCAGCGGCAAGTGCCTTTGCAGTCTCGGCGAGGGTCCGCGCTGGTACCAAGGCCACGGCGCTGAGATCCGGTTTCTCGGGATGCCACATCAGCTCCCGGACCGCCAGACGGTAACGGTCCGTGGCTGCGAGCGTGACCTTGTCGTTGTCGATCTCCATCCGCACGCCGGTGAGCAAAGGCAAAGTGTCATCCCTACCTGCGGCCACGGCCGTCTGGGAAACGGCGGTGGCGAGCAACTCACCCTGCACGGTCCCTGCGACCGGAGGAAGTTGCGGCAGAGTCGGATATTCGTCCACGGGCAGGGTCGCCAGCGAGAACCGCGCGCTCCCACAGGTAACCACGACCTTGGAGCCGTCGGTTGCGACGTCCACCGGCTGGTCAGGAAGGCTGCGGGAGATGTCGGCAAGAAGGCGACCCGACACCAGAGCCTTGCCCTCGTCAGCCACCTCCGCGCGGGCTTCCACTCGAGCCGACACTTCGTAGTCGAAGCTGGAAAGGACCAACCCCCGCGGGCCGGTCTCCAGTAGGAGCCCCGCGAGGACGGGCACAGAGGGACGCGCGGGAAGACTACGCGCGGTCCACGCGACTGCATCGGCGAGGACATCCCGCTCGACTCGGAACTTCACAGAAACCGCCTCCTGCTGTGGTCACAAGGCCATTCCAAGCGACCTCGTGACAGGGATGCCGTGTTTGTCATTTCCGCACCTTCACCAGGCCGACCGCGCGACCCGCACCAGTCTTGCTTACCGCGGCGGTCCGACAAGACCCGCCTCGAGTCCCCACATTGCTCGGAGGCCGAGAGAGCATGTCGCGGACGTATCGAGGGGAGTTCACGTGGCCTACGAAGCTGCGGCCGACGATGCAGCCCGGCGAAGGACGCCGACCTGATACTGCTCAGTCGGCCCATCAACCGGCGTGCTGTTGCTAGGCCTGACTGGCGCGGCGGCCTGAGGAGGTTCGGTCGCGGCGAGATTTGGTCCGTTGACCACCGACCGACATGTCGCGCACAAGTGACGACAGCGCCTCCAGTGAACCGTTCACATTGGGTGGTGGTACGGCTGATCATTTGCCCTTGCCGGCCACGCCTGAGGCGGCCCGTGGCACGCAGGTCTCGGCTTGGCTCGGCGGGATGGCGATCGGGCGCCGGGACTCTAGGTCCCCGGGTCCGGTTATCCCCAAGGAGGCCCGTGCCGATGGCTTGTCTGTGTTGGGGGACAAAGATATAGAGGTACGTCGTCGTAGGTTGTGTGGATGCTGGGGACAACTGCCGAATCCTCAGCTCAAGGTGGGGAACTGTTTCCCCCGCCCCTGCGTATGGGCCTGCGAACGACGGTGGACAGTTGGGGATGACAACGTATCGTCCACAATCGATTCCCAGGTCAGCCCGCATTTCCCACCGAAGTCCACAGAGTTTTCCCCAGGATGTGTATTTGTCCGGTGAGAGGGTCGTGTTGGACGGTGCGGTAAGCCGTGCCCGAATGGGAACTGACCGAGTCATCGACTGCGTCGCCTCCGGTCTGGCAAGGGCGCGGGGCTGAGGGCGCTGTCCGGGAATCCACAGTATTTGTCCACAACCTTGTGGATATGGTCGTCGCCTCGCCATGTGGTTCATTGGGCCGGCTCTTCGGTCTGGCTCACCTTGAGCCTTGCCTGGCCTGCGACTTGATTCTGTTCGTCAACTCAGTGACCTGGTTATAGATGGACCGACGCTCGGCCATCAACGAGCGGATCTTGCGATCCGCATGCATCACAGTCGTGTGGTCGCGGCCACCAAACTGCTGGCCGATCTTGGGGAGGGAAAGGTCGGTCAGTTCGCGGCACAGATACATGGCAATCTGGCGAGCTGTTACGAGAACTCGCGAACGAGACGAGCCGCACAGATCTTCCATCGAGAGGCCGAAGTACGCCGCGGTAGCAGCCATGATCGTGGCAGCGGTGATTTCTGAGCCCTCGCTATCGGGGATGAGGTCCTTAAGGACGATCTCGGCGAGATTAAGATCGACGGGCTGCCGGTTGAGGCTGGCGAAGGCGGTGACCCGGATCAGCGCTCCCTCGAGCTCTCGAATGTTTGTCGAGATCTTGCTGGCTATGTATTCGAGCACCTCGGGTGGTGCATTTAGCCCCTCCTGTGCGGCCTTCTTGCGCAAGATCGCGATGCGGGTCTCCAGCTCTGGCGGCTGGACGTCGGTGATCAGTCCCCACTCGAAGCGGTTGCGCAGTCGATCGGCCAGCGTGATCAGTTGCTTGGGTGGCCGGTCACTTGAGATCACAATCTGCTTGTTGGCGTTGTGGAGCGTGTTGAAGGTGTGGAAGAACTCCTCCTGGGTCTGCTCCTTGTTCTCTAGGAACTGGATGTCGTCGACGAGAAGGACATCGATGTCTCGATAGCGGCGCCGGAAGCCGTCTGCTTTCCCGTCCCTAATCGAGTTGATGAAATCGTTGGTGAATTCCTCAGAGCTGACATAGCGAACCCGGGCTCCGCTGTACAGGCTGCGCGCGTAGTGTCCGATCGCGTGCAACAGGTGGGTCTTGCCCAGGCCGGACTCGCCATAGATGAAGAGCGGGTTGTACGCCTTCGCTGGTGCCTCCGCCACGGCGACGGCGGCCGCGTGGGCGAACCGGTTGCTGGATCCGATCACGAAGCTTTCGAAGAGATACTTCGGGTTGAGCCGGGACTCGGCTTCGCGGCGGGTGACCGGCGGCATCAACTCGGCGAGTAAGCCACCGGGTCCGGCGCCGTTGCTCGCGTCCACCCCGCCCCGGTCGCTGCGGGCGTAAGGGATGGCCTCGTCGAGTGGCGGCCTGGGGCCGGGCGGAATGGCCGACGGATCTTGGCGAGTGGAGCCGTCTCCCTCGGCATTGCCGAGAGAAAGCTCGACCGTAACCGCGATCCTGATCTCCCTGCCGTATTGCTTGGAGAGAGCTTCGGTGATCACTGGTCGAAGTCGGGTCTCGAGAATCTCCTTCGCGAATTCGTTCGGCACCGCGAACAGCGCGGTGTCCTCCACAAGTGCGAGTGGCCGCGAAAGCTGAAGGAAGGCTCGCTGCTGCGGCGGCAAGGTGTCGTCGCCGAGTCCCTCCAGCGATCGACTCCAGGCGCTTGCGAGGTCGACTCTCTCGTCCGCCATGGCTCCGGCCCTTCTCGATCGCACGCGTGCAGGCCCCACGGTCGGCCAGTCGTCCACAGCCTCGTCCACAAGTTGTGTACGGCTCGTTATGGAAGGCCGAGCGCCCCCGTGGTGCCGGGTAGGCGCACTTTGTGCACATCGCAAGGCGGCCGAGCGTTGCCGCATGAACGCCTCGCGCGGAGAAGACCCGGCTGGCGGGACGCTAACAACTCCTGGGCGGCGCATCAAGCGGTTGTGCACAGGTCGTTTTCTCGATTTGGCCAAGCCGGGTGGTCGGTCACACCGTGGACGGAAGAACCGAGCCTTGAAAAGAGCCGCCTGCTGTCCCAGGAGCCTCCCTCTCAAGCGGGCCGTGCGCCGCGTCGCGAGCATGCCTGACGGTGTTTCGGACGATGATCATCGGTTTGACCCTGGGTGCCCGCTCGCGTACCGTTGAGCGGCCCACCTGTGAGCGATCGTTGCAGCATGTCCCACATTGCTTCGCTGCAACGGCGGTCCGGCGGCATCCTCAGCTTTGTGACAATCCGGCGGCCGCAGTTACTCGCTGGCGGCATCCACCGTCTATGCGATAACCCGGGAGCTTCCTGTGAGCAAGCGCACGTTCCAGCCCAACAACCGTCGCCGGTCAAGGACCCACGGATTCCGGCTGCGCATGCGTACCCGAGCGGGCCGCGCGATCATCTCTGCGCGTCGTGCCAAGCGCCGCGCGCGCCTGAGCGCCTGACTGCCGGTGCACTAGTGCTGCCCAGCGGAAACCGGCTGAGGCGGCGGCAGGACTTCCAAACTACGATCCGCCGTGGCCGACGTTCTGGCCGCCGCCGGCTCGTCGTCCACCTCCTGGAAGCATCTGCCCGAGGCGAGCGGGTTGACGAAGTAGTTGCATCAGGTTCGGCAGCGCTGGACGCTGTCGGGCAGAATGGTCGGTACGGCTCTGCGGGAGGCAGCGCGTCTCTCGACGGAATCGGG
Source organism: Actinomycetota bacterium (assembly GCA_046735375.1). Taxonomy (GTDB): domain Bacteria; phylum Actinomycetota; class Actinomycetes; order JAKEEW01; family JAKEEW01; genus DASYTV01. Next base: position 25,922 of record JBKPTD010000020.1, on the reverse strand, counting down.
TCTGTGCGAGAGCGCGACAACATCCGGCGCATCGGCACCCGTTCGGCAGGTGAGGCCCCACGGGTCGGCTTTGTTGTCAGTCGTACGGTTGGCGGCGCTGTCGCACGGAATGCAGTACGTCGTCGGCTGAGGCACCTGATGAGAGAACGGCTACACCTCCTGACACCGGGCAGCACACTTGTCGTCCGGGCGCTGCCTGCTGCTGCGGGCGCGTCGTCGGCTGAGCTCAGCGAGGATCTCGACGCCGCGCTGCGCAGGCTCCTTGACAGGGACGTCGCATGAAGTACGTGCTGATGGGGCTCATCCGTCTCTGGCAGTGGACGATCAGCCCAGCGCTTGGTCCGGTCTGTCGCTTCTATCCGTCTTGCTCCCGTTATGGGTACGAGGCGATAAGGACGCACGGGTCGATATACGGGACATACCTCACCCTTCGTCGTCTGCTGCGATGCCACCCGTGGAACCCGGGCGGGATCGACCACGTTCCGCCAAAGGGTGAGCACCCATGGTGGCGACTGAGCCGACCGCGCCGCCGCGACCTGTCTGACACCCCCACCCATCCGCAAGGAGCTTGACGTTGGCAATCTTCGAACCGCTCTTCGACCTGGTCTCCGGGATCATTCTCGTGATCCATCAGGGACTGACGTCGATCGGGTTCAACCCGGACGGCGGCTGGGCCTGGGGCTTGTCAATCGTCGGTCTGGTTGTGATCATCCGTATTGCCCTCATCCCGTTGTTTGTGCGGCAGATCCGCGCCAGTCGCAACATGCAGGTGCTTCAGCCGAAGATCCGCGAGATCCAGAAGAAGTACAAGAACGATCGGGAGCGCCAAAGCCAAGAGCTGATGAAGCTCTATAAGGAGACCGGCACGAACCCGCTCTCCAGCTGTCTGCCGATCTTGTTGCAGGCACCGTTCTTCCTGGCTCTCTTCCAGGTACTGAACGGGATCGCGAACGGTCACCCGAAGGGTGTTCTCGACGCAGCGGACGTGGCCAGCGCGCAGCAGGCGGAGATCTTCGGTGCTCCCATCTCTGCCAAATTCATAGGCTCAGACAGCATGACGGTAAAGATCGTGACGTTGGTCATGATCTTGCTGATGTCGCTGTCGCAGTTCATCACCCAGCGTCAACTCATGCTGAAGAACCTTCCGGCCGACGCCGCCAAGAACAACCCATATCTTCAGCAGCAGAAGATCCTCATGTACGTCTTTCCGATCATGTTCGCGGTGTTCGGCGTGAACTTCCCGGTTGGCGTCCTGCTTTACTGGCTCGTCTCCAACGCCTGGACAATGGGCCAACAGTTCTATGTCATCCGCCGCAATCCCACGCCAGGAAGCGTGGCGTACGAGGCCCTGGAGAAGAGGCGGGCGGCCAAGACCGAGAAGAAGGACACCGTTCCCAAGCCGAGTGGTCCGGCGACCAGCAGCCCACCGGCCAGCACTACGGCGGCCAGTGGCGCCCCGATCACGGTGAGTACCGGTGCCGCCGGTGGTGGGACAGATGGTGCGGGCCCGGACGCGCCGACCCCGCGCCCCACGCGCAACCAACCGCAACGGGCGTCCAGGAGCCAGCGCTCAGGCAAGAAGAAGCGAAGGCGCTAGTGTCCCGCGTGTCCGAAGTCTCTTTGCCTTGGCCCGGTCCCGCTGGTGCGCACCCCGACGAAGACGACCCGCGTTTCCGTCGGGACTCCCGCAAGGACATGCTGGCTGTGTTCTCGGTCCCCGCGTACCTCCAGTACGGCCGGGCTGCCTGCGGCCTCACCAGCCATCCAGCGGTCCTCGGGCCACCGTCAAAGAACCTCGGACATGCGGCACTAGCACCCACTGACCAGACGATGCCTGGCCGGCCGCGCCTCTTTCGTGGCAGCGCGGCCCGAAGCACGGAGGACTCGCCGGATGGCGGAGAACATTTCTGAGGCTGAGCGCCAGCCGGGCGCGGCCTCCTTGCCGGTCGACCTGGAGCGCCTCGAGCAGGAAGGCGAGATCGCGGCCGATTACCTCGAGGGCCTGCTCGACATCGCTGATCTAGACGGCGACATCGACATGGACGTCGAGGGCGAGCGAGCGTCTGTTGCCGTCGTCGGCGCCGATCTGCTGCAGCTTGTCGGCGAGGACGGCGAGGTACTCGATGCACTCCAGGAGCTGACGCGCATGGCCGTCTATCGAGTAACCGGTGAACGAAGCAGGTTGATGCTCGATGTCGGGGGTTATCGTCTCCAACGCCGCGCTGATCTCGTCGGCCTAGCCAAGAAGGTCGTCGCCGAGGTGAGCACCTCAGGCGAACCGATGAAGCTCGAGCCGATGAACCCGTTTGAGCGGAAGGTCATCCACGACACGGTCGCCGAGGCAGGACTTCGCAGCGAATCCGAGGGGGAAGAAGGCGAGCGCAGCGTCGTGGTCTTCCCCTCCTAGCCTCGGAGCACGAAGGCGCACCCATGCCGCCGGCACAGTCGGAGGATGGCAACCACGGCGACCGTCACGCGAGATCTCAAGCCGGAAGGTGCCCTGCCCGCGGAGGCTCGGTCATGCCATTGCGCAAGCGGATGTGTAGTGTGCGCGCCCGGCGCGGGGGGAATGCGAGCGATCCCAGAGCGCATCCCGCCCGGGCCGTCGTGCGGCTTGCCGATCCTTGGCACCTAATTCGCTGTTTCACGTGAAACATCCACTACACATCCAGCTTCCACATCGGACCCGCCCGCAGGAGCAAGACGGCGCCGGAGGCCGGATGCGTGAGAGTCCGCGCAGGCGCGGCACCACCCTGGCTGAACCAATCCGGGGCGTCCTTGTCGTCGGCCGATCGCGACCAGGCAGTCGAACGTCGACCGTCCAGGCCACTGCTGCGCTCAGCGGGTCTTTGCGGGTGGTTACGCTGCGCGCTCGCAGCCGGCCAATCGTGCGCTGGCTCGGTGCGTGTTCTCGGGAGAGGGAGTGGTGACGCTCCGGGCTAGGGACCGCTCTCGCTCTCGAGGCGAGGTCTTGGGGAGAACTGACACTCGAACTCGCTAGCAGCCCGCCCAAATCGACCCCTCGTATCTTGTTGCGAGACTGAAGACGTCGCGGTTACTGGGGGGTGGTCGCGAAGTGCCATCGTCGCGGGATTTCGGTCCCGGACCCTCCATGCAGCGTTGTCCTGGAATCCCTCGCTAGTCGATGACCGGCTACCGGGGCGGTCTCCCTTGAGTGGCACGTCGGTGGGTCGGACATCGGGAGCGAAGGGTTCTGCCGGCCCTCATCGCGGGTGCTGCTCGCCGGGCGCACCGCCCGCCGAAGGGATCGGCCGCGCCCCCGGGCCGTCATTCCGGATGGCGTCGGAGGCTGCCTCGCGCGGGGCTCTGTATGGCGGGAACGTTGGCCTGGCGCGAAGCCTCGTCCGCGTCCGATCGCATCTGCGGCTGCTTTATCGGCGTCGGCTGCCTATATCGACGCGGGGAGTGATGAACATTGGCGCGCCCCGAGAGCCGCTTGTCCGCATGTTTCACGTGAAACCGGGGGAGCCCAGCTGCCGGCCGGACCATGCTCACGAACAAGAGACCTTACGATCGGCTCAATCCGTTGGAGTGGACGACGGCCCCACCTTCGGGTTGACGCCAGCCCCGTGTTCGGCACCTCGAGCGACGGCGACTGGTCCGGCGGACGTTCCGCGGCGTGCCGACCCTCCGAGAGTCCGCGCGGCGTGCCGTCCATGCCTGCTTCCTCAACGGAGGCATCCTGGAAGGGCATCTCGTACACGGACAACGTCGGTATCATTGCTCCCTTTGGTCTCATATGCCACTCCAGCATCGTTCGAGTGAAGTCCCCCTGCGATGAGCGACTCGCGGCTGGGAGGGTCGTCATCGCGATCTCCGAGGTCGGAGCCGGCGGTTACCGGATCCGCGGAGGCGGGCGAAGCAGTCTCGGGCGGGGAATTTGCTGTCGAGGCACGACTTGGGGCGGCCGTGGGAAAGCTGCGGAGCTATGCCGCGCTGCTCGGCACGGATGGCGTGCTCCGTGGCCTGATCGGTCCGAGAGAAGTCCCACGACTGTGGGACCGCCACATTCTTAACAGTGCCGCGCTGCTGCCGTTGCTGCCAGATGAGGGAGTTGTCGTTGATGTCGGCTCGGGAGCCGGCCTCCCGGGTGTGGTGCTAGGCATTATTCGGCCGACCCTCGCTGTCACTTTGCTTGAGCCACTCCTGCGTCGCGTGCAGTTCCTTACTGAGTGCGTCGAGGCCCTCGATCTGTCGAACGTGACCGTGCTGCGCGGGCGGGCTGAGGAGCACGCGGGCCTCGACGCTGACGTCGCGGTCGCCCGGGCAGTGGCCCCGCTCGCGCACCTCGCGAAAATTTGCCTCCCGCTCCTTCGACCGGCGGGAGAACTTCTTGCGCTCAAAGGCGAAAAGGCCGAGCAGGAGGTGCATATGGCGGAAGAGACATTGAGAAGTCTCGGCGCAACCTCGTGGTCGGTAGTAACCGTCGCTCCGCCGCATGCCGCGGCCACTGCGACTGTTATCCGAGTGGTAGCCGGGTCTAGCCGAGATCAGGGACAACGGCGCAGCCGGCGCCGCCAAAAGCAGCCTGACCTGGGGCGTGGCGACGGTGGGGGCGACGCTCGACGAGCCCACGGCGGGGGGTAGCCATGCTTGGGCACGTGCGACATTGGTGGCATCGGTCAAGCCGGCACCGTGCGCGACTTCGGACAGCGCCTGGGAGATGCGCCCCAGTGACAGAGCGAGCGTCGGCCGGACTTTCCACAGGGTCTGACCTGGACGACCTGACGGCAGGCGGGTTCGAGTGGCATCATCTCGGAACGGGAGCGACCGGCCTTCCCCAGACCAGACGCGACGAGTTCGTTGCGGTCATCAGCGCGGATGCTCCACCAGCGTTCCAAGCCTGGGCGGAGGGGCTTTGCGTGAGTGATGCCGAGAGATCAGTCATTGAGGCACATCCGCACGACGCACATCGCACGCGGTACGACAACAGCATCAATGGCTGGCGGAGCATCGCTGGCTCGGCCAATTCGGGCCCGATATCTGCCGAGGCAGATCGCCCGGAGAGCGGCTTCAGCTATGACGACACACCCATCGCGGCACTGACCCAAGCTGCGATCCGGGCACTAACGGGAAGTGGTCCTGCTATGCCTCGTCCGGCACGCCGACGCACACTCGTCGTTGCGAATCAGAAGGGCGGCGTAGGAAAGACGACGACAACCGTCAACCTTGCCGCAGCCCTTGCTACACACGGCTGCCGGGTGTTGGTAATCGACCTCGATCCGCAGGGAAATGCGTCGACCGCACTCGGCATCGACCACTTCACCGGGACGCAGTCGGTCTATGAAGTCATCATCGAAGGGCGTCCATTAGCGGAGGTCATCCAGCAATGCGAGGCGATCCCGAGCCTCTTGTGTGCTCCGGCGACCATCGATCTCGCGGGGGCCGAGATCGAGCTCGTCTCTCTTGTTGCCAGGGAGGGCAGGCTTCGGAGGGCACTGGAGGACTATTCGAATGATGTCGACTACATCTTCATCGACTGTCCCCCATCACTCGGACTCCTGACCATCAATGCGCTGGTCGCTGCCGCGGAGCTGCTCATTCCGATCCAGTGCGAGTACTACGCGATGGAGGGCTTGGGTCAACTGCTGAAGAACGTCGACCTGGTGAGAGCCCACCTCAACCCGCACCTCGCGATCTCGACCATCCTCCTCACGATGTATGACGCGCGGACACGACTCGCTTCCCAGGTTGCCGATGAAGTCCGACAGCATTTCGAGGGCGTGGTACTCAAGACAACCATTCCGCGCTCGGTACGCGTCTCCGAGGCACCTAGCTATGGTCAGACCGTCATCACCTACGATCCAGCTTCTACGGGCGCCCTTGCTTATATCGAAGCTGCGCGCGAAATCGCTGCCGACGGCCAAGCCGGCTTGGCTCCTCCAATGGCCAGGACCTCCTTCGAGAATGCCGGACGGGCTTCGGTAAGCGCCGAGAGCACAACGCGACCACATCTCGAGCCTGGCGCCGACCATCCGGCCAGCCGCAGGTCGCCGACCGAGAACGCGACGTGGGCCCGGGCGACGTCGTCCTCGCCCGCGCAGACTCCGGAAAATGACGCCGGCGCCGACTGGAGGATCGGCGAGGCTGAAGGGTGGGACACGGCGTGGACGTCAGCGCGTTCGGCCCGGTCTTCCCGTCCGGAGGAGCGTCACCAATGACCGAGTTCCCATCCATGCGACGTCGGCGTTCTGCAGCCAGACAACCCAGCAGCAGCGGATGCCTCGGGGAAATGCGCGGTCCTTTCAGTCCGTCAAGCACAACGGTGATTTCTCGAACAAGCAGTGGAAGTAGGCGGGGTCATGAGTGAGCGACGCAGAGGTCTCGGACGTGGGCTAGGCGCACTCATTCCCACGGCGCCAGCTCACTCCGACGGCGACACGGTTTCGTCTGCCGCGACTGCAGTCCTCGACCATTCGGTGGCTGCCGCGACCGGTGGCGGAATGCCGGGAACACCGGTCATCGGTGCTCACTTTGCGGAGATTCCGGTCGGGCAGATCTCCCCTAACCCTCGCCAGCCGCGACAGGTCTTCGACGAAGAGGCACACGCTGAGTTGGTGCATTCGATCCGCGAGCTCGGGCTCCTACAGCCCATCGTGGTGCGGCAGGTATCGCCCGATCGATTCGAGCTTGTCATGGGCGAGCGACGATGGCGGGCAGCACGATCGGCCGGTTTGCTCGAAATCCCGGCGATCATCCGGTCGACCGAAAATGACCGACTCCTGCTCGATGCGCTCTTGGAAAACCTTCACCGCACACAATTGAATCCGCTCGAAGAGGCGGCTGCCTACGACCAGCTGCTGAAGGACTTCGCGTGCACGCACGAGAATCTCGCCGATCGGATTGGCCGCTCCCGATCTCAGGTGACAAATACCCTTCGCCTCCTGCGGCTACCTGCCAGCGTCCAGCGTCGGGTCGCCGCTGGGGTACTTTCCGCCGGGCACGCCCGTGCGATCCTTGCCCTCGACGATCCTGAGCAACAGGAGCGACTGGCCATGCGCATCGTTGCCGAGGGCCTGTCCGTTCGAGCAGTCGAAGAGATGGTCGCTCTGGGCGATGTGGCCGAGCCGCCGTCACACAAGCCCCGCGCCGGCCGGCGGGTGTCTCCGGCACTCGAGGATCTTGCTGCGCGACTGTCGGACCGTTGGGACACGCGCGTCCGGGTCCAGCTGGGTCAGCAACGAGGGAAGATTGTCGTCGAATTCGCGTCCGTCGAGGACCTTGACCGGATCTTGCAAGCGATGGCACCCGAGGCTCGTTCAGCCCTCGACAGCTTCACCGAAGCGTCCGAGTTCAGGGCCCACTGAGTCGTCAGCGAGGACCCTATCCCTGCCGGGATCTGATCATTGCATTCTGCAGGAGATCGCGGCAGAGGACCCCGAGATCGGCGCCTGCGCCCCGCGTCGCCTGCGGGAACAAGCTCGTCTGCGTCATCCCCGGTGCGACGTTCACCTCGAGGAACCATGGCCTCCCTGAACCGTCGACGATGAGATCAGTCCTGGAAAGGTCACGCAGGCCGAGCCGATTGTGCGCTTCGACCGCAAGTCGCCGAACCGCATCCTCGACGTCTGGAGCAAGCCGGGCCGGAACGAAAAACTCGGTCTCTCCGGGCGTGTAGCGCGCGGGGTAGTCGTACACACCTTGGCGCGGCACGATCTCGACCGGGGGGAGAGCTAGAGGACCGGATCCGGTATCGACGACGGATACAGCGACCTCTGTTCCCTCGACGAATCGTTCGATGAGTGCTGTGTCGCCGTACGCATAGCAGGAGACCATCGCCTCTGGTAGCTCCGCCGACGTACGAACGGTCGATGCACCCAATGCAGATCCACCCTGCGCGGGTTTCACGAACAACGGCAATCCCAGTCGCTCCAGGATCAAATCAAGCACTCGCCCGGCGCCTAAATCCCGAAACGTTGTATGAGGCAGAGTGACGAAGGCCGGTGTTGCAACGCCGGCGGCAGCGACGACGTCCTTTGCCACGGGTTTCACAAAAGCAAGTCGGCAGGCGGACGGCCGCGCGCCGACATACGGGATCTTCATCAACTCCAGTACATCGCGAACTGCGCCGTCCTCCCCTGCCGCGCCGTGCAGTGCAGGGAAAACCGCGGCCGGGCGGTCGTCGAGCAATGTCGGAACCAGCCCCGCGTCGGTGTCGAGCAGATCGACGTCGCAGCCTGCGGCAAGGAGCGCCTCGGTCACCTGTCTTCCAGAGCGAAGAGAGACCTCACGCTCGTGGGATAGGCCGCCGGCGAGCACGACCACTCGACCAAGGTCACTCATCACGCCTCCTCCGCTTCGCCAGCCGACAGCGCCCAGCGGAATGCCGTCTCGTAGCTCAACGAGCTTTGCCACATTGTGGCGACGGAATCTGGACGCGCGGGGCCCCTGGCCGCCATCAGAGGGTCCCAGCCGGCGGGCGGTCATCATGAGCTGCGAGCACGTGCTGCCGCGGTCCGCTGGATGGCCCAAAGGTCTGACGTACTTCGAGTTCCTGCTCGATCACTCGTGCGAGCCGGCGAACACCTTCAGCGATGCGCTCAGGCGTCGGGTAGCAGTACGAAAGCCGCATGCATGAGGTCCCAAATCCGTCCGCGTAGAACGCAGTCCCCGGAACGTAGGCGACCCGCTCGGTGATCGCGCGGGGCAGCATCGCCTTTGCGTCAATGCCCGGCGGTAGCGTCAGCCAGACATAGAAACCGCCTCGCGGGTGAGTCCACCGTGTCCCCGTCGGCAAATGCGCCGCGAGGGCCGCCAGCATCGCATCGCGTCGCTCTCGGTACAGCTCCTGGAAGGTCTTGACTTGCTCTTGCCACGGCTGAGTTGCCAGATACCTGGAAACGGCTAGCTGCGAGAAAGAAGGCGGACAGAGAACGGCGGACTCCGCGGCCAGCACCAGCTTTTCCCTGATGCCCAGCGGTGCGGCTGCCCACCCCACCCGGAATCCGGGCGCGAAGGTCTTCGAGAAGGAACCGAGATAGACCACATTGTCTTGATCATCGGCACGAAGGGCCCGCACTGGTTCCTCATCGAAGCCGAGCAGGCCGTACGGATTGTCCTCGAGAATGAGGAGTCCCTGGTCCCGACAAAGGTCGAGCACCTCAGCACGCCGGGGCACCGATAGCGATACGCCGGCGGGATTGTGGAAGTTGGGAATGGTGTACACGAATTTGGCACGCTTCCCGGCGGCTCTCACGGACCTGATCGCTTCGACCAGATAGCGAGGGACGATGCCGTCATCGTCCATCTCGACGTGGACGACTTCGGCCTGGTAGGCGGAAAACGTGCCGAGCGCCCCGACATAAGATGGCGCCTCCGCGATCACTACATCACCCGGGTCCACAAAGATTCTTGTCACCAGATCGAGGGCCTGTTGCGATCCCACCGTCACGACGACGTCGTCGGCGTGTGCCGCGATGCCCTCGAGCGCCATCACGTCGCAGATCTGCTCACGAAGTGTGGGATCGCCCTGTCCCGATCCGTACTGCAGCGCCATTGATCCCTGTTCTCGGACCAGGTCGGAGAACACATCGGCCAGCGTGTCCATGGGCAGGGCCCCGAGGTGTGGCATGCCGCCGGCCAGGGAGACCACCTCTGGTCGGCTTGCGACCGCGAACAGTGCCCGGATTTCGGATATCGACATCCCCCGCGTCCTTGCGGCGTACTGCTCGACATAGGGATCAAACTTTGATCCGTGCTCGGGCAGGGTCACGGGCACTCCTCACCGGTTCGATCGCACGCATGGTTGCCGACCGTTTGGGCTACTACGATGCCCTACGGGGCAAGCCGATTTCTCGGCAGCGGTTACAGTGCGGACACCACGCTCGCGATGGCGTGCCTCTCTTGTCCGGACGACTCCGCCGAGTTCGGGGACATATCGACGGTGTCACACTCGCCCACGAATACCGAAGGGACGCAGATGCGAGTCGCGCGCTGGGTAGCGGCGGGCATCGGGCTTGGCGCATGTGGCGGGTTCGTTGCCGGCCTGCTTCGCTCGAGGTCGGATACACAATGGGCCAGCTGGCAGCCAGCAGGCGAACCGCCAAGGTACGAGCCCGTCGCGAGCGTCGGGTCAATCGGAGACCCGGCGGAGGTGTCCGGGCGAGGGCAGTAGGAGATGTCCCGAAGGCTGGCCAACCTCACCCTCGACAACCTCGACGACCTGCCGAGGCGCTGTCGCCGCTGTGTCTTTTGGGAACTCGATCCGGCGGCAGGCGAGCGCGCTGTCCAGGCAGGTGATCCCGCTCTAGAGAAGGAAGCGTGGGTTTCCGCGACCCTCCTGGACTGGGGGTCGTGCGGCAAGCTCGTGTACGTCGACGGAGCGCCGGCGGGTTATGTGCTGTACGCACCACCGGCTTACGTGCCGCGTTCGGTTGCATTCCCCACGAGTCCGGTGAGCGCAGATGCGGTTCTCCTGCTGACTGCTCACGTACTCCATGACTTCGCGGGCGGTGGCCTTGGCCGGATGCTCGTTCAGGGCATGGCCAAGGACCTGACTCGACGTGGCGTAAAGGCCATCGAGGCGTTCGGCGACGCGAAGTGGGAGCGACCGGCCTGTATCGTGCCAGCCGACTACCTACTCGCTGTGGGCTTTAAGACGGTGCGGCCGCATCATCGCTATCCCCGTCTGCGGCTTGAACTGAAGAACGCCCTCTCGTGGCGAGAGGACGTCGAGGTGGCTCTGGAGCGGCTACTTGGCTCCATGTCCCCGGAACCGATCTTCAAGCCGGTCTAGCGTCCCTCGCCACAGATTCGCTTCCTATCTCCGCACCCAGGCGGGGCCTCGCGGCGTTCTCGTCGTCGCCGTTAGCGCTGCTAGCGGCGTCCTCCCCGGCCTTGCGATGCCTCCACCTGGCCACGAATCTAGGCACCGAATTTCTGGCTCGGCACACGAGCGTTTCGGCTCCAACGTCTTTCGCGGTGGCTCCGGGGTTGCGCTGGTCCCCAACTCACGGGAGCGCTCCCACTGCTGCGCATCTACTGCGGAATCGGAGGAGAGTCTGGCTGTGCTTTCGGCCGCCTGTTATCTCCAGTCAGCTGGTCTCGTTGGGGCCCTGTCAGTCATCCGGTGGCCCTCCGGCCACCGTGAACGACTTCGGACACCAGACACTCCCTGCGAGTCGTGGCTCGCCCCTGTTTCACGTGAAACGGCCATCCCGACGCCCTTCGGCGTCGGATGTCCAAAACAGAGCAACTAGATGCTGGACGAGGAGATGGCCAGCCAGGCTCAGACGAATTCCTCCAGGTCGGAGAGAAGCATCCGCTTTGGCTTCGCTCCGATGATCGTCTTCACCATCTCACCGTTGTGGAACACCGCGAGCGTCGGGAGAGACGTGATGCCGTAACGCGCGGAGACGACCGGGTTCTCGTCGACGTTGAATTTCACAAAGTGAAGCTTCTCGGTCTCCTCCGCGATCTCCGCGAGAATCGGGGCGACCTGACGGCACGGCCCGCACCAGGCTGCCCAAAAGTCCACGAGGACAGGCCTGTCCGCCTTGAGGACGTCAACCTCGAACGTCTCGTCGGTCACGGTCTTCACTATCTGTCTCCTTCTCGGTGGTCATGATCGCCTGAGGTGTGCTCAGTTGTTGGTAGACGCGAGCTCAACGGTGTCTTCAGCAATGGCTCCGGCGATTTGCGCCGCCTCAGGGTGGCCCTCTCGTGCGGCGAGGTAGCGCTCCGCGTCGAGGGCGGCCGCACAGCCCGTACCGGCGGCAGTGACGGCCTGCCGGTAGATGTGGTCGACTACATCACCGGCTGCGAAGACACCGGGCAGGTTGGTCTGCGTCGTTGGATGGACGACGTTGATGTAGCCCGCCTCGTCCAGGTCCACCTGTCCGGTCAGGAGTTCGGTCCGCGGGTCATGGCCGATCGCGACGAAGATGCCGGTCGCATCCAGAGTGCTCTCGACCCCGGTCGTCCGGTTCCGGATGCGGACCCCCGCGACCTTGTCCTCGCCGAGCACGTCGACGACCTCGCTGTCCCAGACGAACCTGATCTTGGGATTGCTGAACGCCCGTTGCTGCATGATCTTGCTGGCCCGCAACTCGTCCCGCCGATGGACGACAGTGACGGAATTGGCGAACCGGGTGAGGAAGGTCGCCTCCTCCATGGCTGAGTCTCCGCCCCCCACGACGACGATGTCCTGGGTGCGGAAGAAGAAGCCATCACAGGTTGCACACCACGAGACGCCATGCCCAGAGAGCCGCTTCTCGTTGGGGAGTCCCAACTCGCGGTAGCCGGAGCCGGTAGCGATGATCACCGCGTGTGCCCGATGAACCGAGCCGTCGCCGGCCTTGACGACCTTGACATCTCCTGTCAGTTCGACCTCGACCACATCGTCAGTGACGATCTCGGTTCCGAAGCGCTCCGCCTGCTTGCGCAGGGCGTCCATCAGATCAGGTCCGAGAATGCCGTCGGGGAAGCCGGGGAAATTCTCCACATCCGTTGTGTTCATCAGCGCGCCACCTGCGGTGACCGAGCCTTCGAACATCAGCGGCGCGAGGTTCGCACGGCTCGCATAGATCGCGGCCGTGTATCCGGCTGGACCCGAGCCAATAATGATCAAATTGCGGATGTCGCTCACTCTTGCCTTCCCTCGCGCACCGGAGACCGCCTGCTGCGAACTCCGCTTCGGGGAACCGATCCTAGGCTGCAGAGATTCCCGTTGAGACCTACATCACCCATGCCCAACGCTACGGGCATGTCGAGGCCATGAGTGCTCATGCGATGAGCCCAACTGGGTCGCTGTGGGACTGGTCGTCCCACGGCTACGGAGGGCCGGTTGGAGGTCCCCCCAACGAGAACCTCCCGCCCCCGCCTATCGGCTCCCGTGTACCCCGGGCGCCTCCGCCCCTCCATGGATCACTTCGCGCCCCGAATTGATATGGCGGCGCGCTCGCCACCCCTGGCTAGCTCGGAAGGCCCGAGTGCGCGCCGTTCTGCATCACTCCGCGCCCTGACGCAGCCGAAAGTCGGATATTTCGGGCGGATGATGATGTGGCAGGGAGCGAAGTCGGGGCAGCTTGCCTGAACGGCGGTGGGGGCCGTTGGCCCATCGGTGGGTTACCGGATAGGTAGCGAGGGTCGTGAGGTTAGGGGCTGGGTGGCGTAGCGGCGGCGGACTGTGTGCCGGATGAGTTATTCGGCGAGGGCGCAACCGTCATCGGTCGGCGAACCGTGGTCGTCGCGATCGGCGTGGACTCGCCGGGGCCACAGCCCGGGCCGACGACGTAGACAATTGCGCTGCTCGAGTCCGCCGGGTCGGGAAGCACGATGATGGCTGCTGGTTTACCCCCATAGGTAGCGAGATCAACAACTATGGGAACAACATCGTTTTTGACCAGACTCTGGATACAGGCGGTCAGCGCCGCTTGTCTGGTGAGCTGGGTGAATTGGCCGCCGGAATTCGCAGATCGGCTATCGGACGGGGCGGGACTAGCAGGGCTGGCGCCGATACCCCCCTGCTGCGGGGCTGCTGCCAGGGAATTGGCAGTGTCCTGCTCGGCCAACAGATCGCGCACACCGGCGGAAAGCGTATAGGCCGTATAAGCACGGCCAGAACTGACGACGCGGGCGCTGGCGGCCGAGTCATAGCCGTTGGCGGCCGCGTTCGGCCCGGGTGATACTTCTGCTTTACTGCCACCGGCCGTGCCCGTCGCCTCCGCTCCACCGGCAGTGGCCACCTGGGAACCTCCGCCATGAGAGCTTGTGAGCCGCGGAAGCACGGCCAGAGTGCCGAGCACGATCGCGATCGTCGCCAAGGCTCCACCGAGGACTGGGAGCCAACGGCGGCGGCGCGGAACGGGACCAGCCCGGCGGCCGCCGATACTCTCGTCGGCCGCCGGCCGGACGAGGTGCTTCCCGGTCTGCTCCCGGTCAGATGGGCTCCTCCCATCAGCAGACAACCCTGCAGCCGCACGCGCCTCAGCCGCCTCCGCGAGCGCTACGTCGATCCTGGCCGCTACTGACGCCGGCATTGGCACGGTCGAGTGGGACGCAAGGGCGGCCCGCAGTCGGCCAAGGTCCTCGCGCAGGGCCGAGCACTCGGGACAAATGGCGAGATGCCGCTCGGCCTCAGCCGCCTCGCCGGGGCCGAGGAGACCCTCGAGGTGATCCGCGACCGTCTCGGCCGTCAAGTGGTCATGGTGCATGGTCGTGGTCACCTCCTTCGATGGTTACGGAGCCGGACGCACCGGTGACCTTTGGCGTCACGGCATTCGGTCTCGCACTCGCAGGTTTGACGGGAGCGGTCGCCTCCGGGTTCCTCCCGATCACCGTGTCCCTTTGTGCCGGATCTTGGTGCCCGTCGGCTTCGGTGGCGGCAGGGCGCCTCGATTGCAGGTCCTTCGACGGGGAGCTTGTGGGTGCTACCAGCGGCCCAGATCCCGCGAACCCGCGGCGGACGGAGTGGGCTGCCGAACGTTCAAGGCCCCGTGTTGTCTCCGTCAGAGCCGGCGTGTCAGCCACCGCTCTGGGCCCCAGGTGGGCCAGGAAGGGCAACAGGCGAGCGCGGCCGCGAGCACATCGGCTCTTGATCGTGCCGACCGCCACATCAAGGATTCGCGCGGCATCCTCGACCGAGTAGCCCTGCATGTCGACGAGCACCAGCGCGGCACGCTGCTCGAAGGGCAGGTGGGCGAGCGCAGCAGCGATGTCGAGCCGCAGCTCCTCCTCCGGAGCATGGTCTGGACTTGTCGCCATTGCGCCGCCAACCGGCTCTTCTGTCTCCTGGTCCGCCAGCGGCACCGTTGGCCGGACTTGGCGGCGCCGGACGCGGTCCAGGCACGCGTTGACCACGATCCGGTGCAGCCACGTCGTCACCGCTGCGTCACCGCGGAAGGTATGTGCACTCCGGAATGCGGAGATGAGCGCATCCTGTACCGCATCCGCCGCCTCCTCCGGATCACCGAGGGTGCGGAGAGCGACCGCCCACAGCCGGTCACGGTGACGGCGGACGAGTTCGCCGAAGGCGTACGGGTCGCCGTCCACATGCCGGGAGAGCAGCAGCCAGTCAGCCGGATCGGCGTCCGCGACCGGCGATAGGCGTCGTCGGCTAGCCCTGAACCGTGACATCTGACACTTCAGCCCTGTATCCGTCGGGGGCGGGAGGCAGTCGCGTGTACCACACCAACAGGTAGCGCGCTTGGACCGATCCCTCCTTCGGGGTGAGGGTGAAGGTGCCGCCGTCATTGGAAGTCGTGTCGGTCACCCGCTGGAAGCCATCGAGCGCCGTCGGAATATCGCCAGAGGTGGAAGCCATGAGCGCGACATCGGTGTGTCCGGTGTTCATGCCCAGCTTGAGGGAGTGGACCTGTCGCGTTGATCCTAGATCGACAACGAAGCCGATTCCCGGTTTGAAAGTAGTTATTGGATCGTCGCGATAGGTCTTGGTCGTCCAGGCCGTCCCCGGGTCGCCGTCATACAGATTCGCCGCGGCATCGTTGTTCTCGTTGCCGTCGCAGTTATCGCAGCCTGCTATGGGATCGAAACCGGTTGCCGCTTGTATCGAGAGGGCCTGAGGTGTCCGAGGCGCGCTTGGGGACGAGCTCGGTGGCGTCTGGTCGCCTCCGCTCGCGTCCGACCTATTGAGAAACGTGCGTGCGATGAGCGCGCCAAGCAGGATCAGGCCGGCGATCAGCAGGATGGATACGACCGCGCGCGCAGTCCGCATCCCTCGCGAAGGCACCCAGTCGGGCGGTGCCTCGCCTTGCGGCGCTGGCACGAGCGACCCAGCGGCGCCAATCGACGGAAGCGTGGTGGTCATGCTGCTAGGCACAGCTCCGTCAGAGCGATATTCCGGCTGGATCCGGCGGGCCGCGGCGACTCGCGACTGTGTCTTGAGCGAGGCGGCGATTGCCGCCGGAGTGGTGAGCGGGGCGAGACGGTGCCGCGGGGGAGAGTTGAGCGTCCGGTCGACTATTTCGTCGAGCAGCGCAGGTACTCCGGCCCTTACCTGTCTAGGGGTTGCCAGATTTCCCTCCGTACGCATCGCCGGGGCGAGTCCGTACGCTTGACCATCCGGCCACCGCGCGGTCAGGGCGGCGTGGAGGAGCTTGCCGATCGCCTGAGCGTCGGCGAGGGGAGGGTCGTCTGCGGTCACGCCGTCGAGTGCGGCGTCAACGCAAAGGCCGGAGACCTTGACCTGCCCGTTGTCGCCGAAGATCACCGTGTCGGGGGTCAGGCACAGATGAGCAAGGTCGCTGAGATGTGCGGTCGCGACTGCCTCCACCACCTCCGTGATCATGAAATGAGCATCCGACGGCTCGAGTGGACCAACAGCATCGAGGATCTGCGTCAGCGTGGAGCCGCCGACCCATTCATGGACGACGTAGAACAGGCCGTCCTCTTCTGCTGCGTCGAGGATCCGGAGGAAGCGGCTGTCCCCGATGGTCGCGGCGAGCTGTGCGGCCTCCACGACCGCCGTGGCACGATCATGATCGGCCGGGAGCACAGCCACACCCACCTGGCGAGCCAGCAGTTCGTCGACGGCGCGCCACTTCTCGACCTCGGCGCCGTTAGCGACGCGCTCCTCGAGCCGGTAGCGTCCGGCGAGCCGCTGGCCCACTGCGACGGTGATGGGCTCCACGCGTGCGTCGTCCGTTCACTCGACTGCATTGCACAGCCATGCTAGTGCGGCTGCTTGGGTCGCCCGGCCAGACTGCACAGATGCGAAACCAAGCCGTGCCTGACGGGCTATACACCCAGACGAGTACCCCGCCTGGGCTCGATAATCGGGGTCGCGTGGTTCAAGCCCGGCTGCCGCGCCGGGGCGCTCAGGTGCGGGAGCCCCGGAGCATGGCGACGAGCATCGCAAACTCGCTGATCCGCAGCCGGAAACAGAAGATCAGGTAGAGCGCGATCATGAGGGAGCCGCCGAGCACGAGCGAAGCTATCGAGGTGCCAAGGCCGGGGCCGATGGTGGCGCGCAAGCCCAAAGCGAGGATCGCGGCCGGAAGGGCGGCCGCACACGCGGCCAAGCCCAGCAGCCCATATGTATGGGCAATGCGGCGCCCTTCGAGGCCGCCGAGCCGTCCTGACAGGGTGCGCGACGTGATGAACGCGCCGACGAAGTACGAGAGCGTGTAGCCCGCCGCCATACCCACCACCACCCACTGCGTGGGCAACAGCCACCAGGCGAGTAGCACAGCGATGACGTTGACCAGGTTGATCCAGATGTTGATCCGCACTGGCGTACGGGTGTCCTCGAATGCATAGAAGCCGCGCAACAGCAGGTGGTGCACCGAGAACGGGATGAGGCACAGGGCGAAGGCCGTCAAGACCCAGCCGATGTACTCGGCGTTGTCAAGTCCAACGAATGGGTCGTACATCACCGTGGCAAGATCGCGACCGAGGACGAAGAACGCGATCGCCGCCGGGATGATGGCGACGCCCACAAGCCGTAGGCCTTCCGAGATATCCAGCCGCACCGCTGTGGCGACACCCGCCGCGGCCGCCCTGCTCATGCGTGGCAACAGAGCCGTCACGAGGGAGACGGTGACCACGGCGTGCGGCAGCAGCAGGATCAGATAAGCCTTCGTATATGGCGTGAAGCCGACACCGGTGGTGAGACCCTCGTTCTTCGCCGCCGTCCCCACCGCGGTGGCCACCTGGACGACGATCAGGTAACCGATCTGGTTGATCAATACGAAGAGGATCGTCCATGTCGCTGCCTTGTAGGCGGGTCGAAGTCCCGCGCCCCGGAAGTCGAATCTAGGTCGGAACCGGAATCCGAGCCTGCGCAGGAGCGGGACCAGAATTGCGGCCTGGGCGACCACGCCGAGAGTGGTCCCGATGCCGAGCAGCCGAAGCTCGCCCGAGGTCACCGTCTCTGCGGTGGGTTTGTCGCCGCTCGTCACGACGATGAACAGCAACCCGGTCGCGATGACGACGACGTTGTTGACGATCGGCGCCCACATCATCGGGCCGAAACTGCCTCTGGCGTTGAGAATCTGCCCGACCATGACGAACAGGCCGTAGAAAAAGATCTGGGGCAGGAGGTAGCGCGCAAAGGTCGTCGCCACGTCGAACTCGGCGACATTGTTTGAACCGGTGTAGGCCCAGGCGTACAGCCCGATAATTAAGGGTGCGGCCACCACCGCGACCACGGTCACCACGAGCAGGATCAGCATGGTCGAGGTGAGCATCCGGTTGGTGTAGGCCTGCCCACCGTCCTTGTTGCTGCTCATGGCGCGGGTCAGCTGCGGGATGAGGACCGCGTTGAGCGCACCGCCGATCAGCAGGATGTAGAGGATGTTCGGGACCGTGTTCGCCACGTTGTACGTGTCTGCGAATATCGCGGTGCCGATCGCTCCTGCGATGACCATGTCGCGCAAGAACCCGGTCAGCCGCGACACCACCGTGCCGGCCGCCATCGACGTCGTCGACCGCACCACGCTGGTACTCACACGCCCACCTTTGGTGTGGTCGGCTGATCAGGCACTGCGGTACCGCCCGGCGGGGCGCGCCGCATGTGCCGCCGGCCGAGACGGAACACGATGGAGATGAACAGTAGGGCGATCGCTCCGCCGATGATGAAGAAACCCACCCGACCGAAGTTCGTCGCACGGACCTTGAATTGCGAGATGGAACCGATCCGCTCACCTTGTGGATTGGTCAGCACGGCATCGACAATGACGATTCCATTGGCGACGGCGCTGGCTTTGACCTCGACGGTTTCCCTGGACTTCGCGTCCACGCGGAACGGTGGTGGGTTGTCGACATGCAGCCGGCTGCTGACCCGAGCTCGTAGCGCGAGCTGGACGGTCACGGGTTGCTCGAGGTCGTTCGCAATCGTCACCGGGATCGTGCCGCTCTTGCTCGACAGCGTCACCGTCCCGCGGGAGAGGATCCGGATCTTGTCCTGCTGGCTATCAAGGCCGCGCCTCAGCTCGGCGAGATAGTGAGCGCCGGCGACCGTTACCCTCCCCCTGCCGTTGGCCCATGCGGAGGACTCCGCGCGCAACAGCGCGTTGCGATAGGACGACGTCAGGTCGGCGGAGTTGGTGAGTACGCCGGAGAAGGCGGCGACCCCGTTGGCCAACCGTGCGACCGCCGCGACATACCGCTGGGAGATCTCGGCGCGCTGCGCGTCCTTGGGATAGGCCGGCTGCTGACGTTCGACATCGCTCGGAGTAGCTGCGAGCTCGCCCACGGTCGTCGGCTTGATCCACGGTGTGCTGGTGTAGGCCGCCACAAGCTGGCGGGCGACCTCTGACCGCAGGCTCCACCGTTTCGGCGGCGCGATGAGCACTGTCCGTTGCCGGTTGGGGCGCTCCTCGGTGATCATGGCGGTCTCAGCCACCAGCCGCTGGACCATCAGCGTGGCGACGCCTGGCCGGCGAGTGTCCTGCGCGAGGACGTCGCTGAGCACTCGGTCGGCAAGCAGCCCGTCGAGCGTTCCATCCTGGGTTGAGACCGTCGCCACCCCAGTCGGGGTGAAGGTCAGCTCGCTCGTTGGGGGTACGGCGTCCTCTGAAAGCACAGTGAGCCCATATCCCGCCTGGCGAAGTGCGGTGATCGTCGCGTCATCTGCGAAGCCCGAGCTCGGCCACGCGAGCGGGGTGACCTGCTGGTCCGGCAACAGCCGCTCGAGCGTTTCGGCGGTAACAGAGCTTGCGGCCTCGATGTCGGTGTGCCGTCTGGCCTTCGCGAGTGCGCCAACGTCCGCGTCGGCGTAGGGCAGGGCGAGGACTGGCTTGCCCGCGGCGCCAGCTCGCAACAGCTCGAGCCAGGATTTCGCCGCCTGGCTGCCTGAGCCGGCCGCCACGTCGGCCGCGGAGCGAACGCGGTAGCCGTTGCTCATGGCCTCGGCCGATTCGATCAGGTCGGGGTCCACGACCCAGGACACCGGTGCACCCGCGCCGGCAGTGACCAGACCGTACAGCCGTCCCTTCGGGCCCAGCTGACTTGCGAGGCGATCGTTGGTGAAGATGCCGTCCTGGCCCCGGACAGGCCGATCGACCAGCGGCCAGAGCAGGACGACGCGCGTCGGCGTGACTTCACCCGGATTCGGTACCCAGGGCAGGAAGGTGCGGGTCTCCGCGCGGACATTTCGGCCGTCAGCCACCACTTTCATGGCATACGATCCCTGCTGGCTGAGGTGAAGACTCGCCAACGGCACTCGCAGCCGAAAGGGATCCAGGTCGCCGGGTCCGACCGTCCCGGTGAGGTCGACCTGTGAGCCGTCGACCGTGATGGTGCTGTGGTCCTGGGTACCGTCAGCGAACGCGTCGAAGGTGCTCCGCTCCGTGAAGGGCGAGAGTGCTCGCTCCAGGTGAACGGTCAGCGGTCCCACGTCGGTCTCGCCGGTGTTGCTGACGTAACCGCTGATCTGCAGCGTGTCTGCACGCTTGGGAACCTGCGGTGTGATCTGGGTGAGCACGACGGCGACGGAGGGCTTACCTTGGGCCGCGGCCGGCGATGCTGCCGTCGTGACCGAGGCTGCAGCCGGCATGGCAGCGACAAGGGCCGCCATCACACTGATCCGAAGTCCCCGGGTCACGCTGACTCCGCGAGAAGGCTCGGCAGCTTATCCAGGAGGCGGCGCTCGTCCTCGTACTCCATCCGGCCGGCCACCTCGGACAGCGGTATCCAGGCAACCTCTTCGACCTCGACGTCGTTCGCCGACAGCTCGCCACCCGTCGCCTCGAGGAGGTAGTGGTGCACTGTCTTATGAATCCGCCGGCCGGACGCGACAAACCAGTAGTCGATCGTGCCGAGCGGAGCGATCACCACGCCGCTGATGCCGGTCTCTTCCGCGACCTCGCGTACTGCAGCTTGGGTCCGGCTCTCGCCCGACTCCACATGTCCCTTGGGAAGCGACCACACCAAGCGGCCCGAACGATCACGCTTTCCGATCAGGACTGCATGTGCTTCCGACCCGCTTCTGTCCACGACAAGACCGCCGGCTGACGTCTCGTTGACCGTCGTCATCCGGCGACGTCGCCGCCTCCGATCAGGTCGTGGCATGCGACCGATGCTAATCAGCCCCGAGACCTGCGGGTCTCTGTCGTTGCGTTGCACACTCTTTCGACGCGCATCGGACCGCGGGCGTGCCGCGCCCAGTCACGTCCATCCGGGTCGGTCGATGGCCACCAGGTCGATACCCCGCATACGGCGAGACCAAGGACGACGCTGCCTATTCGCCGGACAGGGCGAACTGGCGGAACACACGCCGGTAGTCACGCGGGGAAACGCCACGGCGGCGGACGAACTGCTCTCGGAGCGCGGCGGCCGACCCGAATCCGACGATCCTGGCGATCTCCTCGACGGGGACTTCGCTCGTCTCGAGCAGCTCCTCGGCTCGATGCAGCCGCTGGGCAAGCAACCAAGCGTGCGGCGTAGTTCCCGTCGTGGCCTTGAAGTGTCTCGCGAACGAGCGGGGGCTGGTCAGAGCGTGTGCCGCCATGGTGTCGACCGTCAGTGGCTGGTCGAGATGTGCGAGCGCCCAACTGAGGACGTCGGCAAGCTGGTCGTCCGCGGCGCCGGGCGGGATCGGCATGGCGACGTATTGCGCCTGCCCGCCGTCCCGGTGGGGAGGAACGACCATATCTCTGGCGACCGCTGCGGCAACGGCGGCGCCGTACTCCCGGCGCAGGAGATAAAGGCAGAGGTCGACTCCCGCAGCCGTGCCTGCGCTCGTGACGACCTGACCTTCATCGACATAAAGCACGTCGGGGTCCATCTTGACGGCGGGGAACCGGCGAGCGATTTCGGCTGCCGACCGCCAGTGTGTGGTCGCCCGCTTGCCATCAAGCAGTCCCGCTGAGGCGAGGACGAACGCCCCTGTGCAGTGGCTGGCCACGATCGCGCCGCGGTCGTATGCCGCCCGGACGGCGTCCAGCAGAATCGGCGGGGCGGGCACATCGAAGTCTGCCCAGGACAGGATGTGAACCAGGTCCGCAGTGGCGAGGCGGTCGAGGCCATGGTCCACGAGCAACGTCATCCCGGTGTCGAGGTGGACCGCACCCGGCTCGAGAGTACAGATCGCGAAGTCGAAGCTTGGCAGGCCACGTGGACCGCGATCGAAGCCGAAAACCTCGCACACGACGCCGAGGCCGAAAGCGCCACCACCGTCGGGCAGGACGACTGCGACGCTTCTGAAGGGCCGGTTGGGCGTCTGAGCTGCCATTTCGTCCGGCCCGGGTAGAGCGTCCGCGCAGAATGGATCAACTGCCACACCAGTAGTTTGTCACATCTGGCAGTAACTTTGCGAAGGCGGGCACCCCTGCCACTGGTAATGAGCAAAGCCATGAACGATACTGTCTACATGTTCGCGATCGACTGCCCACAGCACGAGGCCCGGGTACTCGTCGGTCCCCGTCGTATCCGCGCTTTCCACAACACCGACCGCGGGATTCTCCTGTCGGTCGAGTGCTACTGCGGCCACCGCGTCGCTCTCAGGACTGGCCGTCGTCCCACCACTCCGCGATCCGGTAGCCCCCTGATCGCTGTCGCCTAACCTCACAGGAGACGGTGCCGTACGCTCGCCGGAGTCTGCGGCACCCGCGTGTGATCGTGCTGCCGTTCGGTTGGGCCGCTAGGGACGCTGGTACCAGCGGAAGCGGACGAAAACGTCGCCGCCCTCATGGCGATACTGTGGTCGGCCGTGCCGAACGACTCACCCCTCACCGAGCCGCAGCAGCGTGCCGTCGCGGAGCTGCTGCGGCTTGCGCCGGTCGCGGGTGAGCTGGGTGCGCGGTTCCACGCAGCCGGGCATCGCATCGCGCTCGTCGGCGGGTCGGTAAGGGATGCGCTGCTTGGCCGTCTCGGCCGGGACCTCGACTTCACCACCGACGCCCGGCCCGACCAGATCATGGCCGTGATCAAACCCTGGGCCGACGCCGTCTGGGATGTGGGGATCGATTTCGGCACGGTCGGCGCCCGCAAGGACGGCTACCGGTTGGAGATCACGACCTACCGGTCAGAAGCGTACGATCGCACCTCGCGTAAACCGGTCGTCGTCTACGGGCACTCGTTGACCGGAGACTTGAAGCGTCGGGACTTCACCGTCAACGCGATGGCGATCGAAATGCCCTACCTCCGGTTCGTGGACCCTCACCACGGCTTGCGGGATCTGTCGCGGAAGATCTTGCGAACACCGGCAACGCCGCAGGAGTCCTTTTCCGACGACCCGCTGCGCATGATGCGGGCCGCACGGTTCGCCGCGCAGCTGCGCTTCGCCGTTGCACCCGAGGTTTCGGCTTCGATCGCGCAAATGACGGACCGGATCGAGATCGTCTCGGCCGAGCGAATCCGCGACGAGCTGATCAGACTCGTCAGCGGCGCAGATCCGCGAGCCGGTCTGACACTGCTCGTCGACACCGGGTTGGCAGACCGCGTGCTGCCTGAGTTGCCGAGGCTGCGGTTGGAGATCGACGAGCACCATCGCCACAAGGATGTGTACGAGCACACGCTGACCGTGGTGGAGCAGGCCATCGCCCTCGAAGACGACGGACCTGATTTTATCCTGCGGATGGCGGCGCTGATGCATGACGTGGGAAAGCCGAAGACCCGGCGCTACGAGCCTGGCGGCGGGGTGTCCTTCCACCATCACGAGGTGGTCGGCGCCAAGCTGACCCGCGCCAGGATGCGCGCATTGAAATTCGACAAGCAGACCACCGACGACGTGAGCCGTCTCGTCGAGTTGCACCTGCGTTTCCACGGCTACGGCACCGGAGAGTGGACGGACTCGGCCGTGCGGAGGTACGTGCGGGATGCCGGGCCATTGCTCGACCGGCTGCACAAGCTGACCCGCGCGGACTGTACGACTCGAAACCGGCGCAAGGCCGAGGCCTTGTGGCGGTCGTACGACCAGCTGGAGATGCGGATCGCCGCGCTGCAGGCGGAGGAGCAGTTGGACGCCATCCGGCCCGACATCGACGGTAACGAGATCATGCGCACTCTCGGGATCAAGCCAGGACCGGTGGTCGGACGGGCGTACAAGCACATGCTCGAGCTGCGTCTGGACCGCGGCCCGGTCGACCATGACACGGCGGTGGCCGACCTCCTGGCCTGGTGGTCCGAGCAGCCGGAGTCCGCTGCTACATAAGCGGCTTGCACCTGAGGCAGGGTGCGGGTGTCCTCGTCATGGCGAAGGGTCCGCGGTAAAGCTGCTCGACCGGGCGGTCCCGAACGTGGTTCTGGCATAGATGAACGCGGAACCCGCGTACAAGCACGCGGCCAGGATCACCACCGCCGGGGACCGCCCGCTCGACGGCAGCGTCAGCGCCCCGAAGAGCGCCGCCAAGACGAACGAGACATTGAAGAGCATGTCGTAGACGGCGAATACCCGTCCGCGGTAGGCGTCGTCGATGGTCTCCTGGACGATCGTGTCGACGCAGATCTTCACTCCCTGTGCGCCTAGGCCGAGCAGGAAACCACCGACGACCAGCAGCGGTTCGCGGAAGGGCAGGACCGTGGCGAGCAGGGTCACGGCGGATCCCGACAGGCACGCAACGATCCAGCCGTTCTTGCCCAGCCGCGCGGCTGCCTGCGGAGTCACGGCGGCGGCAGCGACCACGCCGACGCCCACAGCGGTGAACGCAATCGCGAAGCCCCGGAGCCCGTCATCCGGATTCGAGTAGAACGTGTTGCGGTAGAGGAGGATCGCCGCGATGGTCACGACGCCGAACCCAAACCGGCTGGCGGTGATGACGCCCAGTGCCCGAGCCGCCGGGCGACGCTGCCAGATGTGGCGGGCACCTTCGACGAGCCCGCGCGCGACACCGGCGAGCGCCGGCAGAATGCTCACTCGGTTGGCGCGGTCAAGGTCTGGTCCGAGCAGGTCCCGGTCCATGGTCGCCGCCACGCCGGCGGACCCCAGGTAGCCGGCGGCGGCGAAGAGCATGGTTGTCGCGGTCGCGTTGTCTCCCTCGCCGAGGAGCAGGCGTACCGCGTAACCGGCGAGCGCACCGACCACGGTGGCGACAGCGCCGGACGTTGTCGAGACCGAGTTCGCCATGATCAGCATCCGGTCTGGTACGACCCTCGGCAGCGAAGCCGACAGTCCGGCCAGGAAAAACCGGTTGATGCTCAAGACCGCCAGCGCTGCTACATAGAGCGGCAGACCCCGCACGCCGGTCGCGACCAGGGCGGCCGTGCCGCAGACGACGGTGAGCCGGATCAGGTTGCCGAACACGAGGACCTGCCGGCGGCGCCACCGGTCGAGGAGGACGCCGGCGAAGGGGCCGACCACCGAATAGGGCAGCAGCAGGGCGGCGAAGGCGGCGGCGGCATCCGCAGCCGACGTCTGCTTTTCGGGCGAGAAGAAGACAAAGGACGCGAGCGAGACCTGGAAGATCCCGTCTGCGGACTGAGCGAGCAGCCGAGTGGCAAACAACCGTCGGAAGTCGCGCAGCGAGGTGACCGCGCGCAGGTCCGACATGAACGCCACCTGCTCAGGCTACGGTCGGTAGCGGCCCGAGTCGGGTGGGCGAGCCTGGTCGTCTGTCCGCCATGCACTTTTCCATCCGGCTTTCGAGGGGGCGGCGAGTGCGCTACGGTGCCTTGCGCGCCGTGCTTTCGTTACGGTTGCTGCGGTCTGCCCTTGTCCGCGGTGGCGACCGGTGGTTCGTCCCGAAGGTCCACCACGCGCGGACGGCCGTGAATTGAGTACATGCGGAAGGCGGGATCATGTCAGCCTCGGTGAGGGACATCGACGGCGGCCCCGGACACGTTTCACGCGGTCCGCAGCCCCATAGGCGGGGGAGCAGAGCACGGTTCGCCGCGCTGTTAGCGGTTGCGGCCCTCGGGGTAGCGTCCTGCGGTTCGATCACCGGCGACAGCGGCACGGGCGATCCGAACACCCCGCGCCGTGGCGGCACGCTCCAGCTGGTCGGCAACGGGGACGTCGATCACATCGATACGGCCTCGGCCTATTACGTCCCGAGCTATCGCCT
>JBKPTD010000019.1:0-6450 GCA_046735375.1 Actinomycetota bacterium | reverse complement strand
AGGGCGGAGGTCGAGGAGAAGAGGGAAACTGCCGCTCATCTGCCGGTTGACCTGCCTTGCCGGGCACAGGCGCAGACGTCATTCTCGCTGCGTGCATGTGTGCCAGCTCATGGCGCCGATGGCCACCGCTCAAACCTCGATCGGGCAGAGGGAGGCGAACCAATGCCAATCGCGACGAGGCCAGTTCACCCGGAGTCGGTCAGTCCACACAACGCCGTACTGCTCCTGGTGGATCAGCAGGAGGGCCTGTTCAGCCGGATTCATCAGCCTGAGCAAACGCGGCGTAACCTCCTCGCCCTGGCCCGCTGTAGCCAACTCCTGGGAATCCCGGCGGTCATGACCACCGCCCTCGCAGCCGGGCCCAACGGACCCCAGCTGAAGGAACTCGCCGAGATCCTGCCCGACCAGGAGATCATCGACCGGACACTCGTGAACGCCTGGCACGACAGGCGGGTCCACCAGGCGGTCACCTTCACCGGGCGCAGCAAAGTCATCGTCGCGGGCACCGGACTTGACGTCTGCGCCCAGCTTCCCGCTCTTACCAGCGCCGCCGAAGGCTACGACGCCTACGTCGCCATCGACGCCTGCGGCCGCTTCGAACCGGAGCCATCGGTCGCGACGATCAGCCGCCTGACCCAGGCTGGCGTCGCCTTGGTCAACACCCGAGTCATCGTCCTGGAGGCGATGGCGGACAACGCCCATCCCAAGGCTAAGGACATCTACGCGGCTCTGCCCGCCGGCCTGGTGGTCACGGATAACGACGGTGGCAGGTAGCCGCGACACAACGACACATGAGGGACCACGCACGCGCAACCGAAGGAAGGGCAGTGGCGTCTTGCAGTCATGGGCAGCTGTACTTAGTGAGGTGTCATGAAGCGCATCATCGCCGCGGTGACCGCCTTCCTCGCACTTGGCGCGACAGCGCAGCAAGCGTTCGCCGCTACGACGACGGACCAGCCAGCCCCGCAGCACCGGTCCTGGTCGCTCATGGTCAGCCGGGCCACGGTTCCGGTCGCGGGGGAGTACATCGTGCGGCTCGTTCCCGGCGCCTCCATCGCCTCCCTGAACACGGCGGTGCACGCCGAGCAGCGCTTTCCCGCCACGATCAACGGATTCCTTGCCCACCTCACCGTGAACCAGGTGCAGCGCCTGCGTCGGGACCGCTTGGTGGCTGCGATCGAGGAGAACGGGACGCTGGTCGGGACCGACACCATGCAACGCAACCCAGGGTGGGGCCTGGATCGCATCGATCAGCGTCCCGCCCGGCTGGACGGCCGGTATGCATACCACGCGGTCGGCGCCGGGGTACACGCCTACATCCTCGACTCCGGTATCGACGCGGCTAACCCTGAGTTCGGCCGCCGCGCTTCCTTCGACGTGAACCTCTCTGGCGATGGCCAAAACCGCGACTGCTCCGGTCACGGCACCGACGTGGCCGGGATTCTTGGTAGCCGCACCTACGGGGTCGCAAAGAGCGTCTGGCTGCACGCGGTGAAGGTGCTGCCGTGTGAAACCACTCCGACGGTGTCCCAGGTGATCGCCGGGGTGGAGTGGGTGACCGCGCACGCGAGGCGACCAGCGGTAGCCAACATGTCGATCTACACCGAGCCGTCGCCGGCGGTGAACGCGGCCGTCACGGCCATGGCCGACGCTGGCATCTTCGTTGCGGTGTCGGCCGGAAACAAGGCCTCGTCCACTTGCGCGCAGGCCCCCACGACCGCCGCCAATGTCGTCGTAGTTGCGGCGTCAGACCGGACCGGGCGGCGGGCGGAGTTCAGCAACTACGGGCCCTGCGTGGACTTGTACGCGCCGACGGACGTGCCCACAATCGGGCTCCGAGGCGAGGTTGTGGAGTTCAGCGGCACCTCCGCCTCGACCCCGTATGTGGCGGGAGTCGCCGCTCTGTACAAGAGCAAGA
Organism: Actinomycetota bacterium; assembly: GCA_046735375.1. Lineage (GTDB taxonomy): Bacteria > Actinomycetota > Actinomycetes > JAKEEW01 > JAKEEW01 > DASYTV01. The sequence continues at coordinate 4,532 of JBKPTD010000019.1, read as the reverse complement.
AGGGCGACCTTTCCAGCGCCGCGATCGAGCGCTGGCTCATAAAGAAGTCCACCAAACGCGCACTCTCTGGCCCGCTCGGTGACAGCCCCAATCGGCTGCTTTACACCGGTGGCCTATAGGAGCGCTACCGGGATCACCACCCGCTCGGTCTGCAAACGGCGGTCAGTCGGGAGGCGTGCTTGTCGGCTGGGACAAGAACCAGCTCGCCTTCGCTGAAGCTTGGCGTCCCCGGGTCTTGTCGGTGCTGCGCGGCATGATGCCGCCATGCGGTACTCGGTCAACGTTCCGAACTTCGGGGAGTTCGCGGCGCCCGAGGTCTTTGCCGAGGTGGCGCGCCGGGCGGAGAAGGCTGGCTGGGACGCCCTGCTCGTCTGGGATCACGTTGTCGGGGAGAAGGACCTGTGCTGGGAAATCGCCGATCCGTGGATCCTGCTTGCTGCCGCGGCCCTGGCCACTAGCCGGATCCGGCTGGGCACCGCGATCACGCCCGTGGCCCGGCGGCGGCCGTCCAAGCTTGCTAGGGAGGTGACCACCCTGGACCGCCTGACCGGCGGTCGCATGATCCTCGGTGTCGGCCTCGGCGACCCCGTCGATGGCGAGTACGGCAGCTTCGGCGACACGACCGACACCAAGGTGCTCGCCGAGCGCCTGGACGAAGGGCTGCACGCTCTCGACTTGCTCTGGTCCGGTGAGCCGGTCACCTACCGGGGCAACCAGATCACGATCGACGACGTGGTCTTCCGGCCGGTCCCGGTGCAGCGTCCGCGGGTGCCGATCTGGGTCGGCGGGTTCTGGCCGAACAAGGCGCCGATGCGGCGGGCAGCGCGGTGGGACGGGGCCATCCCCTTCATAGCGGGGTGGGAAAGCGGAGGCCTGCCGGACCTCAGCGAAGTCCAGGACCTCGTGAGGTTCCTGCGCCGCTGCCGGGCGGAGAACGGGCTCGCGGACAGGCCGTTCGACATCGTCATCGGCGGCATGAGCCCGGCGGAACCGGCAGCTGGCCATGACCTCGTCGGCCCGCTGGCCGACCTCGGGATCACCTGGTGGGACGAGCGGATGCCGTGGGGTGATGACCTGGAACGTACCGAGCCGATCCTTCGCCGGATCGACCACGGACCGCCTCGCATGTGACCGGGCACATCACCCCGTCCCGAGCGCGGGAGTGTCCCCGTCCAGAAATGCGGTCCGCAGGGCACTGATGTGAGCGGTGTCGGCGTCGTCGATGCGGTAGGCAAGGGCGAGCGTGATCTCCCAGAGCGGCAGGTCGACGACGGGGAGCTCGACGAGAGTGCCGGTCGCGAGGTCATGCGCGACCGTCGATCGGGTCAACAGGCCGACGTGACTACCTCGGCGTGCCAGGCTCGCGACGGTTTCGACTGGGGATACCAGGTGGAGTCGGGAGGAGGGGATGGGCGCGGCACGCAGCAGGTCGAGAAACCTGCCCGCGCCCTCGCCCCATGCAGTACAGGCGACGGCGTATGCCGCGAGGTCTCGTACGAGCAGCTGCTCGCGGTCGTACAGCTCATGATGAGGCTGGGTGACGCAGATCACCGGATCGGCCAGAAACGGCTCGACCGTAATCGTGCGCGGATGTGGGCACGGGACCACGAGCCCGAAATCGACTGCGCCATCGGCTAGGAGCTGGAAGACCTCCTCGCTATGCGCGTCGATGCAGCTGACCTCGGTGTCGAGGGATGCCAGCGTGTCGAGGACAAGCGGCGTGGCGCTCGGCGCGAACGTGGCGTGCATGGCCACCCGGACTCGGGGCCGGTTGTGCTCCACACGCAGCATGGCCAGCGCCTCCTCAGCAAGTGCCAAACACCGATCGGCGTAGGGCAGCAGGCGCTCGCCGGCGGCGGTCAGCCGTGCGCCGCGCCCGCTGCGGAGGAACAGCTGCTTGCCGATGTCGCGTTCGAGCCGCGCCATGCGTTCGCTCACGGCCGGCTGGCTCAAGTGCAGTCGTGTCGCGGCGCTACCGAAACTGCCCGCGGCCGCGACGCACCGGAACACCGTGAGGTCCTCCATCGACCATCTCATAGGAAAACCCTATTGATTCTCATCGGAACATCGCCTCTACCCTGGGTAAAGGCCGCCTGTCAGGCTCGTTTCAGACAGTGATCTGAAGCGTGAGGCCCCTGTGTCGCCGCAAGCGGAATTCAGCACAGCGTCACTCGCGGCCGAGCATGAACGGCTCGGCGCGGAGGCGACCGAGCTTATTGCCGACTACGTGCGGTCCCTCGAGGACACCCCGGTGTTCCCTCGCGCGACCCCGACTGAGTTGTTGGCACTGCTCGCGGGCCCCCTGCCTGACGACGGAGCGGACGCGGGGGAGCTGCTCCACGTCCTCCAGCGAGATGTCGTCGCCCACGCCATGGCCATCTCCAGTCCGCGATATTTCGGTCTCTTCAATCCGGCGCCGCTGCCAGTCGCTGTCTGGATCGATGCGGTGTGCTCCGCGCTCAACCAGAACGTCGCCGCCTGGCGCCAATCGCCGTCGGTGAGCGCGCTGGAAGCAACTGTGATCCGATGGCTGTGCGAGCTTCTCGGCTACCGGGAGTCCGCCTTCGGCACGCTGACCAGCGGCGGATCGGAGGCGAACCTGATCGCGCTCAAATGTGCGCGAGACGCTGCCGCGTCCCAGGCTGCCGCGCACGGCCTGACTGACGGGAGCTCGCCTCTTCGCGTCTACGCCTCAGAACAGTGTCACTTTTCGCTGGTCAAGGGCGTGGACATCCTCGGCATCGGCAGAAAGAACCTTCGCAAGATAGACACTGATGCCCGGTTTCGCATTCAGATGGCCTCGCTGCGCGAGGCCATCAAGCGGGACTTTGTCGACGGGTACCAGCCCTGCTGCGTCGTCGGCGTCGCCGGAGCCACCTCCACCGGCGCGATCGACCCGCTCGATCAGCTCGCCCAGATAGCAGAGGAATACGACCTTTGGTACCACGTGGACGCCGCATATGGCGGCGCGCTCGCGTTCTCGCCGCGGCACTGTGGCGCGCTTCGCGGCATCGAACGGGCCGACTCGGTGACGATCGACCCGCACAAATGGATGTTCGTACCATTCTCATGCGGAGCGCTGCTCGCCCGAGACGGTGGTTCGGTCCTGCGCGATGCCTTCGACATCACCCCCGAGTACCTCAGCGAACGACGCGGCGATCACGCGGACGACGACGGCATGCTCGACTTCTTCCGCTACGGCCAACTGGGCACCCGGCGCGCAAACGCGCTCAAACTCTGGGCTGCCCTGTGCTACCTGGGCCGCCGGGGATATCAGCGGATCATCGAAGGGCAGCTTTCCCTCACCCGCTACCTGGCCGCGGAGCTTGACAAGCTCGACGAATTCGAGCTGGTGGGTGACGTGCAAACGGCGGTGTGCTGCGTGCGATTCGTACCCAAAGCGGTACGCGACGGTGCAGCGCAGATCCACGACGACCTGCAGCAGGCCCTGCAGCAGCGTATTGAGCGTGGAGGACGAGCATGGCTGGCGACCACCGTCCTGCGCGGCCGACGAGCCCTAAGGATCAATATCAACGGGCTTCTTACCCAACGGGAGCACATCGACGAGCTGGTGTCCCTGCTGCGCCGCGAAGGAGCGACCATCACGGCGGAGCAGCAGTTCATCGCGGCGCCACACTCGGGCGGATGAGCCGGCCGGTGCAGCTCTGTCGGGCCAGTTAGCCGACGATCACCGCTCCGGGGGGACCGAGCTGGATCAGCTATCGGCAGCACGGCACGCGATGTGTCAGCCTCGGGGATCAATCGACCGAACCGTGCTGGATCGGGCCGGCTGCGCACTACTTCCATATGCTGACGACCGCTGATAACCAAGGAGGGGGGTCGGCCCGCTGGGGCTGGCGTAGACGATCGCGGCCGCTGCGCGGCGAACCGATCGGAGGTGGGTCATGCGGGCGACGCTGAGTCTCGGGCGGATCGCGGGGGTCAAGGTCGGGATCAACTGGAGTGCGCTGGCGATCGTGGCACTGATCGTTGTCGGGCTGGCGACCGGTCAGCTGCCCAATGAGTATCCAGGCCGCAGCACGGTCGAGTACGTGGCGGCGGCGCTCGTCGCCGCTGTGCTGTTCCTCGCCTCGTTGCTGGCGCACGAACTCGCGCATGCGATCGTCGCCCGCCGCAACGGTGTCGAGGTTGAGAGCATCGTGCTCTGGCTGCTCGGCGGCGTCGCTCAGCTCAAGGGCGAGCCGCGCACGCCGGGCGCCGACTTCCGCATCGCCGTGGTCGGCCCGCTCACCAGCCTGGCGCTCGGTGCGGTGTTCATGGCGATCGCTGCAATCGCCGCGGCGCTGGGTGCGGGTGGGCTGGCCGTCGGCGTCCTCGCCTACTTGGCCGGCACCAACATCCTGCTTGGCGTCTTCAACTTGATACCGGCTGCGCCGCTGGACGGTGGACGGGTATTGCGGGCGGCATTGTGGAAGCGGAGCGGCAACCGCGAGGCGGCCGCGATAACCGCCGCCAGGGCCGGCCGATTCGTCGGCTTCGCAATGGTCGGGCTCGGCCTTTTGCTGTCCCTC
>JBKPTD010000018.1:0-8446 GCA_046735375.1 Actinomycetota bacterium | reverse complement strand
CGGACGATCTTCAAACCGGAGATCTCGAAACTGTCGGCCAGGACCTCGTCGAATCCCGCCAGTCCAGGCAACAGCACGTAGCGGGATCGAAGCGCCGAGCCGAGTGACTGCAGACGCTTGCGCTCGAGCACGCCACTCCGGGCGAAGCCCGAAAGCAGGTCGGCGTATTCCGCGGCCAGCCCCTGCTGGTTGAGGGCGTTCAGCGTGTCCGGAATAGGCTGTGCCGGCAGGGGCGGGGTAACTTGCGCGAGCGCCGCGACGAGCGCGTGGGACAGCGCCGGCCCAAAGCCTTGGAGAGCGGGTGGGGTGACGACGCCGAGCGTCGCCACGCGCTCGCCCGTCAAGGTCGTGAGGTCCAGTGAGGCCCGCGTCGGCGAAGACGTCGTATGCGCGTCCCACGTCCGCGGAGGACCGCAGCCGGCGAACAGCGCGATCGAAATCGCAAGGATCACGCTCCGCCTCACGAGCCGGGCCTCCGAGCGCAGACCTGTAGGAGCGACAACTCGGGAAGTCTACATGGCGCGAGCGATCTGGGAATGCCGGGCGCGCGGGGGACCGGCGCCGAGACCGCGGACCCTGTGCCGGGAAGGCACGGGGGGCGCGCCTTCCAGCCGGGGCGCACCGCGCAGGCGTAGCGGGCCGGGCGGCGCGCGTCTACGACGCGAGCAGCGCGCGTGCTTTGCGCAGATCCCGTGGTGCGAGACCCTCCCGGAAGGCCCGAGCGATCTGGGTCCGGCCTACTGCTCCGGCCGACTGGACGCATCCGCTGGGACCACCACGGATCGAAGTAAAGAACCGAGGAGGATGGTCAATAGCATGATCGTCTCCAGGAGGTTGGCAGTTCAGCTCTTCGCCAGCGAGGCGAACTGCCCGGGGTCGGCGAGCGTCGTCCAGAGATGGTCGGTGGACACCGTGAGGTCATGCGCGAGCGAGGCATCGCCCTGCTCGAGGAGCACGATGACCCGGAGGACGAGGTCGCGGTACCGCGCGTGCAGCCCGTCGAGCGTCTCGGTGGCACGCCCGCCGTGGAACGCCGCCAGGTCGATCATGAGGTGCTCGATCTCGCTCGCTCACGTTCGCCGTGTGGGATGCCGCCGCGCGGCGCGGCATCCGTCTCGGCGCGTTCGATGCCTTCGACCTGACGCCCGCGATGCTCGACCGGCTGCGGGCCTCGCTACGACGGCGTTCCGTCTGTGGTATCCGACTCGCCGAGGCGAACGTGCTCCAGCTCGACACGCTACCCGCCGACTGGCGGGACTACGACCTCGTGGTGTCGGCGTCTATGCTCGAATACGTGCCGCGCGAGCGCTTCGCGGACGCCTTGCACGGGCTGCGCGAGCGCTTGAAGGACGGGGGGCAGTTCGTGTTGTTCATCACCCGACGCAACCCGCTTACCCGAGTGCTCATCGGCCGCTGGTGGCAGTCCAACCTGTACACTGGCCCCGAGCTGACGCAGGCGTTCAGGGCGGCGGGATTCTCGCGCATCGGGTTCCCCGGTTTTCCCTTCGCGGCCCGCTACCTCTCCGCCTGGGGACACGTCGTCGAAGCGGAGCGCTGAGCGGCGCTTGCAGAGCGCCTGCGTAGGTGCCCCACAACGGCATCATCCGGTGCCCGTGTAGGGCACATGCACGCGGGGCTCCCTGGCGCACAGCCTCGCCGCGACGATCGTACCTCGCCGTCGTCACCAAGCTCGCGTGCCCGAGCAGCGCTTGCACCGTCGCGAGGCCACTTCCGCGTCGAGCAGGTCGCTCGCGAGCGAGCGCCGGTAGTCGGCGAGAAGGCGCCGCACACCAGGACCGTCGCGCCAGTGCCGGTCTTGGTGTCGACCGCGATCGGGCCGATCACTCGTCCCCAGCACACTCCCTCCTTCGCCTGCTCGCCACCGCGCTGCTCCTCCTATGGCGGCCCACTCCGCGCACCCAGGCGCAGACGCGGGCCTCAATGTCACGGAGCACTCGCCGGGACCGCGCGAGCTGCAGGTCGGGTCCATCTTCAGCCTGCGTCGGGTCTGCGAACGGCCAGCGCAGCGTCTCCACGGCGAATGGGAACACGCGGGGACAGGCGGGCTCCGTCTCCTCGCACACCACGATGGCGTGCCGCACTGTCACCCGGCCCATGAACTCGTGCACGCTCTTCGAGCGAAGCCCGCTCGGGTCGATCCCGACCTCGGTCAAGACCTGCCGGTTCAGCGGATGCACCTCGGTGGGTTGCAGGCCCGCGCTGAACGCCTCGAACCGGTGGTCGGCGTGTCGTCGCAACAACGCCTCGGTCATCTGGCTGCGTGCGGCATTGTGCGTGCAGAGGAAGAGCACCGCCGGCTTCCTCGTCATGGTCGAGCCCAGCCCTGCTCGGTCACGAGCTGCGTCACTCGCGCCTGCACCTCGTCCCGGATGCGTCGCACCGCCTCCGGTGATTGCCCTTTCGGGTCTTGGAGCGGCCAGTCCTGCCGGCGCAGCCCGGGGACGACGGGACAGCTCTCATCACAGCCCATAGTGACAAGCAGTTGTGCGGCCGCCGCCAACGCAGGCGTAAGGAGCTGCGGAGCGGCGTTCCGCAGGTCGAGTCCGACCTCGGCCATCGTGGCGATGACTTCCGGGTGCACGTGGGCAGCAGGGGCCGTGCCCGCGGACACGCCCCGCGCCTTCGTCGGATCGGCCAGCGCATTGAAGAACGCGGCCGCCATCTGCGATCGGCCGGCGCTGTGCACACAGGCGAAGATCACGGTGGTCATGGTGCTCGTTCGTGCTGCGGCGAAGCGACCAGCACCTCCGACGTGACACCCCACTTGCTCACAACATCGTGGTGCATCAGACGCCAACTTCCGCCCTCAAGGCGGGATGAAAGATCGATGGCGCGGCATCCACCGACGAGCGTCGGAGAGAGCGAGTGCAGTCGGGCGGCCAGGCCCATGACCACACGTTGACCCGGCGTGCGCCCGTGCGTCGCGCTGACGAGGCAGAGCCGTCCGCCCGGCGCCAGCACGCGCCACGCGTCTGCCAGCACGGCCGCAATGTCCTCGCTACTCAAGAGGTCGAGCACATAGGTCGACACGAAACGATCGTACTGCCGGTCTGGGGCACCGATCCGCGGGGAGCCGTCGGACTGTTCGACTGCCGCGCGGCTCGCCCAGGGCGACAGCCGCTCCCGTGCGAGCGCGACCATCGTCGCGCTGATGTCGACCCCGTGGTAGCGCGCGGCGGCCGGAAGGTGGTCGCGCAGAAGGCGCTCGGCAAGGCGTCCGGTGCCGGCACCGAACTCGATGACGGAACGGGCGTTGCCGAGGTCGGCGTGGGCGATCAGGTCTGCCGTGGCGCGGTCCTCATAGAAGCGCTGCGTGTCCTGCCATCGCCCGATGCGATCGTAGAGTGCCCGTGCTGCGGACCGACTGAGCGTCGTCTCGATGGCGGTCACTTGCGCCTCACCTTCGTGGGTGCCGGGGCGGCTACCCCTTGGCGCTCGCCCTGGCACTCCCGCCGATGACCTTGAGGGCAGCGGGGACCGACGGGACCAGCCACCGGAACAGCGCCGTCGCCGCCGCGGCGCCCATGAGCTGCGCTCCGATGAAGCCGGGTGCGTCCGCCGGGCGGATGCCGGCGAACGTGTCGGTCGTTGCCCGGGCGAGCGTGACGGCCGGGTTGGCGAACGACGTGGACGCCGTGAACCAGTAGGCCGCGGCGATATAGGCGCCGACCGCGAACGCCGTCGCTTGTCGTTGCCCGCATCCCCGGATGACGGCGAGCAACCCGAACGTGGCCACGAACTCGCTCAAGAGCTGCGCGGCGCCTGCCCGCGCGTGGGGCGAGAGCGCGAACAGCGGGTGCTCGAACATGAGATGCGCGACCGCTACCCCGACGAAGGCCCCGATGATCTGCACCATCACGTAGCCCGGCACGTCACCCCACGCGAGGCCGCCCTGCCACGCATCCGTGAGCGTGACCGCGGGATTGAAGTGCGCACCCGAGATGGGTCCGAAGGTCAGGATGAGCGCCACCAGCACGGCGCCGGTCGCGAGGGTATTCGCCAGGAGTGCAATGGCGACATTCCCACCCGCGAGCCGCTCACCCATGATGCCAGAGCCAACGACGCCCGCGAGCAGCAACGCCGTCCCGACGGCCTCAGCCGTGAGCCGCCGTGCGAGGGTCATGCAGATCGCTTGACGCCGACCGCTTTCTCGGCGGGCAGCGCCAACGCCTGGCGCAGCGCCTCCACCCGAGCGGGCACGAGACGGTAGAACATCCACGTGCCGCGGCGCTCGCGTTCCAACAGTCCCGCCGACGTCAGCACCTTCAGGTGGTGGCTCACCGTGGGCTGCGAGAGCCCCACCGGGGCGATCAAATGGCACACGCACGCCTCGGTGGACGGCTGCGCGGCGATGAAGCTCAGCAAGCGCAGGCGGGCCGGGTCGGCGATGGCCTTGAACGCGGCCGCAAGTTCCTCGGCGTCCTCATCCCGCAGACGGCTTCGGAGAATCGCCGCGCAGCACCGTGGGCCTCGCCCCTTGATCGACATAGCTGGATATTGACAGAAGTCGATGGTGTGTGCAATACTATCGATACCGATCGATGAAGGAGGATCGCCCCATGACCCACAACACGTTTCACGTCGCACTCTACGTGCAAGACATCGACGCAGCCGTCGCCCGCTACCGGAAACTGCTCGGCCAGGAGCCGGCCAAGGTCCGCCACGACTACGCCAAGTTCGAGATCGCGGACCCGCCGGTGATCCTCTCGCTCAACACCGGCGGCGAACCGGGCACAGTCAGTCACCTCGGGATCCGCTACCCGGGCACGGGCGACGTGGCGTCCGAGCTGGTGCGCACCAAGCAGGAGCAGCTCGAACTGCTGGAGCAGAAGGGCACGACCTGCTGCTATGCCAAGGCAGACAAGTTCTGGGTGCGGGACGCCGACGGCCTGCCGTGGGAGATGTACACGCTCCTCGCCGACGCCGACGCTGAGACGGCCGCCGACCCGCAGCTCCGCGAGTTCCTCGGTCAGCAGACTGAGGCCGCCGGGGAGCGGGGATGGACCGGCTGCTGCTGAGGCTGATCGTCCTGCTTGCGCTCGCGGCCGCGCCCGCGCGCGCGACCGTTGTGCTGGAGGGGGCGGGCGCGACCTTCCCGTTTCCGCTCTACTCCAGGTGGTTCGCCGAGTTCAGCAAACGCTCCCCCGATATCCAGATCAACTACCAGCCGATCCGGCGCAGCGCAGCGCGCGTCTGCTCCTCGACGCGGATCGAGTAGCGATCGAAGGACGCTCCGCGTGCGGTGTCCTGAGACCGCCATGGCCTCGTGGGCTGGCGTCCCGGCGTTGACCAGATTCGTCACGGCTGACTGCCGCGTGTTGTGGAAGACGTAGCCGCCGTTCTTGCGGCCGATGGGGAACCCGGCCTTCTCGCACGCCGTCTACCGGGGCCTGCAACGCGACGGCCCTCTGGGCCAACTCGTCGCCGCCGCCTACAACCCGGTCCGGATGCGGACTGATCGCATCTCCGCCGGTTCGATTCGGCGGACCAGGCGGTGGCGTCAAAATGGCCAGACCCGCACGAGGCGCCCACCCCAAAATCCCCCCTGCATCCGAGAAGGGAGACCAGCAAGGAGGCGCGTCCATCGATCGCGGTGTTGGGAATCGCTGCGTCCGTTCTGCTGGCGCCTCGCTGCGTCAGCGCGCAGCAGAGAGCGGGCGTGCCGGGCTCGCCCGGGGCAACGGCCACGGTCGGGCGAGGCGGGGTCTGCGGCGAATGCGTGGAGGCGCTGAGCAGACGACAAGTCGGCGGGCGCGCTCGGTTTTGTCCAGTCCAGGTCTTCCCGTCACCCCGACCCGTTCGCTTCACTCCTTCCGGAGCAAGGGGCGTGTCGGGAGTCGGGTCCGTCCGACCCGAGGGGGACGTAAGAGCCTGGCAAGACAAGCACAATGGATCAGAAGTGGAATTGCTTGCCAACACACTCCGATGCAGGCTAGAGTACGGCTCGAAGCGGGCTTCGGCCCAACCACTGGGAAATGTCGGTTCAAAGGAGGACCCCGAAATGATCGTCTCGAGCGTGAGAGCCCGTATCGTCAAGGACACTCCCGGCGCGCTGGAGTGGGCCCACTCGATCGGTGCACTCGTGAAGAAGAGGACAGGGAATGAGGTTGAGGTCCTGGTGCGCGTCGGAGCCACCCAGGACGTCGTTTGGCTGCAACGCTTCTCGGACCTCGCGAGCTACGGGAAGTCGCTAGAGGCCATCCAGTCGGATCCCGAGTACCAGGCGCAGGTCAAGGCAGCCCAGGACAAGGGGTTCTTCGACAACCCGAGCGTCGAAGCGGGAATCTGGCGCCTGCTCTGAGTACCGGAGACGGACCCTCGAAGGTGGGCGCGGCGGCTCAGACGGCAGGCGCGGCTTTCAGCTCCTTGGCGGCGACCGTGCGCAGCGCCTATTGGGTCGTCCGGCGCTTCTTCCTTGCCCCGGGCGGACGACCCGGCCCGCGCCGGCGACGCCGGCGGGCACGCTTCGCGGGCTTCTTGGGCGCGAAGGCCGCGAGGAAACCCGCCATCGCCCGGCGCACCTCTTCCTGCACCAGCGCGCGAATGACAGTGATGAGACTCTTCTGACGAGGCATTCCCACCTCCCGTACTAGCCAGTTCGCTCCTATGCGAGGCCCTGCTTGATCGCAAATACCGAAGTGAATCGGAATTTCTCTCTGCTAGCTCGCGGTCGGTGGTTGCGCTGCGTTCCTTGGGAGGCTAGCTCTGCAGTGCGGTTGGGGGATGGAGTTTGAAACATGGCGGGGAAGGAACCGGTAGTTTGGGTCCAACTTGCGACGCGGATTCCGAAGTCACTGCACCGCGAGATAAAGTTGCACTGCGTGACCATTGGCACCTCCGTCATAGCCTTCGTGACGAGGGCGATCGAGGAGAAGCTCGCGCGCTCACGTCGCGCCCAGACGAAGCGACGGCGGGGGAAGGCGTAAGCTCTTCGTCTACCAGGCTGGCGCCGTCACCAGCCGCGCGGGGACCGCCCCGCGGGCGCGCGAGGCCCAGCGGCGCGGCTCGGAGACGACCCACGCAGCGGCCAGGAACCACAGAGGTGGCGGAAAATCCAGGGCCACCGTCGCATTCAGAAGGCGGAAGGCGAGGGTTGGACGCACGTCCGGGGTGGGGATTCTGTCGCCCTTCGCGGGAAAGGGCCATCGTGCCACCTATCTGCCGCATTGACGCCCCAGTCCCATCGAAGGGCGAAAATCCGACGCACATCCTGGACCCTCCGTAGCCTCTCCGGCGGGAGCGTGCAGCTTAAAAAGAAAGCCCCCCAGGTTTCCCGGGGGGCTTCCCCATGGCGCAGAGCCGCTGGGGGCTCGTGCGGCCACTCCACGCTTTCCCTACCGCGGCGCGTTTGGTCTTGCAAGGGACCTTGGTCCTGGAAATCAGGCACCGATGCGACACACCGTTCCTCGGCAAGCTCTATCTTGCCGGAATGCGCGAGATAACTTGTTGATAAAAATCGCATCATGTTGAAATCACGGCGTTATCCGCTCACGCATCGGCGAGATAACGCACAGCGTTAGCCGGCCTGCCTATCGCAGTTGACCCGCCCGCGGCGCGGGGTGATGCGTGAAGCAGCGCGTTGCTGACTCCGGGGCGGCGGCGCCGCATCAGGACTGAATCCGTGTGAAGAAAGACCGGGGAAAAGGAGGTATGCTGCGGCCTTGACAGTGGACCGATGCGGGGGCTCGTGCGGCCACTCCAACCCTGAGCCCCCCGCATTCGTCCCTCGCCTCCTTGGCTCGCCCAGCCGAGGAGCTTTGTTGGAGGTGCATGATGCCCGGAGGCAGACGGACGGGTGGGAGGCTCAAGACTCCCGAGACTCCCCGGGTCGTCGAGCTGAAGGCCGAGAGGTTCGCCGTCCGGCTTGCCGGCCGGCTGGAGGAACTGATCCCGCTCGAACTACTCCCGCTTGTGGTCCTCTTTATCGCATTCGTCCTCCTACTGATCTGTGGTACGGTACGGTACAACTCGACGGCGCATGATACTCGGGAGATGCCAATCTACAATCGATTGGAGACCACGCCCCGGCACTACCGAAGGCAGCCACCGCGCGCCGGCCTCCTGGAGCCGCTCCAGCCCGTAGAGGTGATGACCGTCTCGATGCCGGGCCCACGGGAGCGATGAACTAGCTCCCCGCTTGGCCATCGAGGTACGTCGCGAACAGCGCGCACGGATAGTCGGTCGGGTTGCCCGCCCGGCGCGGCTACCGGCTCTGCCTCAGGCGGGCCGCTATAAACGCATGAGCACCCGACCCGGTCGAAGAGGTGTGTTGCTCAGGGTCCCACGAACGCGACCGGCGGGAGGTTCGCGACGCAGGTGGTGTCGAGCGGCTTCGCCGGGTCATCCAGGAACTGTGCGGCGAGCCGCATCCCGCACGTCGCTCCGCCCGCGACGAGATCCACAATGGGAGAGAAGAGCACGACAT
>JBKPTD010000017.1:0-53466 GCA_046735375.1 Actinomycetota bacterium | reverse complement strand
GAGAGCGGGGCTCGCCGCGTTGTCCTGGATTGCGAGGTCGTTCGGACCCTTCCACTGAGCCTCGGTGATCGCCTGGGCTCGTTCGCCGAAGATCTTGCCAACCTCTGCGCCACCGAAGTAGTCGTCCTTGAAGCTGAGCAGATCGGGGCTGCTTAGTGCCTGGACCTGGCTCGGGAAGGTACCCGCTGCCTTGAAGGCCTTGATCTGCTGCTCGGGAGCGGTCAGCCACGCAGCGAGCTCAGCGGCCTCCTTCGGGTGCTTGGTCTGGCTCGGAACGGTGAGGTAGGAGCCGCCCCAGTTGCCTCCGCCGCCGGGGAAGGCGTCCGCGACAGCCCACTTGCCGGCATTCTTCTCGCCCGCGCCGCCCTTGATCACACCGAGCATCCAGGACGGGCACGCCTCGGTGGCGAAGGTGCCCTTCTGGAAGCCGGCGTTCCACTCATCGCTGAAGGCCGGAAGCTTCGCTGACAGGTCGTCCTTCACGGCTGCCGACACGGTGTTCCACGCATTGTGAAGATCCGTGTTGGTCTCGATGACAAGGTTGTTGTTCTTGTCCGAGAAGCCGACAGGTAGCTGGTTGTACATCGCATTGAAGATCTGGCTCGCCGAGTCGAACCACGCCGCATTCGACTTCGCGATGAACTGCTTGCCGGTGTTGAAGTAGGAGTCCCAGGAGGCGAACAGCGGTGCCACCTGCGCTGGGTCGGAGGGAAGGCCGGCCTTCGCGAACAGATCCTTGCGATAACAGATCGCCTGCGGCCCGATATCGGTGCCGTAGCCGATCAGCTTTCCGTCGGCGGCGGTGGCTCGAGCTGTCTTCCAGGCGAGCCAGCGGCCCTCGGTGTTGGGACCGATCTTCTTCAGGTCGTTGAACTTGTCGGCGATCTTCATCGCCTGCCCGATCGAACCTTCCTCGATGGCTGCGACGTCGGGAGCGCCGGAGCCCGCGCCGAGTTGCTGGAACAGCGCCTGGGCGTACGGCCCACCCTGCTCGACGTGGCGCTCGGTGATGTGGACGTTGGGATGGAGCCGCATGTACTCGTCGTACAGCTTGGCCTGGGTGTACCCGAAGGTGCCGAACGTGCCGACGGTCAGGCTCACCGGCTCGTTGCTGTTGGCATTGCTACCGCCGCTGTCGTCATCTGACGAACAGGCCGCCATGAGCATCGCCGTGGCGACCGCGGCGACCAGGGCAGCGCCCTTCTTGGAACGGTTTCGCACGGTGTTACCCCCTGTGGAGAGGTGGGGTCCAGCACATTGCCGGACCGGTCGAGGTTGTGTCCAGCGCTAGCTGGATTGGTTCGTGACCGTTTTCCTGTTCCGTGGGAGCGCTCCCACAGGCTTGCCGGAAGTCTGGGAGCCGTACGACGTCTGTGTCAAGCACGCGTTACCAAAAGGTTGCCGAGCAACGCGAAAATCTGCGCTGCCCACCGCCGCTCTCGCGACCAGAACCAGGTCCCGTGAACAGGCAAGGAGAATGCGCCTGCCCGGCACCACGATTTCGCCGAGGAGCGGGAAATGCCTTGTCGGAGGCGGATTACCAGGAGCTGGCGCTGGCTGACGGACGGCCGGCCCCGCAGCACCATGAGCCAGTTTCCTGGCGTCGCTGGTGTGCCCTGATCGCGGCGTCGGCGCTGATGCTCGGCGGCGCCGGACCACCGCGAGGCGCGACTTGACGGCGGCCAACCGACGGTCCACGATGCGTGTGAGCGCTCCCATCGGGCTTCGACGTCTCCGCCGAGGAGGGAGGTCTGGCGAATCGTCATCAGTCACCAGCTCTCCCATTCCTGCGTACGACCGAGGATGCGTAGCCAGCGCGCATCGAGCGATGACTCGATCCCAGGCGCCGCTAGTCCACGCCCTGCTGTGCGAGGTTGGCTCGACTTCACGCCCTGGGATACGACTCCACGCCCTGGGATCGGACTCCACGCCCCAGGCCATGACTCCGTGCCCTGGGTGCATGGATGAGGCCGACATTTCGGCCTGATTTCGATGCACTGGGGAGCGAAGTCCGGCCATTCTGTCTCACACGGCCGGCGACCAGCGCCGAACTAGGCGCAGACCGGCGGGCGCTGCCTGGCCCGATGCGTATGATCCCGAGGCGTGAATGTGGGGCTGACCGGGGGGATCGGCTCGGGCAAGTCGGAGGTGGCGCGGCTCCTCATGGAGCATGGCGCTGTGCTCGTCGACTCGGACCTGCTTGCCCGCGAGGCGGTGGCGCCAGGGTCGGCTGGGCTCGCGGCCGTCGCCGAGGAGTTCGGCGACTCGGTTCTCAGGCCAGACGGCTCATTGGATCGCGCCGGCTTGGGGGCCATCGTCTTCGCCGACCCAGCCCGCCGCGAGAGACTCGAGGAGATCATCCACCCCTATGTTCGAGCGCGGGCTGTCGAGATCAGCAGGACAGCGCCGCCTCACACGGTGGTGATACACGACGTGCCACTGCTGACGGAGAAGCGTCTCGGCGACCTGTACGACGTGGTGGTCGTCGTCGACGTGCCGGTGGAGGTCCAGCTCGATCGGCTGCGGCGGCGGGGGATGAGCGAGGCCGACGCGAAAGCACGAATCGCCGCGCAAGCAACGCGCGAGCAGCGGCTCGCGATCGCGGATTATGTCGTCGACAACTCTGGAAGCCTTGCCCAGCTTAGGGCGGAGGTCGACGACCTCTGGTCGATCCTCTCCGGTGCCGCGGCGGGGCCCGCCCCTGCCTAGTATCCCTCGTCAGAAATTCGCTTCCTATCTCCGCGCCCAGGCGGCGCCTCGCGGCGTTCTCGTCGTCGCTGTTAGCGCTGCTAGCGGCCTCCTCCTCGGCCTTGCGATGCCTCCGCCTGGCCACGAATCTAGGCACCGAATTTCTGACTCGGCACACTACCGCCGCGGGTCCAAAGTCTCTTTGCGTCTGCCTATCGCGCTGGTGGGCACCCCACGGAAACGCTCCGCGTTGCTCCTCGTGTCCGCGGGGACCCCGCAAGGTCACACTGGCCGTGTTCTCGCTCGCCCGCGTAGCGCCGCTACGAGGGCTCGCTGCGGCCTCGCCATGCATCCAGCGGTCCTCCTGAATCCGTCAAAGGACCTCGGACCCGCGACCCTAGCCAGGTCTGCCGCCGGCCCAGCAATGCGCGCAGCGGAAGTTGTCGGGGGCGCGGCGTACGGTTGGCACCGTGAGACCGGCAGCCGATTTGCAGCGCACAGTGTCCCCATTCCGGGTGGTCAGCGACTTCGCGCCTTCCGGGGATCAGCCGCAGGCCATCGACGAGCTCGAGCAGCGCATCCTGGCAAGGGAGAAGGATGTCGTCCTGCTCGGCGCGACCGGCACCGGCAAGAGTGCGACCACGGCGTGGCTGGTCGAAAGGGTGCAGCGGCCGACGCTGGTGATCGCGCCCAACAAGACACTCGCCGCACAGCTCGCCAACGAGTTCCGCGAGCTGCTGCCCAACAATGCGGTCGAATACTTCGTCTCTTACTACGACTATTACCAACCCGAGGCCTACGTACCGCAGACCGACACTTACATCGAGAAGGACTCGTCGGTCAACGAGGAAGTCGAGCGGCTCCGGCACTCGGCGACCTGGGCGCTGCTGAGCCGGCGCGATGTGATCGTGGTGGCGACCGTGTCGTGCATCTACGGCCTGGGTTCCGCGCAGGAATATCTCGATCGCATGGTGGGCTTCCGGGTCGGACAACAGCTCGACCGCGACGAGTTGCTGCGCCGCCTGGTGCAGGTTCAATACACCCGTAACGACCTTTCCTTTACGCGTGGCACGTTCCGGGTGCGCGGTGACACGCTCGAGATCATTCCGATGTACGCGGAGCTCGCCGTCAGGGTCGAATTCTTCGGCGACGAGATCGAGCGCATTACCACGTTGCATCCGCTCACCGGAGAGGTCATCCGGGACGAGGAGGAGATGTATGTCCCTCCGGCTTCACATTACGTGGCCGGGCCGGAGCGGATGGAGCGCGCGATCGTTGGCATCGAGGCCGAGCTGACCACCCGGCTCGCCGAACTCGAACGACAAGGCAAGCTGCTGGAGGCTCAACGGCTGCGCATGCGCACGACATACGACGTCGAGATGATGCGGCAGGTCGGCTTCTGCTCGGGGATCGAGAACTACTCACTGCATATCGACGGCCGCCAGTCCGGCGAGCCGCCCAACTGCTTGCTCGACTACTTCCCCGAAGATTTCCTGCTGGTGATCGACGAGTCACACGTCACGGTCCCGCAGATCGGTGGCATGTACGAAGGCGACATCTCGCGGAAGCGGACGCTCATCGAGCATGGGTTCCGGCTGCCGAGTGCGGCCGACAACCGGCCGCTGCGCTGGGAGGAGTTCTTGGAGCGTGTCGGCCAGACCGTCTATCTGTCCGCGACTCCTGGGCCCTACGAGAGGTCGCGCACCAAAGGCGCCGTCGAGCAGATCATCAGACCGACTGGGCTCGTCGATCCCGAGGTGGTCGTCAAACCCACCAAAGGTCAGATCGACGACCTTGTCCACGAAATCAAGCTGCGCGCCGATCGCGATGAGCGCGTCCTCGTCACGACACTGACCAAAAAGATGGCCGAGGATCTCACCGACTATCTCCTTGAGTTGGGCATCCGGGTCCGTTATCTCCATTCCGAGGTGGACACCCTGCGCCGGGTCGAGCTACTGCGTGAGCTGCGCCTCGGCGAATATGACGTACTGGTCGGCATCAACCTGCTGCGCGAAGGCCTTGACCTGCCTGAGGTGTCGCTCGTGTCGATTCTCGATGCGGACAAGGAGGGGTTCCTCCGGTCAGGCACATCGCTGATCCAGACGATCGGCCGGGCTGCTCGTAACGTCTCCGGCGAGGTGCATATGTACGCCGATACGGTCACGCCGTCGATGCGAAATGCGATTGACGAGACCAACCGGCGGCGCGCCAAGCAGATCGCTTACAACAAGGATCGCGGCATCGACCCGCAGCCGCTCCGCAAGAAGATCGCCGACATCCTCGACACGATCGCGCGTGAGGACGCCGACACTGAGGTGCTCGTCGGCGGGGGCGGCAGGCAGCAGTCGCGCGGCAAGGCTCCGGTCCCTGGCCTGTCGTCCCGCGCAACCAGCGACGTCGGCCGGCACGCCAAGGATCTCGCCGGGATGCCCGCGCGAGACCTCGCCGACCTGGTCCAGCAGCTCACCGATCAGATGCATGAAGCGGCTCGCGAGCTTCAGTTCGAGCTCGCGGCACGATTGCGCGACGAGATCCACGAGCTCAAGAAGGAGCTCCGGGCAATGAACAAGGCTGGTGTCGGATGACCGCGGCCGGTGTGGGTCGTTCTGACGGCTCGGTCCGCTGAAGGCCCGGCTGACCATCCGGCTGACCGTCCAGCTTCCTGGAGTCCGATTGGCAGGCCGTGCGATGAAGCGGGACGAGGTTGTGGCCTACTGCCTCACCAAACCGGCTTCCTTCGAGGACTATCCGTTTGAGCCTGACCTCCTGGTCATCAAGGTCGGCGTTCGGGGCCGCACAAGGATCTTTGCGATGTTCGGGCTCGATCGCAGGCTCGCCGCGGATCACGTGAGCCTGCGGTGCTGGCCGGCGGAGCTCGAGGCCTGGCGGGCAACCTATCCGCAGTCCATTGGCACGACGCCCTACATGCGCACGAAGGCGTGGAACACCGTCGTCCTCGATGGCTCAGTGGACCCAGGTGACATGCGCGAGATGGTGGACATCTCCTATGACTCGGCCGTCGCGAGCCTGCCCAAGAAACACCGGCCTCCGGGCACATCTGGGACGTCAGCGTGAAGGTCGGCGACCTTATGGACACTTGCCTGTTGAAGCCGAGGGCGCCGAGGGAGACCTAGCGCGGCTCGCACCTTGGTCCACAGCCCCAACTTGAGGGAATCAGCCGGTCTACGGGAGACTTGGCCTCAGGTGGAGGGGAGTATTCCCCCGCGGCGGCGTCGTCATCACGGTTTCCCCAGCCGGGTCGACCCGCGTCGTGCCCTAGCACTACGGGCGACGCGGAATGATCAGATGAGGGTTCCCGGCGCCGTCGGTCGGTTCGACATCGGACGCTGTGCCGTCTGGGTCCGCCGGCGGAAGAGACCTCCGGTAGTTGATGCCATGTCGTTACTGCCGGAGGCTTCTGGTGGATGTCCCGTTCTGGGTCTGGCTCGCGACAATCGCGGGTTTCGTCGCGGTGATCGCGTTTGACTTCGTCCTCGTCTCGCGTGATCCGCACGAACCCTCGTTTCGCGAGTGCGCCCTGTGGACCTTCTTCTATGTAAGTCTTGCGCTGATCTTCGGCTTTGGCGTTTTTCTGACCTCAGGTGGACAGTTCGCAGGCGAGTTCTACGCCGGTTGGCTGACCGAGTACTCGCTGTCGGTGGACAATCTCTTCGTTTTCGTGATCATCATGGGGGCGTTCCGCGTTCCGCGGCCGTACCAGCAGGAAGTCCTGCTCGTTGGCATCGTGCTCGCGCTCGTCCTGCGCGGTGCCTTCATTGCGGTCGGCGCCAATGCTCTCTCCCGTTTCGAATGGTTGTTCTACATCTTCGGGGCGTTCCTGGTCTGGACGGCCATTGGGTTGATCCGGCACGACGAGACGGGTGAGTTCACCGAGAACCGGGTGTTGCGGTGGGTCAAGCGCGTGCTCCCGACGACCGACGACTACCACGGAGCCCGGCTTGCCGTACGCAAGCGAGGACGCTGGTTCTTCACGCCGATGCTGATCGTCATGGTCGCTATCGGGACCACCGACCTGCTCTTCGCGCTCGACTCCATCCCGGCGATCTTCGGGCTGACCAAGGAGTCCTATCTCGTCTTCACCGCGAATGCATTCGCATTGATGGGGCTGCGCCAGCTCTACTTCTTGATCGGCGGGCTGCTGGATCGGCTGATCTATCTGTCAAAAGGGCTCGCGATCATTCTCGCTTTCATCGGTGTGAAGCTGGTGCTGGAGGCGCTGCATCATGACGGTGTCTCCTGGGCGCCGGAGATACCGATAGGAGTCTCGCTCGGCTTCATCATCGGCACGCTGGCCGTGACGACCTTGCTCAGTCTCTTGAAGGCCCGGCGTGATGGCGCGCGGCTCCGGCTACCTGGGGAGACCTCTACGTTCTCGGCGGAGATAGCCGACCGTCGTGGGCAAGAAAGCTAGTGTGCCGAGGGACACGAGCTACCAGCCCCGGGCGCGCCAGGCGGGGAGGGCTGGGCGTTCGGCGCCGAGCGTGGTGTCACGGCCGTGACCGGGATAAACCCAGGTCTCGTCCGGGAGTCTCGCGAAGATCTTTGACTCGACATCGCTGATCAGGGAAGTGAACCGCCTCTGATCGCCCTGGGTGTTGCCGATGCCTCCGGGGAAGAGTGAGTCTCCGGTGAAGAGATGGGGGTGGCCGTTCGGGTCGTCGTACACCACGGCCACGCTGCCTGCTGTGTGCCCGGACAGGTGGATGACGCGGAGCGTGCATCGTCCGACACCGATCTCATCGCCGTCCTCCAGCAGGACGTCAGTCGGTACCCGGATGCCTGGAGCATCGAGCCGATGGGCCAGGGTCCGCGCGCCGGTCTCCCGAGCCACGTCCGCGAGAGCAAGCCAGTGATCGCGATGCCGGTGTGTCGTGAGGACCTGACCGAGCCCGTCCGTGACCAAACGGAGCAGTGTCCGCGCCTCATTGGCGGCATCGACGAGGAGTTGTTCGCCGCTGTCGCGGCAACGCAGGACATAAGTGTTGTTGTCCATGGAGCCGACTGCGATCTTCGTGATCACAAGATGGGTCAATTCGCGGACGTCAGGCGGTCCGCCGACGGTGACATTCCCGTGGTACCTCGACATTCGCACCAGCCTCGGACGGGACGACAGCACCTGCATAGGGCAGGACCGAGACTATCCAGCCAGAATGCCTCGTCGGGATGCTCTCCCTGACGGGTGTCAACCGACGCGTGGGCCTGCGTGGGGGCTCTTTCGGCGGTTGATCCCTTCGCCGTCACTCCGAGCGACGCTGCCAGGCCGGAATGACCAGGCCCGGTAGGGAGTTGATGAGAGCCTCGCCGTTTTGTCGGTGACCCTGCCTACCATAGGCGCGGCCCGAAAGACTCGCTTGACTTAAGGATCGACCAGTGTCCGAGGGGGACCTGTGGCCGACAGGCTGATCGTGCGCGGCGCGCGCGAGCACAACCTCAAGGACGTCTCGCTTGATCTCCCGCGAGACGCCTTGGTCGTGTTCACGGGCCTGTCGGGATCGGGCAAGTCGAGCCTGGCCTTCGACACGATCTTCGCTGAGGGCCAGCGGCGATATGTCGAGTCGCTGTCTGCTTATGCGCGCCAGTTCCTCGGCCAGATGGACAAGCCGGACGTGGACTTCATCGAGGGCCTGTCGCCGGCGGTGTCCATCGATCAGAAGTCGACCTCACGCAACCCGCGCTCGACGGTCGGCACGATCACTGAGGTCTATGACTACCTCCGGCTGCTTTACGCGCGCGCAGGCAGGCCGCATTGTCCGGTATGCGGCCGGCCGATCGCCCGCCAGACCCCACAGCAGATCGTCGACCGTGTGCTCGAACTCGAGGAGGGCGCTCGGTTCCAAGTGCTGGCACCTGTGGTACGCGGCCGCAAGGGCGAGTACACCGAGCTCTTCCGCGAGCTGCAGATCAAGGGCTTCAGCCGGGTGCGGGTCGACGGTGTCGTCCACTCGCTCACCGATCCGCCGACGCTGAAAAAGCAGGAAAAGCACACGATCGACGTGGTCGTCGACCGGCTCACCGTCAAGGAGTCCGCTAAGCGCCGGCTGACCGACTCCGTGGAGACCGCGCTTGGCCTGTCCGGGGGTCTAGTCACGCTGGATTTCGTCGACCTGGCCGAGGATGATCCGCACCGCGAGCGGACGTTCTCCGAGCACCTCGCCTGCCTCTACGACGACTTGTCCTTCGAGGAGCTCGAGCCCCGGTCGTTCTCGTTCAACTCCCCGTTCGGCGCATGTCCCGAGTGCACCGGTCTCGGTACGAGGATGGAGGTAGATCCCGAGCTCGTCGTTCCCGATGAGAGCAAGTCGCTCGACCAGGGCGCTATCGGGCCATGGGCCGGCGCTCACACGGTCGAATACTTCGGCCGCCTGCTCGAGGCGCTCGGCGAGTCGACTGGCTTCCGTACCGACGCGCCGTGGTCGGACCTGCCGGCAAAGGCGCAGAAGGCGATCCTGTACGGCCGGGACATCCAGGTTCATGTCCGCTACCAGAATCGATATGGCAGGGAGCGCTCCTACTACACGACCTTCGAGGGTGTCATCCCGTGGGTACAGCGCCGGCACGGCGAGGCCGAGAGCGACTGGACCAGGGAGCGCTACGAGGACTACATGCGGGAGATCCCCTGCGCGGCGTGTAACGGGCAGCGACTCAAGCCCGTCTCGCTCGCGGTGACCGTCGGCGGCAAGTCGATCGCGGATGTGGCGGCCATGCCGATCGTGGACTGTGCGGAGTTCTTGAGGTCGCTGGAGCTGACCGCGCGCGAGCGGCAGATCGCCGAGCGGGTGCTCAAAGAGGTCAACGCGAGGCTCGGATTCCTGCTCGACGTCGGTCTCGACTACCTCACGCTCGACCGGGCCGCAGGCACGCTGGCAGGTGGCGAGGCACAGCGGATCCGGCTCGCCACGCAGATCGGCTCGGGCTTGGTCGGTGTCCTTTATGTCCTCGACGAGCCGTCGATTGGCCTGCATCAGCGCGACAACCACCGGCTGATCGAGACGCTGCTCCGGCTCCGTGACCTCGGCAACATGCTGATCGTTGTCGAGCACGACGAAGACACGATCAAGGTCGCCGACTTCGTGGTGGACATCGGCCCGCGGGCAGGGGAGCACGGCGGGCACATCGTCCACGCCGGGCCGCTCAAGGGATTGCTCGAGAACACCGAGTCGATCACCGGTGACTACCTGGCGGGGCGGCGGAGGATCGAGATTCCTGCGATCCGCCGGCCGCGGACTCCCGGTCGTGAGGTCACCGTTCACGGCGCCCGCCAGCACAACCTCGCCGACGTCACCGTCTCGTTCCCCCTCGGTCTGTTCGTCGCGGTGACCGGTGTCTCGGGTTCAGGCAAGTCGACGCTGATCAACGACATCCTTTACAACGCGCTGGCGCGTGATCTCAACGGCGCCCGCACCGTTCCCGGCCGGCACCGGACGGTGACCGGGACAGAGAACCTCGACAAGATCATTCACGTGGACCAGAGTCCGATCGGTCGTACACCGCGATCGAACCCGGCCACCTACACGGGTGTCTTCGACCACATCCGCCGGCTGTTCGCCCAGACCACCGAGGCGAAGATCCGGGGCTACCAGCCCGGCCGGTTCTCGTTCAACGTCAAGGGCGGGCGCTGCGAGGCATGCTCGGGTGATGGCACGATCAAGATCGAAATGAACTTCCTCCCGGATGTCTATGTCCCGTGTGAGGTCTGCCACGGCGCTCGTTACAACCGCGAGACGCTCGAAGTCCACTTCAAAGGCAAGACCATCGCCGAGGTCCTCGACATGCCCATCGAGGAGGCCGCCAAGTTCTTCGAGGCCATCCCGGCGATCAGCCGACACCTGTCCACCTTGGTGGAGGTCGGGCTCGGCTATGTCCGGCTCGGCCAGCCCGCACCCACGCTGTCCGGTGGCGAAGCACAGCGGGTCAAGCTCGCCGCCGAGCTGCAGAAGCGGTCGACCGGGCGCACGGTATACCTCCTCGACGAGCCCACGACCGGTCTCCACTTCGAGGACATCCGCAAGCTGCTCGGCGTCCTCGGTAGGCTCGTCGACCAGGGCAACACGGTCATCGTCATCGAGCACAACATGGACGTGATCAAGACAGCCGACTGGGTGGTAGATCTCGGGCCGGAGGGTGGGTCCGGCGGTGGCCGAATAGTGGCGGAGGGCACTCCAGAGGAGATAGCGGACGTACCCGAGAGCCACACCGGGAAGTTCCTCACCGCCGTCCTCTCCAGGACCGACGACCCGCCCGTTCGACCGAAACGCCGCCGAGGCAAAGCCGCCACGGTGGAGATCGCGGCGCATTGACATCCCGCTCATTCGCGGGCGACGAGCTCAACCGTCTCGCCGGGCTGGGGTTGGTGCTGCCCTGGTATCGGGCCCAGGATGTGGATAAAGGCGGTATGTCGATTCCGACTGAACCGCTCTGTCGGATGCTGCGTTCTTGAGCAGAGATGCTCACGTCGCCGAGTTCGGGAGGACCCGCCAATGCCACAGATCGACGCGCAGCCGGGCTCGACGCTTCCTGCCGTGGTTGGGAAGGCGTCGCCCTCCCGGCGGCAGGTGCTACGCGGCGTCGCCGCTGCCGGAGCGGTCACGGCATCGGGATTGCTCGTGGCGTGTGGCGGCGGTGATGACTCTGGCGGGGGTACGGCCGGTTCTGGCACGACGACGACGCCCGCGACGACCGAGTCCTCCTCTGGGGACTCCTCGGGAGGTGGCCAGGAGCTCGCGAAGAAAGCCGACATTCCGGTCGGCGGCGGAGTGATCTTCGATGCTCAAAAGGTCGTCGTGACCCAGCCGGCGAAGAACGACTTCAAGGCGTTCAGTGCCGTCTGCACCCATATGGGTTGCGTTGTGTCGAACGTGAGCGACGGGATCATCACCTGTCCGTGCCACGGCAGTCAGTACAGCATCAAGGACGGCTCGGTCCAGGGGGGACCGGCGCCGCGACCGCTTCCCGAGAAGAGCATCAAAATCGAGGGGAACGAGATCGTTCTCGCGTGAGCGGCTCGAGATTGCCACTCGGCAGCTGTGTCGGCGAAGCGGAACAGTCGCGAACAACTGCAGATGGACAGCGGCCGGTTGGGGATGTCAGCCGGTCGCCAGAGGCGTCGGTGCCTGCCGAAAGCGTCTCCGCGTCCTGCGGCAGGCACCGGCACCTTGCTGTAGGCCCACCGATACCAATGGTTGTGTAGGTCGTCCGGCATAGGGTTCAAGCGTGGCTGACCCGGCGACGTACCGTCCCGCACCGGGCTCCGTGCCCGATTCCGCGGGCGTCTACCGGTTCCGTGACGAGCGGGGCCGGGTCGTCTATGTCGGGAAGGCGAAGAGCCTGCGATCGCGGCTGGCGTCGTACTTCCAGGACATCGCCGGCCTCCACCCCCGAACTCAGGCCATGGTCCTCGCCGCGAGTTCCGTCGAGTGGACGGTCGTCGGGACTGAGGTCGAGGCGCTGCAACTCGAGTACTCCTGGATCAAGGAGTTCGACCCCCGGTTCAACGTCCGCTATCGCGATGACAAGAGCTATCCCAGCCTTGCCGTCACCTTGGATGAGGAATATCCGCGGCTGCAGGTCATGCGAGGGGCCAAACGCAAAGGTGTCCGCTACTTCGGCCCCTACGCGCATGCGTGGGCGATCCGGGAAACACTTGATCTCCTGCTGCGAGTGTTTCCGGCGCGGACCTGCTCGAACGGTGTGTTCAAGCGGGCACACCAAGTCGGCCGGCCGTGCCTTCTCGGTTATATCGGCAAGTGTTCCGCGCCCTGCGTAGGCCGGGTGTCCGCCGAGGAACACCGGCGCATCGTTGAGGAATTCTGCGACTTCATGGCCGGGCAGACCGCGACATACATGCGGCGGCTCGAGAAGCAGATGCAGGTCGCCGCGGCGAACCTGGAATTCGAGCAGGCGGCACGGCTGCGCGATGATCTCAAGGCCCTTGAGCGGGCGCTGGAGAAAAATGCGGTTGTCCTCGGCGACGGTACTGACGCGGACGTGATCGCGCTCGCGGAGGACCAGCTCGAGGCCGCGTTCCAGGTCTTTCATGTCCGGGGCGGTCGAGTCCGTGGTCAGCGTGGCTTCGTCGTCGACAAGGTCGAGGACGTGACCGCCGGTGACCTGGTCGAGCATTTCCTGCAGCAGGTCTATGGCGCAGAGTCCGGTGACGCCGTGCCGAAGGAGGTGCTCGTCCCAGCGCTCCCGGCTGATGCCTCGCCGCTGACGGATTGGCTCGGCGCCCGCCGGGGGAGCCGTGTCGACGTGCGGATACCCCGCCGCGGCGACAAGAAGGCGTTGCTGGAGACGGTCGCGCGCAACGCGACCGAGGCGCTTGCGCTGCACAAGACCAAGAGGGCGAGCGACCTGACTACGCGAAGTCGTGCCCTGCAGGAGATCCAGGAGGCGCTGAGCCTGCCTGAGGCGCCGTTGCGCATCGAGTGTTTTGACGTCTCGAATCTGCAAGGCAGCGAGGTCGTCGCCTCCATGGTGGTCTTCGAGGACGGCTTGGCAAGGAAGTCTGAATATCGCCGGTTCGCCATCCGCGGATTGGGGGCGACGTCTGGCGGCGACCCGGGACAGAACGACGTCGCGGCGATCCATGAGGTCGTCAGCCGACGCTTTCGGCGATACCTGGAGGAACAAGAACGCTCGGGTGCGCTGGGCCTGGGGGCAGACGACGTACCCACCATCACGGGAGACGACCCGGATGGTCTCGACGAGGACCCGGCCGGCCAGGAAGGCACCACCGATCGTCAGGCTGAGCGCGGCCAGGAACACATGGGGACCGAGGCCGATCAGGGCGATGACGCCGGAGCGACCGGGCAGAGCGATTCGACCGTCCGCCTGCGGGCCGGTGCCCGCGCGGCCGGGAGCCTGCCGACTGGGATTGATCCGGAGACCGGTCGACCGCGGAGGTTTGCGTACCCACCCAATCTTGTGGTCGTGGACGGTGGTGCTCCGCAGGTGGCAGCGGCCGCGCGGGCCTTGGCAGAGCTCGGCATCGACGATGTCGCACTGTGTGGGCTGGCCAAGCGCCTGGAGGAGGTCTGGCTGCCCGGCGAGACCGATCCGGTGATCCTCCCGCGCAGCAGCGAGGGTCTCTACCTGCTGCAACGGGTACGAGACGAGGCGCACCGCTTCGCGATCACTTACCATCGCAAGCGGCGCTCGAAGACGATGACGACCAGCGCGCTCGACGGAATCCCCGGCCTCGGCGAGACGAGACGTAAGGCGCTCTTGCGACGATTCGGCTCGCTCAAGCGGCTGCGCGCTGCCTCAGCGGAAGAGATCGCCGACGTTCCCGGGATTGGCCTGAGAACGGCCGAAGCCATCGCCGCCGCCCTCGCGAGCGCCGCAGTCAGCGTTCCCGCCGTCAATACCGCCACAGGCGAGGTGATCGAGTGACCGACCAGCCGAGGCATCCAGATTTTCCCGTCATGACCAGCGACAATGGAGGCGGACATCGTGACGGGGATGATTCACGGGACCGGCCCGCAAGCCGGCCCGCATCGTGAATCGGAGGGGTGGGGGGTTGGACAGTGAGACGGCTGACCGGCCGGAGCTGGTGATCATCACCGGCATGTCGGGCGCTGGGCGTACCACGGCGGCAAATGCGCTCGAGGACGAGGGATGGTTCGTTGTCGACAACCTGCCGGCGGCGCTCATTCCGCCGATGGTTGAGTTGGCCGCGCGGGCACAGGGCTCGGTGCCCAGGTTGGCCGTCGTTGTCGACGTCCGGTCGCGGTCCTTTTTCGATGCGCTGCAGAGCACGCTCGCCCAGGTGGTCGATCGGGACCTGGATGCCAGGATCGTCTTTCTTGAGGCAAACGACGAGGCATTGGTCAGGCGGTTCGAAAACGTGCGCAGACCCCACCCGTTGCAGGGCGACGGCCGGATCGTCGACGGTATCGCCCGGGAGCGAGAGCTGCTGCGAGACCTGCGCGGACAAGCCGACCTGGTCATCGACACGTCTGTGCTGAACGTGCACGAGCTTCGGGGCAAGATCGATGCTGTGTTCCGCGAGGAGGAGGAGCGCGGTCTCAGAGCGACAGTGGTCTCCTTCGGCTACAAGTACGGCCTGCCCGTCGACGCCGACCTCCTGGTCGACTGCCGGTTCCTGCCGAACCCGCACTGGGTACCTGAGTTGCGGCCGAACACCGGGCTTGATCCCGCGGTCAGCACATATGTGCTTGAACAGCCGGGCGCCAAGGACTTCCTCGAGCGATACGCGGAGGTGTTGCAGATCCTGGCCGAGGGTTACCGTCGCGAAGGCAAGCGATATGTCACGGTCGCGGTCGGCTGTACCGGCGGGAAGCACCGCAGCGTGGTCATCGCAGAGCAGCTCGCCAGACGGCTGACCGAGGACGGAGTCGAGGCGCAGGTGGTCCACCGCGACGTGGGGCGCGAGTAGAAGCCCGATGAGGCCGCTGCGAAGGAGGCGCTGAGCCGCTAGGACCCGCTAGGAGCCGGTTCACCTTGTCTATGCTGGCCGCCGTCGTCGAGTGTGGCCGTGGACGGCAGTTCCCGTTGGCGTCAGATGTGCCCCTATTGACCTCGCGCGGGAGATCCCGTCATGACCGTCAAGTAAACCGGAGGAGTAATCGTGCCCGAGGCGAATCCCGCCGGCGTCACGGGCCCGCCGCCCGGCTCGCCGAGCGCCAGGATCGTTGCCCTCGGCGGAGGGCACGGCCTGGCCGCCTCGCTGGCGGCGTTGCGCCGGATCACCGACCAGCTCACCGCGGTGGTCACCGTGGCCGATGACGGGGGATCGAGCGGGAGGCTGCGCCGTGAGCTCGGAGTGCTGCCGCCGGGAGACTTGCGGATGGCGCTGGCCGCCTTGTGCGGCGACGACGAGTGGGGAAGGACCTGGAGCGAGGTGATCCAGCACCGCTTCAGCCACGCGGGCGAGCTGCACGGCCACGCGGTGGGAAATCTGCTCATCGTCGCCCTGTGGGAGCGCCTCGGTGACCCGGTCAGCGGGCTGGACTGGGTAGGGCGGCTGCTCGGTGCCCGCGGTCGGGTGCTTCCGATGGCCTCCGTCCCACTGGATATCGAGGCGACGGTGGAGGTGCGGCCGAGCGTCTCCGGCGCAGAGACAGGGACGAACCCGGCCATCTTCTCCGGCGTGGGCGAGGCGGTGGTTCGCGGGCAGGAGGCCGTGGCGCGGTCGCCTTGGCCGGTCAAGGCGATCCGGCTTATCCCGGAGGCACCGCCCGCATGCACCGAGGCGCTCGAGGCGATCGAGACGGCCGATTGGGTGTTCCTAGGGCCCGGCTCTTGGTTTACCAGTGTGCTGCCTCACCTGCTCGTACCCGAGCTGCGAAAGGCAATCGTGGAGACCGAGGGGCGGCGGGCGGTCGTCCTCAATCTCGCTCCGCAGCCAGGGGAGACGTCCGGATTCTCGCCGGCCACGCACCTGGAGGTGCTGCGGTCACACGCACCTGAGCTGCGGATCGATGCGGTGGTGGCCGACGAGCAGGCCGCAACCGACATTTCCGGACTGGAGGCAGCCGCCGCACGGCTTGGTGCGGAGGTCCTTCTCGCCCCCATTGCTCTCGGCGACGGCACTCCTCGGCACGATCCCGCCTTGCTAGCTCGCGCATATGACGCCCTCGTCTCTGGAACAATCTGACCCCATGGCGATGACTGCATCCGTGAAGGACGAGCTCGCCAGGCTCCCCGTCACCAAGCCGTGCTGCCGAAAGGCTGAGGTGTCCTCGCTGCTCAGGTTCGCCGGCGGTTTGCACGTCGTAACCGGCCGCATCGTGGTCGAGGCCGAGCTGGACACCGGTGTCGCCGCCCGACGGCTACGCAAGGACGTGGCCGAGGTCTTCGGGCACACGTCGGAGGTGGCGGTTATGGCGCCGGGGGGTCTGCGCAAGCACAACCGGTGGGTCGTGCGAGTAGCGAGGGACGGGGACGCGCTAGCCAGGCAGACCGGTCTGGTAGACGGCCAGGGTCGGCCGGTACGCGGCCTTCCTCCGCAGGTCGTCTCGGCAGCCGTTTGCGACGCCGCAGCTGCGTGGCGAGGTGCGTTCCTCGCTCACGGATCGCTCACTGAGCCAGGGCGGTCGTCCGCGCTTGAGATCACCTGCCCCGGCCCCGAGGCCGCGCTCGCCCTGGTCGGCGCCGCTCGCCGGCTCGGCGTTTCGGCGAAGGCACGCGAGGTGCGTGGCGCGGACCGCGTGGTCGTCAGGGACGGCGATGCGATCGGCGCCCTGCTCACCCGGATCGGTGCGCACGAGAGCGTGCTGGCGTGGGAGGAGCGCCGGATGCGCCGGGAGGTACGTGCGACCGCCAATCGGCTCGCCAACTTCGACGATGCGAATTTGCGCAGGTCCGCTCGGGCCGCGGTGGCCGCGGGCGCGAGGGTGGAGCGCGCGCTCGAGATCCTTGGGGATGACGTGCCGCCGCACCTTGCAGCAGCGGGGCAGCTGCGACTGTCCAACCGGCAGGCGAGCCTGGAGGAACTGGGTCAGCTCGCCGAGCCGCCGCTCACCAAGGACGCGATCGCCGGTCGGATACGACGACTGCTCGCAATGGCCGATCGCAGAGCCGGCGAGCTGGGCATCCCCGACACTGAAGCGGGCCTCGCCCCCGAGCTACTCGCCACCTGACCCCCACCTTTTTGGCATGAAGGGCACCTTCACCCCGACCTATCGGGTGAAGGTGCCCTTCACGCCTCCCGTTTTCGAGGTAGCCGCACCCTCATCCCAATCGAGTTGCCGGCGAAGCCTCTGAGGCGCCGCAGGGGGTGAAGGGCGCCTCGACTCGATCCCGTCAGGTGTGAGGGTGCGCTTGCGCCGAACCTATGGGGTGAGGGTGCCCTTCA
Organism: Actinomycetota bacterium; assembly: GCA_046735375.1. Lineage (GTDB taxonomy): Bacteria > Actinomycetota > Actinomycetes > JAKEEW01 > JAKEEW01 > DASYTV01. The sequence goes on along the minus strand of JBKPTD010000017.1, from coordinate 35,939 downwards.
TGCGAAGAGGGGGAGCGGGCGGGGGCGGGGGAGGGCGCGGGGTGGCGGGTCGCTCGGGTAGGGTCGAAGACGTTGAGCACTGCCGCTTCAGGCAGGCAATCCCGTCTGGTGCAAGGAGATCGTTCCGTGGCGATCCGCGTAGGTATCAATGGTTTCGGGCGCATCGGCCGCAACTTCTTCCGGGCTGTCCTCGCCCAGCACGCGGACGACATCGAGGTCGTCGGCTTCAACGACTTGGGTGACAACGCGATGTTCGCGCATCTGCTCAAGTTCGACACGATCCTCGGCCGGCTGGACGAGGAGATCAAGGTGACCGACGACGAGATCTCGGTGGGCGGCCGAGTCCTGCGCTCCTACTCCGAGCGTGACCCGGCGAACCTTCCGTGGGGCGATATCGGGGCCGACGTGATCTTGGAATCGACCGGCTTCTTCACCAAGGCGGATGACGCCCGCAAGCACATCACCGCTGGCGCCAAGAAGGTCATCATCTCCGCGCCTGCGAAAGGCGAGGACATCACGCTGGTCATGGGTGTCAACCATGAGGCGTACGACCCGGCAAAGCACACGATCATCTCGAACGCCTCGTGTACGACAAACTGCCTCGCGCCCATGGTGAAGGTGCTGCACGACGCATTCGGTATCCAGCGCGGCCTGATGACGACGGTCCACGCCTATACCCAGGACCAGAACCTGCAAGATGGTCCACACCGCGATCTGCGCCGAGCCAGGGCCGCTGCCGTGAACGTGGTGCCAACGTCGACCGGCGCGGCGAAGGCGATCGGTCGGGTTATTCCCGAGCTCGACGGCAAGCTCGACGGTTACGCGCTGCGGGTGCCAATTCCCACGGGCTCGGCGACCGACCTCGTCGTCGACCTGGAGAGACCCGCCACCAAGGACGAGGTCAACGCGGCGTTCAAGACGGCCGCACAGGGTCCGCTCGCCGGCATCCTCACCTACACCGAGGACGAGATCGTGTCGAGCGATATTGTCACCGACCCGGCGTCTTGCATCTTCGACTCGCTGCTCACCAAGGTGATCGACGGTCAGGCCAAGGTTGTGGGCTGGTACGACAACGAATGGGGCTACTCAAACCGGCTGGTGGATCTCATTCGCTACGTCGGCTAGCCGACGCTCGTCCTCGGTGACACGGCCGCTCCCGGCTTTCGGCCCCATCGAGAACGAAGTGGATCGCAGTGAACGACGCCGCGTTCACCCGCGCCAGCCCTGGCGGCGAGGCGGTCTTCCTCTTCGGCACGATCGCCATGCGGCGGGGTGGGGTGACCCGAGCCCTTATGCAACGGATGCGTCTGTATGCCGACGCCGGCATCAGGGTGAGACTGCTGCTCACCGGACACAGCCACGACGAAGATGATGAAAGGCGGCTATCTGGCAGGCGTGGGGCCTGCCGGAGTCCATCCAGGTCCGGTACTTCTGGCGGGAGGCGGCCCCGGGCGGCGGCGGGGCTCCTGCTGACCCGCTCACCTTGGCGACAGAGGAGCCTGGCCTGACCTCATCTGCCAAAGTGTCAGCCGCTGGCTCGTACGTCCGGTTCTATCGTGACGGCTTGCTCGCGAAGACGAAGCATTTCGATGTCGCGGGCCGGCTGCGTCGCATCGACCACCGTGATCTGGAGCGCCGCCTCCTGTCCCGTGAGTACTTCGACGTCCAGGGCCGCCTCGGCTTCGCCGACGAGCTGAGTCCGGAGACCGCCAAGCCGGCGCTTCGCCGCTGGTTCGACCGGTCCGGGCGGTGCTCGCTGACGTGCGTGCACAGTCCTACCGGAGACCTAGGCGCGACGGTGCAGCACGAGCCGGAGGCTGCTTCCTACGATGCCTTCGGCCAGCGGGTTGCGGTCTGGATCGATGACGTCCTCGCGGATGCCGACACACCGGTGGTGTTCGCGGATCGGCGAAACCAAGATCGGGCCCCGCTCGCGGTTACCCATCCCGGCGTGCGCAAAGTCGCCGTGATCCACAACTGCCACACGTCGAGGCCCCACCTGGCCCAGGATGCCGTCAAGATGCCGTTCCTGCCGCTGCTCGAGCACATTGACGCCTGGACGCCCTCGTCGTCCTGACCCATCAGCAGCGGGACGACATCGCCCTGCGCTTCCATGCCGCCAACCTCGCCGTGATCAATCATCCGACGGCTCCGCCACCGACGATCCAGGTATCCCGGCAACCGGGCTTGCTGGTCGCGATTGCGCGGCTGGAGCAACAGAAACGGCTTGACCACGCAATCCGCGCCTTCGCGCTGGCGGCGCCCCAGGTGCCTGGTGCGGTCTTCCACATTTATGGGACCGGATCGCAGGCGAAGGTGCTCAAAGCGCTGGTCACGGAGCTCGGCATATCCGACCTCGTCCAGTTCCGTGGGTTCACCGACCGCTCAATGGAGGTCTTCGTTGGCGCTTCAGCGGCGGTTCTAGGCTCATCCTTCGAGGGCTTTGCCCTGACACTCACCGAGGCGATGGCTGTCGGTACGCCGCTTGTCGCGTACGACATCAACTACGGTCCTGCCGAAGTGATCAGGAATGAGGTCGACGGCCTGCTCGTGCCGCCTGGAGATGTCCAGGGGCTGGCCCACGCGATGGTCCGAGTCCTCCGTGATCGCAGATTCGCAGCCCGGCTAGGAGAGCGGGCCCGCGAGGTGGTTGAGCGATTCCCAGCCGAGATCTGGACCGCCGAGTGGACCGACCTTTTTGCCCGGCTCACCGGTGGCCCGCATCCGCCGCCATCTTCGGCCGGTGGTCCAAACCCCGAGGTCCCGCCGATCGCATAACACCGGGGGCGGGTCGCGGGTCTGGTTGCGGGGTCGGCACCGGACGCCATATGTCATCGCTATCGGCGCCGGTATCAGGGACGTCGATAAGCTCGTCAACCGGCCTGATGAGTGCCTTGCTGGAGAGGACCGATGAAGACGATCGACGACCTGGGTGACCTGCGCAGTCGGCGGGTGCTCGTGCGGGCTGACCTGAACGTGCCGCTCCAAGGCGCGGGAGGCGGCGAGCCGGTGATAACCGATGACCTGCGGATCCGGGCGAGCCTGCCGACGATCAGGACGCTGAGCGAGCGCGGCGCTCGTGTGATCGTGTGTGCACACCTCGGCCGCCCGAAGGGCCAGGTGAAACCGGAGCTCTCGCTCGCGCCGGTCGCTGCCCGCCTCGGCGAGCTGCTCGGCGCCCCGGCACCGCTGGCCGCCGAGGTCGTCGGCGACAGCGCGCGCCAGACGGTGGACGCACTCGCCAATGGTGGCGTGGCAATGCTGGAGAACCTTCGCTTCGAGCCCGGCGAGGAGAGCAAGGACGATGCACAGCGGTCAGCGTTCGCGGATCGGTTGGCCGCGCTGGCCGAGCTGTACGTCGGCGACGGGTTCGGCGCCGTCCACCGCAAGCACGCATCCGTGTACGAGGTCCCGCAACGGCTGCCGCACGCCGCCGGCAACCTCGTCCTCGCCGAGGTGGCGGTGCTTCGCAAGCTCACTGAGGACCCGCAGCGCCCGTATGCCATGGTCCTCGGCGGTGCGAAGGTCTCCGACAAGCTCGGCGTGATCGCGAATCTGCTGCGGACCGTGGACAGGCTCCTTATCGGCGGCGGCATGGTCTTCACCTTCCTGGCCGCCCAGGGCCATGAGGTCGGCAAGTCGCTGCTCGAGGAAGACCAGCTCGACGCGGTGCGGGGCTACCTGGCCGATGCGGACAAGCATGGCGTCGAGGTCGTCCTCCCCACCGATATCGTCGCTGCCACCGAATTCGCCGCCGATGCGCCGCACGACATCTATCCCGCCGACGCGATCCCCCCCGACCGGATCGGAATGGATATCGGGCCCGAGTCGTCCCAGCGGTTCGCTGCGCGGCTGTCCGATGCCCGAACCGTCTTCTGGAACGGCCCCATGGGCGTGTTCGAGATGGAGCCCTATTCGCACGGCACCAGGGCGGTCGCCAAGGCGCTGACGAGGGTCGATGGGCTGACGGTGGTCGGCGGCGGCGATTCGGCGGCCGCGGTCAGGAAGCTCGGCTTCGCCGAAGATCAGTTCGGACACATCTCCACCGGTGGCGGCGCCTCCCTGGAGTACCTCGAAGGCAAGACACTTCCCGGCCTTTCCGCCCTGGAGGACTAAGTGGCCAAGACCGAGCCGCGCCGCCCGCTCATGGCGGGGAACTGGAAGATGAACCTCAACCACCTTGAGGCGATCGCCCATGTCCAGAAGCTCGCCTTCTCGCTGAGCGATAAGGACTACGAGGCGGTCGATATGGCTGTCCTTCCGCCGTTCACCGCGCTGCGGTCTGTTCAGACGCTGGTCGCGGGGGATCGACTATTGATCCAGTACGGCGCGCAGGACGTTTCGCAGCACCAGAGCGGCCCGTATACCGGCGACGTATCCGCTGCCATGCTTGCCAAGCTGGGCTGCCGTTATGTCGTCGTCGGCCATTCGGAGCGGCGGCAGTATCACGATGAGAACGACGCTCTCGTGAACGCCAAGGTCAAGGCGGCCCAGACCCACCAGCTCACGCCGATCCTGTGCATCGGCGAGGGCCTCGATGTACGCCGTGAAGGTCGTCAGGTCGGGCACACGCTCGGCCAGCTCGATGGCGCCCTCGCCGGTGTCGGGGCGGCAGATGCCCGCGGCATCGTGATCGCCTACGAGCCGGTCTGGGCGATCGGGACGGGTGAGGTTGCCACTCCAGAAGATGCCCAGGAGGTCTGTGCCGCCGTCAGGACCAGACTCGCCGAGCTGTTCACCGGCGATCTCGCCGACCAGGTGAGGATCTTGTACGGGGGCTCGGTCAAGGCGGACAACATCGCCGGGATCATGGCACAGCCCGATGTGGATGGCGCCCTTGTTGGTGGCGCCAGCCTTGACTCGGAGGAGTTCGTCCGCATCTGCCGCTACCGCGAGCAGGAGACCATCCGGTAACCCGCCTGACGTAGGCTGTCCCTGCCACCGGTGGTGTCCTGCCACCGGGGCGACCGAACGAGGCCGCTTATCCGACGAAGATCTGGAACCGATCGTGGTCATTGTGCTCTCGCTGGTGCTGATCATTACCAGCTTCCTGTTGGTGCTGCTGGTCCTCTTGCACAAGGGGAAGGGCGGCGGCCTATCCGACATGTTCGGTGGCGGCATGTCCGCGTCCTTCGGCGGCTCCTCGGTCGTGGAGCGCAATCTCGACCGCATCACGTATTTCATCGGCGTGGTATGGGCCGTATCGATCGTTGCGCTCGGACTCCTGTTGAAGGGCTAGTTCGCTCACGGCCGGTCTGCGGGCCGGCTCTTGGAAAGACCGCCGCGTTCCTCCTGTCCCGTCCATACACTTGGCTTTGGCCGCGCGTCGCGCAGCAGAGAAGAACCCAGGGAGTACGTCAGTGGCAAGTGGTAACGCCATCCGAGGCAGCCGAGTCGGTGCCGGACCCATGGGAGAGGCCGAGCGCGGAGACTCCGCGCCGCGGTTTCGCATTTCCTACTGGTGTGCTAACGGGCACGAGACCCGGCCGAGCTTCGCTGAGGACAGCAGTGTCCAGGTGCCGGATACCTGGGACTGCCCACGATGCGGCCTACCTGCCGGCCGCAACAACGCAAGTCCACCCGCTCCGCCGCGGACCGAGCCATACAAGACCCATCTGGCTTATGTCCGCGAGCGGCGCAGCGAGGCGGACGGCGAGGCGATCCTCGCCGAGGCGCTGGAGAAACTGCGGACGACCGGCCGTCCGTGGTGATACAGCGCCGCTGAGCAGCAACCGCTCCTCTACAGCGGGGCGGTGGCCGGAGTTCGGGTCACCGCCCCGCTTCTGCCCGTGCCGGCAGTCCTAGGCGAAGGATCCGGTGACGAGCTCGCCCGCTGGCTCATACGTACCGATCACGACCCCGGTGCTGGAGATCTTGCTGTCCACGAGCCTCAGCCCGGCCGGGATGGTGCCGTCGGAGAACAGGCGTTTGCCCGACCCGATGACGACCGGGAAGATCCACAGACGGTACTGATCGACAAGGTTGTTGCGCAGGAGGGTCTGGATCAGGTTGCCGCTGCCGTGCACTTGCAGCTCGGGCCCGTCCTCGGTCTTGAGCGCGGCGAGGCCTTCGGCCGCGTCTCCCTTGATCAGGACCGAGTTGCTCCACTCGAGGGTGCGCTGACTGCGCGACGCGACGTACTTTGTGGCGTCGTTGAACACCTTGCCGCCGGCCTCCTCGCCGGCGTTCGGCCAGTACGCCGCCATGATGTCGTAGGTCTTGCGTCCCAGGACCATGGCGAACGGCCTGCTCGTCGCCTCGCCCATGACCTCGCCCATCTGGTCGTCCCAGTAGTTGACCGACCAGCCACCGTTCGTGAAGCCGCCGCTGTCGTCCTCACCCGGTCCGCCCGGGGCCTGCATGACTCCGTCGAGGGTCAAAAAGGTGGTCACGATCAGCTTTCTCATCTCTGGTGTCCTCTCATTGGATCGTCGGCTTGAGGTCTGTTCATCACCGCAGTATGAAATGGGCGTCCGCGAACCTGGTGCAGGGCCTGGCCCATAGCCTGTCCACGCACTCGACGATCTGCTACGTGGTCACCGGCGAGCTGAGCGGCACGAGCAGATTTCCGCCGCCCTGGCGCATAAGGTCGCGTCGTGGTCAATGTGTGTCTTGCCGGCGTCACCGGGTGGACGGCTCCGCCGCTCGTCGCGGCGATCGACGCAGCCGACGATCTGTCCCTCACCTGCGGCGTATCGCGGTCGGCTGCGGGCAAACCGCTGTCAGCCGTTGGGTCGACCAGTGACGGCTTCGTCTATGCGAATGTCTCCGATGCTCTCGCGTCCGCTGAGGTCGACGTCCTGGTGGATTTCACCAGCGCGACCGCGGTGAAGAATCACGCCTGGTCTGCCGTCATGGCGGGTGTCCACGTCGTGATCGGCTCGAGTGGCCTCACCTCGGGCGACTACGAGGAACTCGACCAGCTCGCGCGCGATCGTCGTGTCGGCGTGATTGCCGCCGGCAACTTCTCGATCATGGTTGCAGTGCTGCAGCGCGCTGCCGCGATGGCCGCCGGACATCTGGCGCATTGGGAGATCGTCGACTATGCGAGCGCGGGCAAGCCCGACGTACCGAGCGGTACGTCCCGTGAGCTCGCCGAGACGCTCGGACACGTGCGCGTGCCGGAGTCGGCCGTTCCGCTTGGTGACCTCAACGGACCGGTAGAGGCACGCGGCACGGAAGTGGCCGGCACCCGGATCCACTCGGTCCGCTTGCCGAGCTTCGTCGTCTCCACCGAGATCGTCTTCGGCGGCGCGGGAGAGCGCCTGGTTATGCGGCATGACCCGGGAGAGAGCCCTGAGCCCTACGTTGCAGGCACCCTGCTCGCCGTTCGCCGGGTCAGCGAGTCCACTGGCGTCCGCCGAGGCCTCGACGCATTGCTGTTCGACGAGCACGTGGCCGGCCGCTAGCGTGGGAATGGAGATGGCGGCGGTCTGCGAGCAGTACGGGGCTGGGTTCCTCGCAGAGCCGGCCAACGCGGTGACGAGCCTCGCGTTCGTGGCGGCCGCGGTCGGCATTCTCGTGTCACACCGGCACAACGCGACCCGCCCCGATATGCCTGTACAAGATCGGCAGACGGTCGTGTTCGCGACGCTGGTCGCCGGGACCGGCGTGGGTTCTTTCATCCAGCATGGGCCACACCCGGACTGGCAGGCCTATGCGCATGATCTCCCGCTGGCGGCGGTGCTGATGTTCGTGACCACCGATGCGGTATCTGATCTCACCGGGCGCGAGCTGTCGCCATCGTGGTGGCTGGTGCCCGTGGCGGCGATGGTGCCGGTCATAGCGTCGGGCGCGTCGGCGTCCACCACGCTCCAGGCTGCGATGGCGACCGCTGCGGTCGGCCTGAGCATGGTGCGGGCGCGACGCCGGCCCGAATTGCGCAGGACACTGATCACGGCGCTGCTGACCGCCGCATCCGGTGCTGCGATCGGAGCGCTGACCGACCGGACCTCGCTCTGTCAGGCCGACAGCCTCGTCCAAGGTCATGCGGTCTGGCACGTGCTCGCGGCGGCAGCCCTTTGGCGGCTGGCCGCGGCCATGGGTACGCGCCACCAGCCGCCCGTCGCGGCGACGTCTACCCGTGCCGCGCAACGCCTGCCAGCAGGACGGCGATGATCGTCGGGCTATCGCCCACTCGCCTTAGGTGCCCACCCGGCTGGAGGGTCCTCGCCGACCCGTCCGTCCACGGCCTCGCGGATGAGGTCGGCATGCCCGGTGTGCCGGCCATATTCCTCGATCAGGTCGAGGACGAGCCGGCGCAGGCTGGCGTGGCGGCCGTCGGGTCGAGAGACGTGGACGAGCTGGTCGGGGCCTCCGTCGGACAACGCTGCATCGAGCCTCGCGCGGGACCGTTCGACGGCACTGTCCCACAGAGAGTAGAGCTCTTCCGGGGGGTCGTTGGCGGCGGAGGTGAACTCCCAGTCCTGGTCGCTGTCCCAGTCAGCGGTGTCCCACGGCGCGCCGAGCGGCTGGCCGCTCAGCTTGGTGCCGAAGGTGTGGTCCTCGACGAGAGCGAGGTGCTTGAGCAGGCCGGCGAGGGTCAGCGAGGAGGCGCCGACGCGCGCTTGCAACCCGGCCGCTTCGAGGTCGTCGGCCTTCCAGCGGAAGGTCGTACGCAGGCGGTCGAGCGCACCGACGAGTTGCTCGGCCTCGGTGCCGGCAAGGGGTGGTTCCCACGGATAGTCGCTGTCGGTCATGGCGCCACCGTAAACCTCAGCACTGACATCCCTGCGGACGATGTGGGATGGCCGCGACTCGTCAGCGGGGAGTACTAGGGAGACGCGATCCGGCTAAGTGATGGCGGCAGCTCGGCCGCGGCGGCGCGGTCGACCAGGACCAGAGTCCGCAACTTTCCCCTTGCTCCGGCGGCAGGCACCTGGACTGGGCCTGCTCCGGACGAGAGCGCGAGCCGGATCGCAGATGCCTTCTCCCGGCCCGCCGCGACCAGCCATACCTCCTTGGCCGCCCGGATGGCGGGCAGTGTCAGCGTCAGCCGAGTAGGTGGCGGCTTCGGGCACCCATGCACAGCGACGACGGGTCTTTCCTCGTAGAGCGCGGGCATCCCAGGAAACAGCGACGCCACGTGTGCCTCAGGCCCGACGCCGAGGAGCAACACGTCAAAGGACGGGACGTTGCCGTGGTCACCGGGCTCCGCTGCCTTGCGCAGCTCGTTCGCGTACCGCTCGGCCGCCGCCTCGGGATCGTTCCCGTCCGCGCCATCAGACGGGGGCATGGGATAGACGTGCGCGGGATCGAGATCGACGTGGTCGAGCAGCACCTCGCGCGCCTGGGTCTCATTGCGCTCTGGATCGCCCCGCGGAAGAAAGCGTTCGTCACCCCACCAGATGGCGAGTCGGCGCCAGTCGACGGCGTCTCTGGCCGGCGATTTGTCGATCGCAGCGAGGGCGGCAGATCCCATGCCGCCGCCCGTCAGCACGACCGACGCATGGCCCTGGGCCGCCTGTGCGTCCACGATACGAGTGACGAGCCGGGCGGCAACCGCTTGTGCGAGCAAGTCCTGGTCCCGGTGGACGATCACCGTTGGCGTGCTCATGGCAACAAGCCGATCTTGGTGATGGGACAGCTCACGGCACCACTCGCCGGCCGCCGAGGGCACCCGACCGACCGGCGCGGGGTCATGAGCCGGCTCCGGCTGCGGCAGGGGATGCCGGTGGTTTCTCGCCTCGACCCGCCGGGCCAAGCGCGCCTGCCGCAAGCTCCTTGAGCGTCTCGGCATAGATCTCGTCGGGATCGAGCCGACGCAGCTCTTCAGCGACGAGCTCGGCGAGCTCGCGCCTCTTGAGCGCTACCGACCGCTCTGGCCGCCCGGGGACCGATAGCTTCGCCAAGACGCCGTCCGGTCTGCTGATGGCGATGTCGCCATCTTCGGTCTCCAGACTCGCGCCTGTTATGCCCGGCCCGGCCGACTCCCCTTCTCGCACTGGGACATGCAAACGCGACGACAGCCATGCTGCGAGCAGCGCCGCGGACGGGTTGCCCGGCTCGGCCTCGACCGCGGCGCCCACGATCGGCGTATAGGGGGAGTCGAGGGCTGCGGCCAGCAAGCTGCGCCACGGGGTCAGCCGGGTCCAGGCCAGATCCGTGTCGCCCGGCGCGTAGTTGTCCGCCCGAGCTGCAAGGACCGGCCGCGGCTCGACCGGCGCACCAGGCGGCTGGTTCGGCTGATAGCCCACCGCCTGTCCGGCCGCATCGGTGATCCTGCGCTGGGCCAGCGCCCCTACCGGGTCGGTATGCGGGCTTATCGGTGCCTCGCCTGGCCACCACACGACCACGGGAGCATCCGACACCAACAGCGGTACGACGACCGAATCTACGTGCGCGGCCAGCGGCCCGCTCAGGCGCAGCACGATCGTCTCCGCCGGCCCCTCGTCGGCGCCGATGCTGACGTCGGCGTCCAGCCGAGGAGTCTCGCCGTGCGGCGACGCGATCAGCACCAGAATCCTGCAGGGATGTTCCCTGGCGGCCTCGCCGGCCGCGATCAGCGCCGACTCATATCCGTCCTCGTCCGTCACCACGACCAGCGTGAGCACCATTCCCATCGCCGGGTTGCCCGCTCGGCGCCGCGCCTCCATCAGGGCGGCGTGCACCTTCCCGGCGGTGGTGTTGGTCAGTGTGATGATCATGGACGCCTCCACGATCTGCCGTCCAGTGCGAGCATGGCGTCTGCGGACGGCGGACCCCAGCTGCCAGCCGGGTACGGCTCGGGTTCCCCGCCGCTGGCCCAGAAGTCCTCGATGGGATCGAGAATCCCCCAGGACCGCTCCACCTCCTCGTGGTGGGGGAAGAGCGGTGGGTCGCCGAGCAGGACGTCCAGGATCAGACGCTCATAGGCCTCGGGCGACGACTCGGTGAAAGCCTTGCCATAGGCGAAGTCCATGGTGACGTCGCGCACCTCCATGGACGAGCCGGGCACCTTGGAGCCGAAGCGGACGGTCACGCCTTCGTCGGGTTGGATCCGGATGACGAGCGCGTTCTGGCCGAGCTCCTCCGTTGCAGTGGCGGCGAAGGGCAGGTGCGGCGCCCGCTGGAAGACGACCGCGACCTCGGTGACCCGCCGCCCGAGCCGTTTACCCGCCCGGAGATAGAACGGGACGCCTGCCCACCGCCGGGTGTCAACCTCGAGCTTCACGGCCGCGAACGTCTCGGTCCTCGATGTGGGCGGTATCCCCTCTTCCTCCAGGTAGCCGGGCACGTAGACACCGCCCTGCCAACCTGCGGTGTACCGGCCGCGGGCGGTCCCGCTTCCGAGGTTGCTCGGCAATCTGACCGCGGACAGGACCTTCAGCTTCTCCTGCCGCAGGTCTCGCGCATCGAAGGAGACCGGCTCCTCCATTGTTGTCAGGGCCAGCAGCTGGATGAGGTGGTTCTGGATGACGTCGCGAGCCGCCCCGATCCCGTCGTAGTAGCCGGCCCGTCCACCGATGCCGATGTCCTCCGCCATGGTGATCTGCACGTGGTCGACGTAGCCGCGATTCCAGATCGGCTCGAACATCTCGTTTGCGAAACGAAGGGCGAGGATGTTCTGGACGGTCTCCTTGCCGAGGTAGTGGTCGATCCGGAACACCGACCAGGGCGGGAAGACCTCCCCGACGATCCGGTTGAGCTCCCTGGCGCTTTCGAGGTCGTGCCCGAACGGCTTCTCGATCACCACCCGTCGCCACGGGCTGAGGGCATCAATGTCGTGCGCCGCGTCGATCGGCTGCGCTAGTCCGTGCTTCTTGAGCTGCTGGACGACCTCGGGGAAGAACTTAGGAGGTACGGCCAGGTAGAAGGCATGATTCCCGCCGGTGCCCCGTTCCCTGTCCAGGTCCTCGATGGTTTTGCGGAGCCCCTCGAACGCGGCGTCGTCGTCGAAGTCGCCCGGCACGAAGCGGAATCCCTCGGCGAGCTGTTTCCATACCTCATCGCGGAACGGTGTCCGGGCGTACTCCTTGACCGCTTCGTAAACGACCTGAGCGAAGTCCTGGTTTGCCCAGTCCCGGCGGGCGAAGCCGACAAGTGCGAAGCTCGGCGGCAACAAGCCGCGGTTGGCGAGGTCATAGACCGCCGGCATCAATTTCTTCCGGGAGAGGTCTCCGGTGACGCCGAAGATGACGAGGCCACAAGGCCCGGCGATGCGCGGTAGCCGCCGATCCTGCGAGTCTCGCAGCGGGTTGTGCGTCAGCAGGGTGGTCATCGGCCCGTCCCCATGGTCACGGTGACTCGGCGCGGACCGTGTCGAACAGTGCGCTCAAGCCGGCCTGCCGATCCTTGAGGTGTACGCGGAGCACAGGACGGCCGCGCCCGGCCAGGGCGCGCAGGTCGCCGAGCGCTTGAGCAAGCTGCAGCTTGCCAAAGGAAAATGGCCGCCCTGGCACCGGGAGGTCCTCAGTCACCGCGCCGGTGATCTGGAGGAACGCACCGACCTGCGGGCCACCCTTGTGGTACTGGCCGGTCGAGTGCAGGAACCGCGGTCCCCACCCGAACGTGACCTGTCTCCCGGCAGAACGCTCGGCCAACGCCGGCCGGAGCCGGGCGGCAGCCGCGTCGCCGATCCGGTCGAGGTACGCCATCACGGCGAGATAGCCGCGGTCGGGGATCGCGTCGAGCAACGCCTCGATGAGCGGCCGCAGCCCCGCGCTCCCGACCGCGCTGGGGCCGTCCGATCCTCCGCTCGATTGCTCGCCGCCCTGGCTCGGCTGGGCTTTCAGCCACTTGCCTGGGGCATAGACCGCGACGGCGTCGTCCTCGTAGACCGGCTCGCCTTCAGGCAACGGACGATCCCCAGCTTCGCTGAGGATCGCGGCTGTGTTCTCCTTCGACTCCGCCACGTTCGGCTGGTCGAACGGGTTGATGCCGATGACCCGACCTGCAACGGCCGTGGCGTACTCCCAGAGGAGGAACTGCGCACCGAGGCTGCCGTATACCCGCACGTGGGGAGGCCGGCGGGGGCCAGGTGGCGCGGTGGGGGCGACTGCCAGCGACGGATCGGTTATGGGCATGCCGGCGGGGCCTGCCGGGAAGCCCGGCTGACCGGCCGCAGAGACGCCACCCGGCACGAACTCCTCCGGCGGCGTCAGCGATTGACCCTCGGCCCGGCCCAGCAGAACGAGCAGCGCATCGTCGCCGGCGTCTGCCCAGCCCGGCGCGTCCGGAGCCTCCACGACCACCGGCAGCAGCCCGCGCCCGTGCTTGCCGGTCGACTCGGCGATGAGCTGCTCGGCCCAGTCGCCGAAACCGGCTAGTCCCGAGCCGGCGTCCGCGATCACGACCTTGTCCTTGCCGAGCTGCGCGGCCGCGCCCAGGACCGCGCCGAGCAGCAGACCAGGGTTGTCCTGCGGCTTTGCGAGATATGGCTGGAGCTCGGCCGCCGCGTCGAGCAGTTCGGCCACGTCTGCTCCGGCGAGTGCGCTGGGCACCAACCCAAAGGCGGAGAGTGCGGAGTAGCGGCCGCCGACGGCGGGGTCAGCACCAATCACCACGTAGCCAGCGTCGCGGGCATACTCCTCGAGGGACGTGCCAGGATCTGTCACCACGGCGAAATGGTGCGGCAGGTCGTCCTGGTCCACTCCGGCCTGACGCAATGCCTCTTCATAGACGCGGCGGTGGCTGTCGGTCTCGATCGTCGACCCGCTCTTGCTCGCCACCACGACGACACTGCGGCGCAACCGATCATCGATTGCCCGCTTGATCTGGCCAGGATCGGTCGTATCGAGGACGGTCAGATCCACGCCCGCTGTCCTGGTGATGACCTCGGGTGCGAGCGACGACCCGCCCATGCCAGCGAGCACATCATGATCTACGCCGGCGTCGTGGATGGCCGATCGAAGGATGTCGAGCTCAGGCAGCAACGCACGGGAGGTCTCGGGCAACGCGAGCCAGCCAAGGCGCTGGGATGCCTCCGCCTCCGCCTCTGATCCCCAGATCGTGGGATCAGCGGCGGCCAGCCGCTCCGCGACTTCAGCCTCGGTCAGTTCGGTCAGAACCCGGAGAACCGCGGTGGACAGCTCATCGTCGCCCATCTCCAAGGCGACACCCGCGGGCGGGCCGCCGGCCGGTGGCACTCCGTCACCAGCGGTCTGATCGACCATGACACTAAACCGCCCTTCCTGGGGGTTGCCGGACCGTGCTGGCACGTATCAGTACGGTCCCGTCTACTCGTCGGCGAGGCGGCGCTCCTCGCTGTCGACGGACTTGAACAACTCGTTCCACGACGTCGCGAACTTCTCGACTCCCTCATCCTCGAGAACCTGGACGACGTCGTCGTAGGAGATGCCGATCCGCTCGAGCGCGTCGAGCGTCTCCTGCGCGTCGTCGTAGTAACCGCGGACGGTGTCACCGCGGATCACGGCGTGATCGGCGACCGCGTCCAGCGTTGCCTCCGGCATGGTGTTCACGACTCCCCGCGTCACGAGGTCGACGACGTAGCGCGTGTCGTCGTAGGCCGGATCCTTGACGCCGGTCGAAGCCCACAGCGGTCGCTGCGGGTGGGCACCTGCTGCCTCGAGCCTGCGCCAGCGGTCGCTCGCCAATACCTCCTCGTACTTACGGAATGCCAAGCGGGCGTTCGCAATGGCCGCCCTGCCGCGCAGCGCGAGGGCTTCCTCGCTTCCGATCTTGTCCAGCCGCTCGTCCACCTCAGTGTCGACCCGGCTGACGAAAAACGATGCCACTGAGTGGATCGTGGAGAGATCCTTGCCGGCTTCCTGGGCACGTCCCATTCCTTCAAGGAACGCGTCAAGCACCTCGGCGTACCGCTGCAATGAGAAGATCAACGTCACGTTGATCGAGATCCCTTCGGCGAGGCACTGGCTGATCGCCGGCAGACCGGCCCTTGTCGCGGGGATCTTGATGAAGAGATTTGGCCGATCCACCAGCCACCAGAGCGTGCGCGCCTCGACGATGGTCTTCTGCGTCTCATGGGCGACCTGTGGATCCACCTCGATCGACACGCGACCGTCCACGCCGTCGGTGGTGTCGTAGACCTGCCGCAGCACGTCAGCCGCCCACCGGACGTCATAGGTGGTCAACAGGCGAACGGCCTCAGGGACGGTCATGCCGAGTCCTGCGAACCCAGCGAGCTGCTCGTCGTAGATGTCGCTGTCGGCGAGCGCCTTCTGGAAGATGGTCGGGTTGCTGGTCACCCCGGCGACCGACTTGTCGCGTATCAGCCCGGCAAGGCTTCCACTCACCAGGCGGTGCCTGGACAGGTCGTCCAGCCAGATCGCCACGCCCTCGTCGGACAGCTTCTTCAGCGTGTCATTCATCGCCTCATCCCTTCGCCTGTCATCCAGTCCAACATGACCGGCCCCTCACGCATGCCCACCAGGTGCGATGACACTCCTCACACCACCATGGCCCGCTCGCCAAGGCCACGGTCTGCCTTCCGGAGGTGCCGGGGATTCCGTGAAGCCCATGCGACCCCTTTTCGGGAAGGCGAGGTATGTCATGAGAGGAGCAGCTAGTTACCGGTGGTTGAACCTTTTGTCGCGCCGATGTTGGAGAGGCTGGCCCGGACGGCTGCAATCACGCGGTCCGGCGTGATCCCGAACTGCTCGTAGAGCACGGCGTAGGGAGACGAGGCACCATAGTGCTCGATGCTGACCGATTCGCCGGCTTCCCCGATGTACTTCGGCCATCCCTGCGCCACGCCGGCCTCGACCGAGACCCGAACGCGCACGTCGCGGGGGAGGACGGACTGCCGATACGCGGGTTCCTGGGCGTCGAACCACTCGATGCACGGCATCGACACCACCCGGGTTGGCATCCCCGAGGCCTCGAGCTGATCCCTGGCTGCCACGGCGATTGCGACCTCGCTGCCGGTCGCGATGAGGATCGCCTCCGGCCTCCCCGTGCTCGCCTCGAGGAGGACGTAGCCACCGCGGGCGGTTCCGTCGGCGGAGGCGAAGCCGGTTCCAGGCGACCGGTCGAAGGTGGGCAGGTTCTGCCTCGTCAGACAGAGGCCGGCTGGCCGATCGGTGTGCTCGAGTATGGTGCGCCAGGCCACCGCGGTCTCGTTCGCGTCCCCGGGCCGCACGATGTCCAAGCCCGGGACTGCACGCAGTGACCACAGGTGCTCGATCGGCTGGTGCGTCGGTCCATCCTCGCCGAGGCCGATCGAGTCGTGCGTCCAGACGTAGACCGTGGGCAGCTTCATGAGCGCGGCAAGCCGGACCGGGGGACGCATGTAGTCGCTGAAGACGAGGAAGGTGCCGCCGTAGGGCCGTAGGCCCTCCAACGCCATCCCGTTCATCGTGGAGCCCATCGCGTGCTCACGTATACCGAAGTGGATGTTCCTGCCGTACGGGTCGGATGCTGCGGCCCCGGCCTCAGGCGGCAAGAAGGACGGCTCGCCCTCGATCAAGGTGTTGTTCGACTCGTGCAGGTCGGCTGAGCCGCCGAAGAGCTCGGGAAGCACTGGTGCGACGGCGTTGAGTACCTTGCCCGACGCCTTGCGCGTTGCGATGGCGACCCCCGCCTCGAACTCTGGGAGCTTCGCAGCCCACCCCTCGGGCAGCTTGCGAGCGAGGATTCGGTCGAGCTCGCTGGCCCGCTCCGGGTTAGCGGCGCGCCAGTCGCTGTAGGCCCTGGCCCATTCGGCATGCAACGCCCGTCCCCGCTGCGCGACGCCTCGCACATGGGCGAGGACGTCGTCGGGCACGTCGAACGTCTTGTCCGGATCCAGGCCGAGGACTCGCTTGGTTGCCGCCACCTCGGCGGCGCCGAGCGCCGCTCCGTGCGCCTTGCCGGTGTTCTGCGCGTGTGGTGCCGGCCACGCGATGATCGACCGGACCGCAATGATCGCCGGTCGGTCCTTCACATCCCTGGCGGTAGTGAATGCCGCATAGAGCGCCTCGACGTCCTCGGCATCCTCGACCCGTTGCGTGTGCCAGCCATAGGCGGCGAATCGCGCCAGGACGTCCTCGGACAGAGCGACATTGGTGTTGCCGTCGATGGAGATGTGGTTGTCGTCGTAGAGCACGACAAGGTTGGACAGCCGCTGATGGCCCGCGAGTGAAGCGGACTCCGAGGAAAGGCCCTCCTCGATGTCGCCGTCGCTCGCGAAGGCCCAGATCGTGTGGTCGAAGGGGCTTTGGCCCGGCTCGGTGTCGGGGTCGAAGAGCCCGCGCATCCGGCGAGTTGCCATCGCCATGCCCACCGCGTTTCCAAAGCCCTGGCCGAGCGGACCGGTGGTGGTCTCGACTCCCAGCGTGTGGCGGTACTCGGGGTGTCCTGGAGTGAGGCTGCCCCACTGCCGCAGGGCCTTGAGGTCGTCCAGGGTGAGGCCGTAGCCAGAGAAGTAGAGCTGGATATAGAGGGTCAGACTCGAATGCCCGCACGAGAGCACGAAGCGGTCACGTCCCAACCAGCTGGGGTCGGTCGGGTCGTGCCTGAGCACACGCTGGAAGAGCAGCGTGGCGGCGGGCGCCAGGCTCATCGCGGTTCCCGGATGACCGGATCCGGCCTTCTCGACCGCGTCCATGGCCAATGTCCTGACGGTGTCGACAGCTCGCCTGTCGAGCTTGGACCACTCGAGAGCGCCGCTTACCGTCCGAGACTCCGGCTTGGCCCGTCGGGCGTTCAGCGAGGTCTGACTGGAGTTCTCACCTTTGGGGGCGGCCGTCGACTTGTCAGTCACGTGTCTGAGCTCCCTCGTCACGTGGTGGGCACACGGCACGCCGAACCCCGAGCACTTGCGAGCATCGTCCGATCCGCGCCGACAGCCCCGAGCCTACTCGTGGCCAGGTCGGCGAATCGCTGGTAGGACGCCGCCGTACGCCCTGCACCCTGATGGGCCACCGAGCGGGACTACAGTTGGTGTCCGCCGACATCCGATTTCCGCCTTCGGGGGGCCCGTGTCTGCTGTGTCGACCTCGCGCCGGGGTCACCCTTCCCCGGTTCGGTCTGATGCTGCGCTCGTGCCCGCGGCGCGCCGCGCGGCGGCTGACCGGTTGGCGGACAGGCGCCGATCGGCTGCCACCGTCCTCCGTGCCTACGTTGCCTTGACGAAGCCGCGGATCATCGAGCTGTTGCTCGTGACGACAGTTCCGGTGATGTTTCTCGCCGCCGAAGGTTCCCCCCCGCTTTGGCCGGTCGTGGCCACCCTCGTCGGTGGCACATTGGCAGCCGGCAGCGCTAACACGCTCAACTGCGTCATCGATCGAGACATCGACGAGGCGATGCGGCGTACTCGCCGGCGTCCGTTGCCCACCCACTCCGTGGCGCCGGTTGGAGCGCTTGTCTTCGGGCTTGTGCTGGGGACGGTTGCCACCGTGTGGCTGGGCGTGACCGTGAACTGGCTGTCCGCGTGGCTGGCGTTGGCTGCGAACCTGTTCTATGTCGTCGTCTATTCGCTGGTTTTGAAGCGACGGACGGCACAGAACATCGTCTGGGGAGGAGCCGCGGGGTGCTTTCCGGCCCTGATCGGCTGGACCGCCATCACCGGCTCCCTCGCCTGGACGCCGGTCGTGCTCTTCCTCGTGGTCTTCTTCTGGACTCCGCCCCATTTCTGGGCGCTCGCGTTGCGCTACCGCGACGACTATGCCGCGGCGAAGGTTCCAATGCTCCCTGTGGTGGCGACCGAGCGGACCGTCACCACGCAGATCGTCGCGTACAGCTGGGTGATGGTTGCGCTGTCCCTGCTCCTATGGCCGGTGGCCGGAACGGGCTGGGTCTATCCGGCCGCGGCCGCGGTGCTCGGAGGCGCGTTCCTGGTCGAGGCGCATCGGCTCTACGGGCGTGCACGCGGTGGTGTGAGCGGGGTGGCCTTGCGTCCGATGCGACTCTTCCACTGGTCGAACACCTACCTCGCACTCCTCTTCGTCGCGGTGGCGCTGGACGCGGTGCTGAAATAGACGGCCGCCCTACCGCTCACGCGTCCCTCGATCTCTCGGATCAATGCGATCGAGCCCGCGAGGCAGCGCCGGTCCCTGGCTGGTCGCTCCCGGCTAATCGGCGGCTGACCGGCCCACCACGGTGAACAGCGGTCCGAGCGATGTCCACCCGGATCGCGACTGTGAGCGTGCAGCGGCCGGCCGGGCCTGCGGCATCATGGGCGGATGCTGCGGCTCGGTCTTGCGATGGTGGCCGCGGCCGTCGTCGCCTGTACCGGCTGTGAGAGTACTGAGGATTCGGCGAAGCCCGGCGAGACATCGGTGACCGCTGGCTCGGAGAGCCGCAGCGGGACGCCGACTGTGACTGTCAAGGTCGGACCAGCCGATCCCCTCCGCGTGGAGGTCGCGGCCACCGAAGAACAGCGTGAGCAGGGCCTGATGGACCGCGATAGCGTCCCCGCAGGAACTGGCATGATCTTCGTCTTTCCACGGGCTGAGCGTGGCGCCTTCTGGATGTACCGGACCCGGGTGCCGTTGTCGATCGCGTGGGCAGCCGGTGGCAAGGTCGTCGGCATCGCGGAGATGGAGCCATGCCGATCCTCTGACTCGGCTGCCTGCCCGACCTATCCCTCACCGCAACCCTTCGATACTGCCGTGGAGGCGCTGGCCGGGACCTTCACCTCAGCTGGCGTGAAGGCTGGAGACACGGTCCTGGTCACTGGCACGCTGCCGTCAGCCTCTGGCTGAGCGTCCGTTGGTGTGACAGCGCGACGGCCGGAGCCTGCGAGAAGGCGCCCGCAGACACCGCGGAACCACGGGAAGTCCTCTCGGAACGGGACGATCTCTCCGATCGCTCTGCTCTCGAGCTCGTCGGGGATCACCAACCGCACGTTCCTGAACCGGAACGACGTGCCCTCTGATGGGGCCGAAGGCGTCGTGGCACGAGCCGTGGCTGACGGAGCGCCACTGGTTGTGGTTCGGACGGGGGATGGCTCAGCGGTCGATTGTCCGGCGCCGGAGCAGCCTGCGGCCGCTGCGGCGATGAGGGCGAGTAACGGACCGACCTTTTCACGGCGCGCCCTCGCTCGTGGACCGTCCGATAGACGAGGCAGGCTCGGGATTTGTTCTTGTGACGTTGAGCCGCGTGGACAGAACCTAGCCGACCAGCACGGTTGCCGGGCGAGTGCGTAGGGCATAGATCAGCCGCACGACGCTGACCAGCAACAGCGACGCGCCAAGCATGTGGAGGGCGACGGCCGGGACCGGCAGGCCGGCCCAATATTGGAAGTAGCCGATCGCGCCCTGGGCAAGACCCACCCCGAGCACGACCAGCGCGCGGTTCCTGGCCTTGCTAGGCGCGTCGGTTGCTCGCAAGAGCACCACCATGCCGACGACTAGGCCCATGAACAGCCACACCAGGTCGGCGTGAACCCAGGCGACAGTTCGCGGGTCGAGCCCAAAGCGGGCGACCTCGTCGGAGTCGCCCGAATGCGGTCCGCTTCCGGTCACGATCGTTCCGACGATCAGAACCGCGGTCACGCTGGCGAGGAGTACGTAGCCGAGCACACGTGCCTCGTTGCGGACCAGCGGCACCGGTGGCCCATCGCCTTCGGCGGATCGTTCGTACAACGCAACGGCGAAGCCAACCAGCGTCATGGATACGAGGAAGTGGGCGGCAACCGTCGCCGGGTGTAGTCCAGTGAGGACGGTGATGCCGCCAAGTACTGCCTGTGCTGCGACGCCGGCGAGCTGGACAGAAGCCAGCACGACCAGCGATCGGCGACGTGGCCGGACCCGCCACGCGGCAATCACACAAGCAAGGGCGACGATGCCGACCACGCTGGTAAGCGTGCGGTTGCCGAACTCGACGTACTGGTGGTAACCCGTCGCTTCCCGCGGCACGAGCGAGTCGTCCGAGCAGCGAGGCCAACTCGGGCAGCCGAGGCCCGAGGATGTGAGGCGGACCAGCCCACCGGTGACCACAATCCCGATCTGGGCCACGATGCCGGCCAGAAACACCCGCCTTGTCCATGGAGAAACCCGCTGCCCTGCCGCCGAGGTTTCCGGCGGGCTCGGCGGCTGCGACACGGACTCGGTCGGCACTGACGTGTGCAATGTCGTACCTGTCGGCTAGGCGGGTTGGGCCGTTTGCTGAGGCGATCGTCCCATTCGCGCATGCGACGGAGCCGTCGGCGTTCCGGGCACGGACACATGTCCGGCCGAGGCTGCCAAAGCGGCGGCCCGCGCAGGCGAGGCGGATGGCACGGCACCAGCGTAGAAGGCACCCGAGCCGTGATGTGAGCACGGGGAGATGCCAGCGCCAACATCCTGAGGGCCACACCTGGACGTGTCATGGGCATATCCGGTGGATCTGGCTATTCGATCTGCTATCTCGATGCAAGCGGGCCAGGGGAGCTAATCCCAGCGGAAGGTGAGGGCCGCGGCCGTACATGCCACGGCGGCCCAGGCGGCGAGGATGCCGACCGACGCCCACGGGAACGCCGCGCCTTGCTGGAGTACGTCACGCAGCCCGTCCGAGAGTGCAGTGATCGGCAGGGCCTTGAGAACGGGCTGGACAGCATCGGGGAAGCGGTCGATCGGCACGATGACGCCGCCGCCGACCAGCAGCAGGACCCATACGAGGTTGGCCGCCGCCAGAGTGGTTTCAGCCCGGAGGGTGCCCGCCATGAGCAGCCCGAGTCCGGCGAAGGCGGCCGTGCCGAGCACGAGCAGGACCGCCACTGCCAGCGGCGAGCCGTGTGGGTGCCAGCCCAGTGCGTATGCGACGACGCACAACACCGTCACCTGAAGCGTCTCCACCAGGAGCACGCTCGCGATCTTGCCCCCGAGCAGAATCCACCGGGGGAGTGGTGTCGCGCCGAGCCACTTGAGGACTCCATAGCGTCGCTCGTAGCCGGTCGCAATCGCCTGGCCGGTGAAGGCCGTCGACATCACGGCGAGGGCGAGCACACCGGGCGTGAGGAAGTCGATGCGCCGGCCGCTGTCGATATCCACGATTGGGACGGTGGCCAGGACGACCAGGAGAAACGTCGGGATGATGATCGTGAGCAGCAGCTGTTCGCCGTTGCGCAGGAGCAGTCGCGTCTCGAGGGTGGCCTGGCCGATCAGCATTCGGGGGCGAGGCGCCGCGCCCGGTCGGGGCTCGTACACCAGCCCTCACCCGGTCCGGCTCGGCGGACTGGCAAGCTCCCGGCCGGTGAGGTCGAGGAAGACATCCTCGAGCGAGCGACGACCGGTCGTGATCCGGTCGGCGAGCACACCATTCGAAGCGCACCACGCGGTGACGGTCGCGAGCAGCGCCGGCTCGATGTGGCCCTGCACCCGGTACGTGCCGCGAACCGGCTCGTCCACAACCGTCCCTGGCTTGAGAGCGGCGGCCAGAGCCGTGACGTCCAGCCCGGGCGGACCACGGAAGGTCAGTACCCGGTCCGCGGTCGTGCCCGTCAGCTCCTCCGGCGCTCCGGCAGCGACGGCCCGCCCTCTGTCGATGATCACGATGTGGTCTGACAGCCGTTCGGCCTCTTCGATCAGGTGTGTGGTGAGGACGACGGTGACGCCGCTATCGCGGAGTTCATGGATCAAGTCCCACGTAGCGCGTCGCGCACGTGCGTCCATGCCGGCTGTCGGCTCATCGAGGAAGACCAGCTCGGGCCTGCCGACGAGGGCGAGCGCGAGGTGGAGCCGCTGCCGCTCACCGCCGGACAGCCTGCGGTAGGGGGTTCGGCTGCGCCGGTCGATGCCCAGTCGGTCTGCCAGGTCTGCGGTGGCGAGCGGATGAGCGTAGAGCCGCGCGGCGTAGGCGAGGAGCTCGCCGGCCCGGGCGCCCGGATAACCGGCGCCGTCCTGCAGCATCACCCCGACCCGTGGGCGCAACCGCCGGCCGTCGGCAATGGGATCGGACCCGAGCACCCGTACCATGCCGGAGTCGGGTCGGCGAAAGCCCTCACAGATCTCGATGGCGGTGGTCTTGCCGGCACCGTTAGGGCCGAGGATTCCCGTCACCGACCTGCGCTCGACCGTGAATGACAACCGGTCCGCAGCAGTGGTCCGGCCATACCTCTTCACGAGGTTGCGCACCTCGACGGCTGACCGGGCGGACATGCCGCGAGTGTACGAGCGGTCCCCACAAGTCCCCTCAGCTGCGGTCCGCGGCGAGCACCGCCCGATCACAACGAGGGCTAGCCGCCTTCGGCCCCGCCTGCATGTACAGCGGGAGGAACACAATCCACGGCAGCAAGCAGCCGAGTAGCCACGCGATGAGTGTGTCGATCTCGAAGGTTCCGAGTGAGAAGACGACAGGAGTGCTGGGTTCGGGGTTGGCCTTCGCGTCCCCGGTAGACCCAGACATCGGTGGCAAGCTGCGACGAGGAAGAGGATGGGCCAATGCGGTCACAGTTGTGCTGACATGCCGCCCGCATTCCTCAACCACCGATGAAGGTAGCGCCCGATGTGGGTCATTCGTCTACCTTGCGGACTGCCAGGTCCAGACGTTCCCACGGTTCCTCGCCGACGGCCCGAAGACGTGTGATATCCAGCGCCTCCAATGCCAGTGCAGCAGGGCTCGTCCTGTGGCCGCGCCGATAGGCCGCGACGACGTCAAGCGACCAGGTTGGAAGGTTCGCTACCGTCACCTGCACGAGAGTTCCACTGCGAAGCCTGGCGGCGGCAGCATCGGCGGGTAGTGCCGCGATGTACCCGTGGTGGGAGGCCAGTCCCATTGCCGTGGCTGACGGCGATACCCAGCAGATCTGGGTGGATGGGATCTTGTGGTTCCGAAGCAGGTCTTCCAGTTCGCCAGCATCCGGTCCCCAGTAGTGGATGGCAAGGCGATGATCACCGAGATCACTAACGCGGCATGACCCACGGATGGCGAGCGGGTGGTGGGGCTGTGCGACCCAAATGATCGGCACCCGGTAGAGGTGCTTGGCAGCGATGTCGTCCGGTACGGATGTGCCGAGGAGGAAACCGATATGAGCAGCTCCGTCGGCGACCTGCTCCAATATCTCGTGGCTGTGCGCTGTCCGGCATTGCACCTCAAGCGGCCGGGCGGCCAGAGCGGAGATCAGCGGCGGGAAGATGACAGGTGCCAGCGAAGGTGGTGAAGCCATCACCAGCCGCTGCGAGCCCGTAGAACCGCGCGCGGCATGGCGTGCTTCCTCCGCGATCGTCAGGCATCGCCTTGCGTAGGGCTCGAACGCCTGGCCTGCTGCCGTAAGGGCAACCCCTCTGGTGCTGCGGACGAACAGCTCCGTACCTATATGTCGCTCCAGGCTGGCCATGCGCGTGCTGATCGAGGGCTGCGCCATCCGCAGGACGCCCGCGGCCCGACTGAAGCTGCCCATCCGGGCCACTTCAAGGAAAACGGTCAGATCACTCAGATCCATGGCCATAGGTGAATCCTATGGCTGGCCCAGTCAGTTACCAGCTTCTGGCTTGGATCCGCCCTGCTCAAGATGGGGCTGACAGCGGATTCCTAGGCGGAACGGAGACCGGCGTGTGGGTGCTCCAATTGCTCAGGCAACCCGTTCCGCGTGCCATCTGGGTCGGTCAGCTGCTCTCAGCAACCGGCGACAAGCTCTATGGCATGGCCGTGTTGTGGTTGGTCCTCCAGCTCACCGGCTCCGCTGCACTGATGGCCATGGTGTCGCTCGCCGAATCGATCCCCTACGTCGTCGTGGGTTTTCTCGGCGCCGGCCTGATCACCCGAAGGGGACGGCTACGCGCCATGATCAGACTGGATCTGCTGAGTGCTGCCGCGGTAGCTGTCATCCCAGTCACGTACCTGGGCGGTCTGACATCGATGCTACTTCTCGCCACCGTTGCGGGTGCGGTCAGCTCGTTCAAGGCGTTGTCCGATCCGGTGCTGCAGGCGCTATTGCCCGATGCCGTGCCGGCGAGAGATCTACAGCCGATGATCGCGTTGGCCGACAGCACCGACCGCCTCGCGAGGGCAATGGGTCCAGGCAGCGTGGGGCTGCTACTGCTGGTCATGCCCGAGATCCACTTGCTGACCATCGATGCCGTGACGTTCCTCGTCTCAGCCGCTGCGCTCGCCACTGTGGTGGGCCGCATTCAGCCGAAATTGCCCGGCGCCGCCGGCGATCCTCGGCCGCGGGGGAACCTGTTGGACGGAACTCGGGAGATCCTTAGCAAGCACACCCTTCGCGTCGGTGTTGCGGTCCGGGGCTCGTGCAACCTGGTATGGCCGGCCTTCACCATCGGCGTTCCATTCGAGCTGACCCAGCGGTTGCATACCGGTCTCGCGAGCTATGGAGTGCTCCTCGCGGCCTTCGGTGCCGGGAACCTTGCTGGGAACCTGTTCAGCGGGAGCTCCCGCGTGGGACAGAACCTCCTGTTTGTCTACTGCATGGCATGGGTGCTGGTCGGCGCGGCGTTCATGGTGCTCTCCACGGCGACTTCACTAACACTCGCAGCGGCTGCGACTGCCAGCGCTGGCGTCTTCACGCCACTGGCCAACGTCAGCATGGACACCCATATCGCCGACACCGTTCCGCTGGAGCGGCTGTCTCGGGTTTATGCTGCCCAGCGCGTCACAGTCGCCGTGGCCACGACCTTGGGCTCATTCGTCATGGCCGTAGCGATCAGTGCCACGTCCGGCGCCGCTGCCATTGCCATAGCAGGTGCGTGGATGCTACTGACCGCGCTCTTTGCGCTTACTCGAATCCGCCGCCCGGGCCCATCGGGTAGGCCGATCCGGCGCCCTTCGAGCGCACGTCCAAGAGCGACAGCTCCAGGGAGCGCTTGATGGAAACGCATCGACTCGCTCAAGGCCGACCGCCTCGCGATCCGCCGGTCTAGTGAGGGAAGGCATGCCTGCGTGATCCAACTCACCCGAAAGATCGGCGATTTGACTGGCATCAGTAACACGAATTAGGCAACAATGGTGTTGTGAAAACCGCGCGCACCTCCGGCGTCACCTCTGCCACCTCCGTGGCCGAGGCGCCGAGCCGTGCGCGCCTTGCCGCCGGGGACACTGTGCCTGCCGACGTCCGCACCGACCTCGCCGGGGCGGCTCCCCAGCCGGCCACGGCGACCGAGGTGGGGAAGGCGGCCTCGGAAACCGAGTTCGACCAGGAGTTTCCGACGCGGGAAAGGGTCGCTCGATCCATTCTCGCCTACGGTCCGTCGACCGCTACCGTCCTGGCCAAGCGGCTGCGCCTGACGCCTGCAGCGATCCGCCGGCATCTTGACGCCTTGCTCGCCGATGGAGTGATCGAGGCGCGCGAGCAGCGTGTTTACGGCCCGCGCGGGCGCGGGCGCCCGGCGAAGATCTTCGCCCTCACCGACTCCGGACGGGATGCTTTCTTCCAGGCGTACGACGACCTGGCCGCTAGCGCGCTCCGGTTCATCGGGGAGACCGGCGGCGACGAACTCATCGCGGACTTTGCCAGGACCAGGGTCCGCGAGCTCGAGGATCGCTACCGGCCGGCCGTGGGCGCGGCGCCGCCGGAACGCAAGGTTGTCGTACTCGCCGAGCGGCTGACCGGCGACGGCTACGCCGCCACGGCCGACCCCGCGCCCGGACGCGGCGGGGAGCAGCTGTGCCAGCACCACTGTCCGGTCGCCCATGTCGCCGAGCAGTTCCCGGCACTGTGCGAGGCCGAGACCGAGGTCTTCGCCCGGCTGCTCGGCACCCACGTACAACGGCTCGCGACGATCGCCCACGGCGACGGCGTCTGCACCACCTACATACCAGAGATCAAGCTGCGCTCCGCAGGGAGGACCTCTTCATGACCACCACCGTGCACCCCGAGCTCGAGGGTCTCGGCCGCTATGAGTACGGCTGGGCAGACCCCGACGTCGCCGGTGCGAGTGCCCAGCGTGGCCTCTCCGAGGCTGTGGTGAGGGACATCTCCGCACGGAAGAACGAGCCGGAGTGGATGCTGGAACGGCGGCTGAAGGGACTGCGGCTGTTCGACAAGAAGCCGATGCCGACCTGGGGAGCGGACCTCTCCGACATCGACTTCGACAACATCAAATACTTCGTCCGCTCGACCGAGAAGCAGGCGACAACCTGGGACGAGCTGCCGGCGGACATCAAGAACACCTACGACAGGCTTGGCATCCCCGAGGCGGAGAGGCAGAGGCTGATCGCGGGCGTCGCCGCTCAGTATGAGTCGGAGGTCGTCTACCACAAGATCCGCGACGACCTCGAGGCGCAAGGGGTCATCTTCCTCGACACCGACACCGGCCTGCGCGAGCACGAGGACCTGTTCAAGGAATACTTCGGCACGATCATCCCGGCGGGTGACAACAAGTTCGCCTCACTCAACACCGCGGTGTGGTCCGGCGGGTCCTTCATCTACGTGCCCAAGGGCGTTCACGTCGAGATCCCCCTGCAGGCCTACTTCCGGATCAACACCGAGAACATGGGGCAGTTCGAGCGGACGCTGATCATCGTCGACGAGGGCGCCTATGTGCACTACGTCGAGGGCTGCACCGCGCCGATCTACTCGTCGGACTCTCTCCACTCCGCAGTGGTCGAGATCATCGTCAAGAAGAACGCTCGCTGCCGCTACACGACGATCCAGAACTGGTCGAACAACGTCTACAACCTTGTGACCAAGCGTGCGTTCGCCCACGAGGGCGCGACCATGGAGTGGATCGACGGCAACATCGGATCCAAGATCACGATGAAGTACCCAGCCGTCTGGTTGATGGGGGAGCACGCCAAGGGCGAGACGCTGTCGATCGCGTTCGCCGGCGAGGGCCAGCACCAGGACGCCGGCGCCAAGATGGTGCACGCGGCGCCGCACACGTCATCGACGATCATTTCCAAGTCAGTGGCTCGAGGCGGCGGCCGGACCTCTTATCGTGGCTTGGTTCAGGTCCAGCCCGGCTCGCACCACAGCGCCTCGACCGTCAAGTGCGACGCACTCCTGATCGATACGGTCAGCCGCTCGGACACCTACCCCTATGTGGACGTTCGCGAGGACGACGTCGCGATGGGGCATGAGGCGACGGTCTCGAAGGTGAGCGAGGACCAGCTCTTCTACCTGATGAGCCGCGGCCTCACCGAGGACGAGGCGATGGCGATGATCGTGCGCGGCTTCATCGAGCCGATCGCACGAGAGCTGCCGATGGAGTACGCCCTTGAGCTGAACCGGCTGATCGAGATGCAGATGGAAGGAGCGGTGGGCTGAGCGTGACCGAGACGATCAACACGTCCGGGGTGACGGTCGCACCGCATTCGCATGGAGATGATGGTCACCGGCGTACGTCAAAGGGCAGCGCGCTGCACTCGTTCGCCTCGTTCGACCCCGCAGATTTCCCGATTCCGTCGGGTCGGGAGGAAGCGTGGCGCTTCACCCCGACCCGGCGGTTGCGCGGCTTGCACCAGCGCGATCCGCAGCCAGGCCCGCCGCTGCAGACGGAGGTCGAGGCTGCACCTGAGGTGAAGGTCGAGGTCGTCGACCGCGCCGATCCTCGGATCGGTCGGGCCGCGACTCCCACCGATCGAGTGGCCGCGCTGGCCTGGGCATCGTTCACCCAGGCCCTGGTGGTGACCGTCCCGCGTGACACCAAGGTGTCAGCGCCCACGGTCATTCGCAGGGTTGGTGGCTCTGCCGATCCGGAGCCTGCCTTTGGGCATCTCGTCGTCGACGTCGAGCCCTATGCGGAGGCGGTTGTCGTCCTTGACCACGTGGGCTCGGCGACCTACGCCGCCAACGTCGAGCTGAACGTCGCCGAGGGCGCCAAGCTCACGTTCGTGAGCATCCAGGACTGGGCCGACGACACCGTGCACCTGGCGCATCACTATGCAAAGCTCGGCCGGGACGCGACCTTCAAGTCGGTGGTGGTCACCTTCGGCGGCGAGCTGGTACGCCTCTTCCCGCAGGTGGCCTACGACGGGCCTGGCGGTGATGCGGAACTGCTCGGCATCTACTTCGCCGATGAAGGCCAGCACCTCGAGCACCGGCTCTTCGTCGATCACGCGCAGCCGCACTGCCGCAGCTATGTCGCCTACAAAGGAGCCTTGCAGGGCGCCTCGGCGCGCACGGTATGGATCGGCGACGTGCTCATCCGCAAGGAGGCCGTCGGCACGGATACCTACGAGCTCAACCGCAATCTCGTGCTGACCGACGGTGCCCGGGCCGACTCCGTACCGAATCTCGAGATCGAGACGGGCGAGATCGTCGGTGCCGGCCACGCCAGCGCAACCGGCCGCTTCGACGACGAGCAGCTGTTCTATCTGCAGGCCAGGGGAATCCGGGAGGACGAGGCAAGGCGGCTTGTGGTCCGCGGGTTCTTCGCCGAGCTGATCACCCGGATCGGTGTGCCCGAGGTCAAGGAACGCCTGCTTGCCAAGGTCGAGGACGAGCTGTCCCGCTCCCTTCGCAGCGGACCGGTAGAGATCGGTCCCATCGAGGTGTCGGCCGCTGGGAGCGACAGGACGACATCCGCCGATGCCGCCCACCCCGAGCCCGCCGTCGCCGAGGAGAGAACGTGACCACGCTCGAGATCCACGACCTGCATGTGTCCGTCGAGGCCGAGGGCGGCCCGAGGGAGATCCTGCGTGGAGTCGACCTGACCGTGCGGAAGGGTGAAACCCACGCGATCATGGGACCGAACGGGTCCGGCAAATCGACCCTCGCCTACAGCATCGCGGGCCATCCGAAGTACAAGGTGACCGCGGGCAAGGTCACCCTCGATGGCGAAGACGTGCTTGGCATGACCGTCGACGCCCGGGCGCGTGCCGGTCTCTTCCTTGCCATGCAGTACCCCGTCGAGGTGCCCGGGGTGTCCGTCTCCAACTTCCTTCGCACTGCAGCCACCGCGACCAGGGGTGAAGCACCCAAGCTGCGTACGTGGGTCAAGGAGGTGCGCGAGGCGATGGAGGAGCTCTCCATCGACCCGAGCTTCGCCGAGCGGGACGTCAACGCGGGGTTCTCCGGTGGGGAGAAGAAGCGTCACGAGATCCTGCAGCTCGAGCTGCTCAAGCCCCGCATCGCGATCCTGGATGAGACCGACTCAGGACTCGACATCGATGCGCTCAAGGTGGTCGCCGCCGGGGTCAACCGGGTCCGTGAGACCGGCGAGGTGGGCGTGCTGCTGATCACGCACTACACCCGCATCCTGCGCTACATCAAGCCGGACTTCGTCCATGTCTTCATCGACGGCCGGATCGTCCAGGAGGGTGGACCGGAGCTTGCCGAGACGCTCGAGGCAGAGGGCTACGAACGGTTCATCTCTCCCGCGAAGGCCCAGCCTGCGGAGGGAATCCACATTCCCGGTGCGAGGGCGACGGTGTCATGACCCGCGACACCTCGGCGAGCCGGGCGGACGTCGATCCAGGCCGGCACGACAGGAGAGCCGCGGCATCGCCGCCTGATCTCCTCCCCGGAGACTTCGCGTCGCAGGTTGCGGTCCCCGCCGACGAGCACGGGGACCTGCGCGGGCTGGAGCCGGGTGTTCCGCCGGGCGGCGCCTACGACGCTGTCGTCGCAGCCGGGCACGCCAGGCTGCTGCCGGAGGAGATCCGCAAGGACTTCCCGATCCTCGACCGGCACGTCCACGGCAAGCCGCTGGTCTACCTCGACAGCGCGAACACCTCGCAGAAGCCTCGGCAGGTACTCGAGGTGATGACGGATCACTACGAGCGGCACAACGCCAACATCGCGCGTGCCGTTCACCAGCTCGGCACCGAGGCCACCGAAGCCTACGAGAATGCCCGGACCAAGATCGCCGACTTCGTCAGGGCACCGTCACGCGATGAGGTGATCTTCACCAAGAACATCACCGAGGCGCTCAACCTCGTCGCCAACACGCTGGCCAGCGGTCTCGCGGACGACCCGCGGCTGCGCCTGGGTCCTGGCGACGAGGTTGTCATCAGCGAGATGGAGCACCACTCCAACATCGTGCCGTGGCAGCTCGCCTGCCGGCGGACCGGCGCCCGGCTTCGCTGGTTCGGCCTCACTGATCGGGGTCGGCTTGACCTGACCGACCTCGAGTCGCTGATCAATGAGCGAACGAAGCTGGTCTCCATCGCCCACCAGTCCAACATGCTGGGCACGGTCAACTCCCTGTCGCCGATTGTGAAGCGAGCCCGCCAGGTGGGCGCCCTGGTCGTCATCGACGGAGCGCAGGCGGTGCCGCACATGTCGGTCGACCTGTCGAAGCTGGGGGTTGACTTCTACGCGTTCACCGGGCACAAGATGTGCGGCCCGACCGGGATCGGCGTGCTCTGGGGGCGCAGTGAGCTCCTCGACGCGCTGCCCCCGTTCCTCGGCGGCGGCGAGATGATCGAGACGGTCACGATGGCCGAGTCCACGTTCGCCCCGATCCCGCACAAGTTCGAGGCAGGCACTCCACCGATCGCCCAGGCCATCGGCCTTGGCGCCGCGGTGGACTATCTCTCCACCATCGACATGCACGAGATCAGGGCACACGAAGTGGCGCTGACCGCTTATGCACTCGACGGCCTCGCGACGGTGCCTGGGCTTCGGGTGATTGGACCGGTGTGGACGGTGAACAGGGGTGGCACGATCTCGTTCACGATGAAGGGCATCCATCCGCACGATGTCGGCCAGGTGCTCGACGAGCTAGGTATCGCTGTCCGCGTCGGACACCACTGCGCCCGCCCTGCCTGCCTGCGTTACGAGGTGCCCGCGACCACACGAGCGTCGTTCTACCTCTACAACACCCTCGCCGAGGTCGACGCGCTCATCGCGGGTCTTCGGCAGGTGAGGAAGTTCTTCGGGTGATCGCGGTGTTGTCCTCAACGGCCCTTCGCGCCGATTCCCGACGGTCAGGATCAACGACTGATGGTTGAGTTCGCCTCGCTTTACCAGGAGATCATCCTGGATCACTACCGCAACCCCCAGAACAAGGGGCTGCGGGAGCCCTTTGACGTCGAAGTCCGGCATATCAATCCCGTCTGCGGCGACGAGGTGACGATGCGCGTCAGGCTCGCCGGTGACCGAATCGAGGACGTCTCGTACGACTCGGAAGGCTGCTCGATCAGCCAAGCGTCGGAGTCCGTTCTGACTGAGCTGGTGATCGGGCGGACTGTCGGCGAGGCGATGAAGACCGCCGAGGTCTTCGGAGAGCTGATGGCTTCCAAGGGTCAGCTCGAGCCCGACGAGAACGTCCTCGGCGACGCAGTCGCCTTCGCCGGGGTGTCGAAATACCCGGCACGCATCAAGTGCGCGCTGCTGGGCTGGATGGCCTGGAAGGACGCCACAACGCAGGCGCTCGCCGGTGCCGGCACGCTCGCCTATGGCTCCGGCGCCGAAGGCAACGGCGCAGAGTCGGGAGCAGAGGAGGTTGAGTCATGACCGCGGTCGACACGCCCGCGTCCGTCGAGGATGTCACCGAGGCGATGCGCGATGTCGTCGACCCGGAACTCGGCATCAACGTCGTCGATCTGGGTCTGGTCTACGGCATCACGATCTCGTCGGACAACGTGGCCGCCATCGACATGACGCTCACGTCTGCGGCATGCCCGCTCACAGATGTGATCGAGGATCAGGCTCAGATGGCGCTCGACGGCCTCGTGAAGGACTTCAGGATCAATTGGGTCTGGATGCCCCCGTGGGGTCCCGACAAGATCACTGACGAGGGCCGGGAGCAGTTGCGCGCCCTCGGCTTTAACGTCTGACTCCGCTCAGGAAGCGCCTTCAGCCGGCGTGGCTCGGTCGGGAGGTATGAACACTCAGCAGACCATTGAGGTCGTGCCGGAGCGGCTAGAGCGCTGGTGCCAGGGATTCGGGGACCGGCACGGCGGCGTCACGTCCACGGACAAATCTGCGCAGCGATGGACCCTCCTGGCCGGCGATGGCGTGCGAGCGCGCATCGAGCCGGCTTTCCCCCCGGTGAAGGTCGATGCAGGCGAGAGCGTTGGCCTCGACGTCGGCGATTTGGTTCAGCATGCGCTGGCGGAGCGGACCGTGGGCGTCCTCTTGGTACGGCTCGGGGCGCATGCCGCCGGCGTGTTCCAAGGATCACAGTTGGTGTCCTCGAAGGTCGGCCGTTCGCTGGTGCACGGCCGCTCGAAGGCCGGAGGCTGGTCCCAGCAGCGATTCGCCCGCCGACGCGCCGGCCAGGCTCGGGAGTCACTCGCCGACGCGGCGGCCATAGCCGGCCGCATCCTGCTGCCCGAGGTCGCCCGGCTCGACGCAGTGGTGCTCGGCGGCGACCGCAGGGCGATTGACGGGCTGCGCACGGATCGGAGGCTGGCGCCCATCTTCGACCGTGCCGTCGAGCGCTTTCTCAGCGTTCCCGAACCGCGTTTGGCCATCCTGCGGGACGCTCCCCGCCTCTTCTGCTCCGCCCGCGTGACGCTTGAGCCGGCAGCAGAGTAGGGACTCTCAGTGCATGCGGAGCACCCCTGCATGACCCGGGGACACTTGGTCAGTCCTCGCGCATCTCGTGATCACTGGTGTTCGCGACGGCTTGCGGCACCATTCGCCAGTGATCATGGAGTGAGGCGCTGATGTCCAGTTAACGAGGTCCCTTTGATGGATGCCCGAGGGCCGCCGGATGCATGGGAAGGCCGCGGCGAGCCACGGTCGCGGGGATAGTCGGGCGAGCGAGAAAGCGGCGAGTGTGTACACGTGGGGTCCGCGCGGAAGCCTGGAGCGGCGCGGAGGGTTCCCTGAGTGCGCACCAGGGAACCGGGCAGACGCAAGGAGACTTCGTTAACGGGGCCGGGCAGTCGTACACGATGGCGGTCTGCCCGTCTGGGATGCACACCAGGCGGCCCGCCAAGCTCGTTTGCCGCGCGAGCGCGAGGATCCCTGGCGCCCTACCCACGGACGGTCGGTGGCGTCCGAACGCCCTGCTAGATCGAGCCGGAGAACGTGTCGCAGGCGTTGGGGTTACCGGTCTCGTAGCCGGTGCTGAACCAGTGGACGCGCTGCTCAGATGACCCGTGCGTCCACGCCTCCG
Organism: Actinomycetota bacterium; assembly: GCA_046735375.1. Taxonomy (GTDB): domain Bacteria; phylum Actinomycetota; class Actinomycetes; order JAKEEW01; family JAKEEW01; genus DASYTV01. Next base: position 2,172 of record JBKPTD010000017.1, on the reverse strand, counting down.
GGTTGATCTGCCCGGTGGCCCGGCCCTGGATCCGGTCGTCACCGACGGCGGCTGCGGCGTCGAGCGCCTGGTTGATGTCGGACTGGCTGAACGGCTCGGTGTAGAAACCGGTGTCGACCGCGTGCTTAGCCCACACACCGGCATAGCAGTCCGCTTGTAGTTCGAGGCGAACCGATCCGCTTTGCGGACCTTGCCGGTCATTACCCACCCGGTCCATCGTGCCGAGCAGATTCTGAACATGGTGACCGTACTCGTGCGCGATGACATAGGCCTGCGCGAAAGGACCACCCTGTGCACCGAACTGCGACTGGAGTTGCTGGAAGAACCCAAGGTCGAGGTAGACCTTCTGATCTGGTGGGCAATAGAACGGTCCGACCTCTGAGGTGGCGAGGCCGCAACTGGTCTGGACTGCACCGCTAAAGAGCACGGTCCGGGCGGGCGTGTATTGCGCCCCCGAGCGGGCGAAGGTGTCGTTCCAATAGGTCTGGATGCTGTTGACCACGCCGACGACCCGGCAGTCCTCGGACTGGTTGGCATCCTGACCGGTCCGGCACTGCTGACTGATGTTGGTACCCGGCTGGAGTTGGTCTGCTTGGCCGGAGTCCCCGCTGCCCACAAGGTCGCCGAGATTCCCACCGAAGAGCAGCGCGAGAATCAGGCCGATAATGCCAAGGCCACCGCCAATCGCCTTGCCGCCGCCAGGGAGCCCGCGACCGCGAACATCCTCGACCTGTGATGGGTCGAGCCGCGCCCTGTCGTCGAAGTCCATTGCCGTGCCGCCTCCTGCGCGGGATCTCCTCGCCGCGCGCCTCAGGGTGTCTCTCACCGTAGCGGCCGTGGCATGAAGGGCACCTTCACCCGAACTCATCGGGTGAAGGTGCCCTTCATGCGTATCGGGATGGCGGTGGGGTTCCCTTCATGTGAGTCCGTGGGGGATGGATGGCGTCGCCCGGGTTATCCGCAGCAGGCGAATCCGGTTGCGGCGGGCCGTACACTGGTCGGGTGCTTGCGAGTTAGCGACGCCGCTCAGCGGCCGACCCCGACGCCTAGGCAGGCGGCTGGTCGGCCAATGGCTCGTTCCGGCGTCGCTAATTCTCTTACTCGGAGCACGAAACCATGATCACCGCGACCGATCTCGAACTGCGCGTGGGCGCGCGCCAGCTGCTTATGCCGACATCCTTCCGCGTGGCCCCCGGAGACCGCATCGGCTTGGTCGGCCGCAACGGCGCGGGCAAGACCACACTGACGAAGGTGCTCGCCGGCGAGGGTTTGCCGGCGGCGGGGCGAGTTCGCCGCGTCGGAACCGTGGGTTATCTGCCGCAGGATCCGCGTACCGGCGATCTGGATGTCCTGGCCCGCGACCGGATTCTCAGTGCGAGGGATCTCGATGCTGTGGTCAGCCGGCTGCGGGCGGCGGAGGGTGGGATGGCGAGCGCCGACCCCGAGACGCACGAGCGTGCCATGCGAGCGTACGGACGGCTCGAGGCCGAGTTCCTCGCAAGGGGTGGGTACGCCGCGGAGGCCGAGGCGGCACAGATCGCTGCTAGCCTCGGCCTGCCCGATCGCGTCCTGAGTCAGTCCATCGGGACCCTTTCCGGCGGGCAACGGCGACGGGTCGAGCTTGCCCGGATCCTGTTCTCCGGCGCGGAGACCTTGCTGCTCGACGAGCCGACGAACCACCTCGACGCTGACTCGATCCTCTGGCTGCGGGGTTTCCTCAAAGCCTTCGCCGGCGGCTTCGTCGTGATCTCCCACGACGTAGGACTCATCGACACGTGCGTGAACCGGGTCTTTCATCTGGACGCGAACCGTGCCGAGCTCGACATCTACAACGTCGGTTGGAGCACCTACCTTCAGCAGCGCGAGCAGGACGAGCGCCGCCGTCGGCGCGAGCGTGTGAACGCCGAGAAGAAAGCAACGGCGTTGCTCGCACAGGCGGATCGAATGCGGGCCAAGGCCACCAAAGCGGTTGCCGCGCAGAATATGGCTCGTCGCGCGGAGCGGCTGCTCGCCGCGGTCGACGGCGAGGTCGTGCGGGACAAAGTTGCCAAACTGCGGCTGCCGAAGCCCGCGCCATGCGGCAAGACGCCGCTGACAGCGAGCGGTCTGTCCATGTCATATGGCTCGCTCGAGGTCTTCACCGATGTGGACCTCGCGGTCGACCGCGGCGCG
>JBKPTD010000016.1:0-53129 GCA_046735375.1 Actinomycetota bacterium | reverse complement strand
GGTTATGGCGTTGTAGTTATGGCGATGCCTGAGGCCGGTCAGAGCCACCGCGCCTCTGTAGAGGAGGAAAGAAATCGTTCGATCAAGACCGTGATTCGCTTCACGAGTGGTCCTTTCGGCGGATGATTCGGACGTTCGCTGACGAGTGAAAGCCACGGCTGACGGTTGCGTCAAGTTACGTCGCAGATACGTTCCGTAAGCGGATTCGGGCGTTATTCGTTGTCGATTACGGAAATGACTATAAGTTTGGCCACTTTTAGCGCTGATCCGCGACGGATTCGATCGTTTCCGCTGGCCAGAGCCACGTCCCGTCGGTGTGACCAAGGTGTTCTGCCCATATCCAGAGCTTGTATGCACCCGGTTTTGTCGACGTCCCGGATAGCTCCCATTCGTTGATCACAGCAAAGCGGAGATCGCTGACTTTGACAAGTACATATCGCATTCATGTGAGCACAAAGAGTTGCCAGTCATATGCACTCGAACGGCGTACAAGTAGGCCAAGAAAAGACAGATCAAGACGCAACAGGATCCTGCAGAGCCCGCACAATCTCGCGGGCCTGTCGAGAGAGCTCTTTGGCTTGCGTCCGGTCGCCGCTCGCCGCGTAGGTCTCGGCGAGATCCCTGAGGGTCTCCACCTCCGCCCACCGGTCGCCATAGTCCCGGAAGGTCTCCAAAGCCACGCTGAGTTGCTCGAGAGCTTCGTCAAAGCGCCGCTCAGCCCTGTCGACCGACGCGAGCATCCGCCGGGCATCGGCCTGGGCCCAGCCGTCGTCGTACTCGCCGTTGATCCTTATCGCCTCGTCGAGGCAGGCTCGCGACTCCCCGTACCGGCCCTGATCGCGATGGACCTGTCCGAGCACTCGGAAGGCACTCGCCTCCCAGAGTCTCTGACCCAAGCCACGGCGCAGCTCGAGAGCCCGCTCGGCACACGCGATGGCCCCCTCGTGCCGGCCCTGGGCCAGCCTCAACCGGGCCATGGTGTTGAGGACTTCCGCCGAGAGCCCCATGCTGCCGGTCTCCTCGAACTTCGTCAGTGCCGCGGTGAGGAGCTGGTCGGCATCGGCGTACAGGCCCTGCTCGATCCGGGTCTGGGCGAGGCTGAGCTGCGTACGCGCCTTCCACTTCGAGAGGTTCAGCTCCTCGAAGATCCGCAAGGCGTCGTCGGCGTGCTCTTCCGACTCGGCCAGCCGTCCCTGCAGCCGGACCGCCACGCTGAGCTTGCGCAGGACCCGGGCGACATCCGCCCGGAGGCCAAGCTCTCGCGTGATCTCGAGCGCCTCTCGATGGCTCTGTTCCTCCTCGGCGTAGCGGTGCTGCCACCGATAGATGCCGCCGAGGTCCCGCAGCGCGCCGGCCTCCCCGTAGCGGTCGCCCGACTCGCGAGCCAGCTCCAGCGCGTCGCGGAGGTAGCCGGCCGCCTCCGTGAAGCGTCCGAGCAGACGCGTCGTCTCGCCGAGCAGGGTCAGGGCCTGCGTCTGGCCGACCAGGTCCCCGAGATCCTGATAGATCGTGAGAGCGGCGCGGTATGAATCGACGGCGTCGGCGAATCTGTCCTGGTCGGCGAGGTAGAGCCCACGCGCAAAGCGGAGGGCAGCCTCGCCGTCCCGGCGACCGTCCTTGATCGCGGCATCAAGCGCGAAGTCGAACGTCTCGTCCCAGCGCTGCCAGAAGCCGCTGACGATCTCGATATGGCCGGTGAGCATCGCCGCGAGCTCCCACGCGCCCGACCAATCGCCGGTCCCGTGTGCCTGCTTGACGGTCCTGGCAATCGGGCGGCACTCCTGCTCGTACCACTCGGAGGGACGGGCCTTGATGAGCTGGAGCAACTCTGGGTCCTCCGCATGCCAGCGGACGCGCGGCCGCGCGAAGCGCACCGCCCATCCAGCTGGCCCGCCAGGCACCTGCCCGTGCTCGTCGTGCCGGCACGCCTCGTCGGCAAGTGCCAGGTACGCGCCCACCAGCCGCTGCAGCGCCGCCTCGCGGTCGGCGTCGGACTCCTCCGCGTAGAGCCGCTCCGTCCCGAACGCGCGGATGAGATCGTGGAATCGGTACCGCAGCGCGCCGGTCTTGTCGATGTACGCGCCCTCGAGCAGGCGGAAGTCGACCAGCGAGTCGGCGAGCCTGGTCGCCTGCTGAACCGAGACATCCAGGACAGCAGCCAGCGCCCACGTGCAGAAGGTCGCGCCGCGGACCAGGCCAAGCAGCCGGAATGCGCGCTGCTCGACCTCGTTCAGATCGTCATAGCTCAACCCGAGGCACGCACGGACGTCCAGGTCACCGGCCGTGAGCTCGGAGAGCCGCTGTCGGCCATCCCGCAGCCGTCGGACGAGCTCGGCAACCGACAGGTAAGGACTCGCTTGCAGGCGGGCACCGAGGATCCGCACGGCGAGCGGAAGCCGTCCGACGAACGCCACGAGCTGCTCAGCTGCCTCGGGCTCCTGGGCGATTCGATCCGCTCCGGCGACGCGGCCAAGCAAGTCAACGGACTCGTCAACCGAGATGACATCGAGCGCAACCTGGACTGCGTCGACCAGACCTTCCAGCGGGCGCCGGCTGGTGATGACCACGCCGCATTCGGCGGCGACCGGTATCAGCGGTCGCACCTGCGTCTCGTCAACGGCGTTGTCGAGCACGATGAGCATCCGCCGGCCGGCCAGACGGGTGTTGTAGAGCCTGACCCGGTCGTCGATCCGCTCCGGGATAAGCGCCTCATCCACACCGAGCGCATCCAGGAAGATCGTCAACACCTCACCGGATGGGATGGGCTCCGCGTCGGGCCCGCGGAGGCTGGCGAACAGCTGGCCGGCCGGGTAGTCGTCGGCCACCAGGTGGGCGAGTTGGAAGGCGAGCGCAGATTTCCCCACACCGCCCTTACCGTTGATCGCGACGATCGCCGCCGCCGTGGGATCGTCAAGGGTCAAGGCCTCAACGAGCTCGGTTACTACCGTCGAGCGACCGATGAAATGCCTTGTCGGGCGAGGCACCTGGCGCGGAACGGACGGCGTCGCTGGCTCCGCGTCGACAGACTGCTCGACGCCGACCGCTGGGGTCGGGGTCGCGACAAGGCCCTCAATGAGTACGGCAGCGAGGCCGGCGATCAGGGCCGCGATGAGGACCAGAGCCAGGCGGATGTCGGTCGACACGTTCATCACGTCCGCGGCCAGGCCGACCGCCGTGACCGTGGCAGTTGCCAAGCCGATCAGCAGCAGCGTCCTTGACCGGCGGCTGAAGCGTCGCCTCGACGTGCCTGGTCGTGACGCTAAACGACGAATTCGGCCGACCGGCATTGACGCGACCTTCCGCACGGGTACGAGTGGCTACCCACATGATCGCGGTACGGTCGTCCTCAGCCAACCCGTTCCGCGAAGTTCGGTCACACTACGTAACCTGCTGATCCCGCCTGACGATCCGGCGACGCCCGTGCAGGGCGCACTGGCTACCTCTCGGGCGAGTCGATCTCGACCGTGACCCTCACCTCGCGGATCCTGGCGAGCACCTTGCCGCGCAAACCTGGCGGCACTTCGTCATGACCGCAGCTGCGCTGAACGAGTTGCTTCACGACCTGCTCGAGCCCGTACTTCTCCAGGCATGGCCCGCACTCGTCGAGGTGCACCTTGATCTGGGCGCACCGACCCGGATCCGCCATCTCGTTGTCGAGATACTCGTACACGGCATCGAGAACCTCGCTGCACGGAACCTCGTGCGGCCGCCCGCAGCTCATGACTTCACCTCGCCACGGTGACGCGCGGCCATGGACCACGGCCCTTTGTCCGGAGAGCTCATTCGCCGCCGCTCGCTCATGCGCCCGCGTCCTTTCCTGCATCGGCGGGCACCATGCCGCGCTCTCGTGCGTATCCCTCGAGCAACTCCCGAAGCTGGCGCCGCCCGCGATGCAATCGCGACATAACGGTGCCTATGGGGGTGCCCATGATCTCGGCGATTTCCCGGTACGCGAACCCCTCGACATCGGCCAGATAGACCGCGATGCGGAATTCCTCGGGGATGGTCTGGAGTGCCGTCTTCACATCGGAGTCGGGCAGATGCTCCAGCGCTTCAGCCTCGGCCGACTTCAATCCGGCGGAAGTGTGGGTCGCGGCGCGGGCAAGCTGCCAGTCCTCGATCTCCTCGGTCCCGCTCTGCTGCGGCTCGCGCTGCCGCTTGCGATAGGAGTTGATGAAGGTATTCGTCAGGATTCGGTAGAGCCAGGCCTTGAGGTTCGTGCCCTCTTGGAACTGGTGGAACGACCCGTACGCCTTCGCGTAAGTCTCCTGGACCAGGTCCTCTGCGTCCGCGGGGTTCCGGGTCATCCGCAGCGCGGCGGAATAGAGCTGGTCGAGGTATTGGAGCGCGTCCCGCTCGAATCTCGCAGTGCGCTCCTCCACCGTCTCGGCGACCGTACTACCCACCTCCTTGGAACCCGCGACCCCGGCGCCACGCCGGACCATGGGTACAGACATACCCACTACGGACCGTGAGGATAGTCGGTGAGCCGATCCACCGCCGACCGGCCACTCAGGCAGATCAAGCGGGGACGTACGGCTTGCGGGGGCGGCGAGCATGCCGGGTCGGTACCTCCTTGGTACGGAAAACCGCGTCATCGACCACCAACAGCCACAACCGGGCTGGCGATTCCCGGCCGCGCCACCATTTCCCTGATCAAGGTCGGTGTCCCGGCGGTGGAACTCTCCTGAGCAGGGGCTTTGGGCTCCAATGCCCTTCAGTTCACCTGCGTAGTGACCTCAGTCCACCACACGCTTCACCCACTCACCAGTGGCAGTCACGACGAGATCAAGGACGGCAGCCCGGGTGAGCGGCGCGCTCTTCGCAACGGCGAGCCCGTGATCGGCCCCGGGGACACGAATCATTTCGTACGGACCTCGCGGGAATTCGTCCGGTCCGCCGAACGAGTCACGCTCCCCTTGGATGACCAGAGTCGGTACTCCGACGCCCAACAGCTCGGCGGCTCGCGATTGCTCCGGCCGCCCAGGCAGATGTAGGGGAAACGAAAGGGCAAGCACACCGGTGGCGCCGGTGGTCGTCGCCGTTCGGCAGGCGACCCGGGCGCCGGCACTTCGTCCGCCAACGAGCAGTGGCAGTCGGGCAAGCTGACGCCGACGGCGCAAGGCTGGGATGATCTCTTTCCAGGCCGCATCGAGGACGGGCGGCCGCGCCGCGACCTTCCTGCCCGCGACCCGCCAGGGCTGTTCGACACGGACAACGGTGATGCCCTGCGACGGCAGTCCCTGGGCCAGCGCGACGAGATCCGCCGCACCGATGCCTCCGCCCGCGCCGTGGCCCAGGACGAGGACGGCCTTGCGATCGCCCGATGCGGGATGAACCGTTGCGCGCGCCTCTCCAACGCTGGTCGGGATGGCCAAAACCGTGGGCACGAACGGCAGCCTCCCACGGAAGCCAACTCTCCTCACCGTGCGGGGACCTGGCGTAACCGCTGGCGGCCGCAGGCGTTATGCCTCAGAAGAGCGTGGGTGGAGCGTCCTTGGCGATGACCTTTTCGTCTGAAATGCGGTCGAGCAGCTCGGGGCCGTTGTTGTCGACGTCGTTGACGAGAGTCGACACCGGATAGGCCTCCAGCCGACCGGGTGAGGCGGGGACAAGGAGGGCTCGCAGCTCGTCGGGGTCGTCGACATGTGGATCAAGCCAGGTGCTGTAGCGGTGATGCTCGACGAACATCGGCATCCGGTCATGAATATGGCCAAGCTCGTCCTCGGCCGTCGTCGTAATAACCGCGCAGGTCACCAGCCAGGCGAGCGGGTCGTCCTTCGGACGCTTGTCGTCCCGCCAGAACTCGTACAGGCCGGCCATGGCAAGGATCGAGCCGTCCCTGGGCTGGATGAAGTAGGGCTGCTTCGAGCCCTTTTCGCCGTACCACTCGTAGTAGCCGTCGGCCGGAATGAGGCATCGGCGAGCCGCAAACGCCCGCCGGAACGCCGGCTTTTCCGAGACCGACTCCATTCGGGCGTTGATCATTTTGTAGCCAGTCTTCGGGTCTTTGGCCCAAGAGGGAACCAGCCCCCAGGTCACAACGCGCAGCTGCCGTACGCCGTCGGCCTGCTCGAGCACCTTTCCATCATCATTGCGCGGCAGCCGCTCCACGACCGCATAGACCGAGTTGGTCGGGGCGACGTTGTAGTTGGCCCCGACAGGTTCGAGGTCATCGGCGACCTGCTCGATCTCGAACTCGTCCACCAGATCGCCAGGGTCTCGTGTCGACGCATATCGCCCGCACATGCCGTCCAGCCTGCCACGGAGCCCCGACACGTCGCGCGCCTGCGGGGCCGGCCCGACCACATGAAGGGCACCTTCACCCCAATCCCGACAACATGAAGGGCACCTCACCCGAACTTATGGGGTGAGGGTGCCCTTCATGCGACGGCGGGGGCGGGCCCCGCTGATCAGTCGAGTACCGTGCGGCGGTGTGACCAACGCCGACAGCACGACTGCGGGTGGCTCCCGAGATCGAGGAGGAGCCACAGCGGACGACGGCATCCGCCGGATCCTGTCGGCTGAGTTGGCTCAGTACGCGGGTCGCCAAGTGCGCGTGGCCGGCTGGGTGCACCGGCGCCGGCAGTTGGCTGCCGTCTCCTTCCTCGTCCTGCGCGATCGGGCCGGGCTCGCTCAGGTCGTCGTACGCGACGACGCAACCAGGGCGGTGGTCGCCGAGCTCGGTGAGGAGACTGTTGTCGATGTGATCGGTACGGCGGTCGCCAATCCTGCAGCGCCGGGCGGTGTTGAGGTGGTCGACCCGGAGATCTCGCTGCTGTCCTCCCTTGCCGAACCGCCGCCGTTCGACCTCTACCGCCCCATCGTCACCGCGTCGTTGCCGACGATCCTGGACAACGCGGCAGTGGCGCTCCGGCACCCGCGGTTGGCAGCGCCACATCTGATTGCCGCGGCATCCGTCGCCGGATTCCGTACGGCACTCGAGGCGCAAGGATTCGTCGCCATCCACACGCCGAAGATCGTCGCGTCCGCGACGGAGAGCGGCGCGAACGTCTTCGCCATCGACTACTTCGGCCAGCAGGCCTATCTCGCCCAGAGCCCGCAGCTCTACAAGCAGATGCTCGTGGGGGTGTTCGAGCGGGTGTACGAGGTCGGTCCGGTGTTCCGGGCGGAGCCTCACGACACGGCGCGGCATCTCGCCCAGTACACCTCGCTCGATGCGGAGCTGGGCTTCATCACCGACCACTTCGACGTCATCGCCGTCCTGCGCGACGCCGTCGCGGGCATGGTGGCTGAGGTCGGCGCACGGTGCGCGGCAGAGGTCGATCTGCTCGATGTCTCCCTGCCGGCCGTACCCGAGTCCATCCCGTCCGTGCACTTCGCAGACGCGCTCGCGATGGTCGGTGAGGACATCGGCGAGGACCTGTCGGCGGAGCCCGACCTGGCACCTGCGCACGAGCGGTGGATTTCGGACTGGGCGCTGAAGGAGCACGGCTCGGAGTTCGTGGCCGTCACCGGCTATCCGATGGTCAAGCGGCCGTTCTATACCCATCCCGATCAGGCACGGCCGGAGTATTCCAACTCCTTCGATCTGCTTTTCCGCGGCCTCGAGCTGGTGACCGGCGGGCAGCGACTGCATCGCTACGAGGACTACGTGGCGGCGCTTGCCGCCAGCGGTCAGGAACCCGGGCTCTACGAGGGCTACCTCGCGGCCTTCAAGCACGGCATGCCGCCACATGGCGGCTTCGCGATTGGGCTCGAGCGGTGGGTGGCACGCCTCGTCGGGGCGGCGAACATCAGGGAGGTCACCCTCTTCCCGCGCGACCTCCATCGCCTCTCGCCCTAGGTGAGCAGCGGGGACCGGCCAAAGATCCCGGTAGGTTGGGCCCGTGCAGCACTGGGACGCGCCGTCGGCTGCTATGCCCGTCGACGCGACGGTTGCGGTACCCGGTTCGAAGTCCCTGACCAACCGGGCCCTGGTGCTTGCCGCGCTGGCCGACAGCCCGTCGAGGCTGCGGGCTCCGTTGCGCGCCCGCGACACGGCGCTCATGGCGGCCGCGCTGCAAGCGCTGGGTGCCCGTATCGAGAACGCCGGCGACGACTGGCTGGTGACCCCTGCTCCCGCGCCCGGCAAGGCATCGGAGCCGGCTGACAAACCAGAAGCGCAGCCGGTACGAATCGACTGTGGGCTGGCCGGCACCGTCATGCGGTTCGTCCCGCCTGTTGCCACGCTCGCACCGAGCCTCAGCACGTTCGACGGCGATCCGCCTGCCCGCAAGCGCCCCATGCGGGCGACCATCGAGGCGCTGCGGGCGGTCGGTGCAGCCATCGACGACGGCGGTCGAGGCGGGCTGCCCTTCACCGTCCACGGCGGGACAGCCACCGGTGGCTCGGTCACCATCGATGCGTCGGCGTCCTCGCAATTCGTCTCCGGCCTGCTGCTCACCGGAGCTCGGTGGCCGAAGGGCGTCGAGGTTCGACACGTCGGACCGCCACTGCCCTCGCGCCCCCACATCCGGATGACGGTCGAAGCGGTCCGTGCGGCCGGCGCCGAGGTCGACGACGGCGAGCCGGGAATCTGGCGACTCAGTCCGGGGCCACTCGCCGGCCGAGATATGCAGATCGAACCCGATCTGTCGAGCGCCGCGGCCTTCCTGGCCGCCGCCATCGTGACGGGTGGGCGGGTGACCGTTCCCGGCTGGCCGCAGGAGACCACTCAGCCGGGGGATGCGATAGCAGACATCCTGGCGGAGATGGGCGCGGCAGTGATCCGCGCCCCCGAATGTCTCACCGTGACGGGTACGCGAGACATCCGAGGCATCCACGCCGACCTCGGGTCGGCCGGCGAGCTGGTACCGGTCATCGCCGCGGTAGCGGCCCTGGCCACCTCACCGACTCGACTACGCGGGATAGCCCACCTGCGGGGCCATGAGACCGATCGGCTCGCCGCTCTCGCCCGGGAGCTCAACCAGCTCGGCGGCGATGTTCAGGAGAGGCCAGACGGGCTCGAGATCAGGCCTCGTCCGCTGACCGGCGGTGTGTTCCGCACTTATGAGGATCACCGGCTTGCGATGGCCGCGGCGGTGCTGGGCCTGGTCGTACCCGGCGTGCAGATCGAGAACGTGCAGACCACGGCGAAGACCATGCCCAACTTCACGGCGAGGTGGCTCGCCATGCTCGGGCGGGCGGCAGGCGAGCACGGCGCGGAGCATGGGGAGGACGGCTGACCCCTGCGCAGCGGTCGACCGACCGGCTCGACGAGGACGACGTCCGGATACGCCCCGGGCGAGGCTCCCGGCCGCGTACTCGAATCCGGCCGAAGCACGAGAGCGCGACCGAGGGCATGGTGCTCGTGGTGGATCGCGGTCGCTTCACCTGCCTGGTGGATAGCACGCATGTGTACGCGATAAAGGCCCGCGAGCTCGGCCGCAAAGGCGTGGTGGTCGGCGACCACGTAGCCATCATCGGCGACCTTTCGGGAGGACCGGACGCCCTGGCCAGGATCGTCCGCGTCGAGGACCGCCGCTCGGTGCTGCGCCGCACCGCGGACGACACGGACCCGGTCGAGCGGGTCATCGTGGCCAACGCCGACCAGCTCGTCATCGTGACCTCACTGGCTGATCCCGAGCCCAGACCGCGCCTTGTCGATCGATGCCTGGTCGCCGCGTACGACGCCGGGCTCGACCCACTGCTCTGCCTTACCAAGGCCGACCTTGCACCGCCGGAACCACTGCTCGCGGTTTACGCGCCGCTCGATGTCCCGTTCGTCGTCACGATGCGCGGTGGCGACATGGATGCCCTCAGCCAGCGGCTCAGGGGGCGGACCAGTGTGCTGGTCGGCCACTCGGGGGTGGGCAAGTCAACGCTGGTCAACGCGCTTGTGCCGGACGCGGGCCGGCAGACGGCCGAGGTGAACCCGGTCACCGGGCGCGGCCGCCACACCTCCGCCTCCGCTGTCGCTCTCCCCCTGCCCGACGGGTCGGGGTGGGTGATCGACACCCCAGGCGTACGCAGCTTCGGCCTCGCGCATGTCGAGCTTCGCCGGGTGATCCACGCGTTCCCCGACTTGGAGGAGGGGATCACCGAGTGTCCGCGAGGGTGTTCGCATGACGAGCCGGATTGCGCGCTCGACGCCTGGGTGGCCGCCGGTCACGCCGACCCGGCCCGGCTGGCCTCACTGCGGCGGCTGCTACGCACGCGTGACCGCAAGGAAGGTGACTAGTGGTGCGCGGTCTCAGCGGAAAAGCGGAGCGTCTTCGTGGGGTGCGAACCAGCAGGCCCAACGGAGACTCTGGCCACCGGACATTGAGCCTGCTCACGTGTTCTTTACGATGTCCCGCCAAACCGCTCGCGTCCCGCTGTCACCGACTCGGATCACCTCGTAGACGACGACGGCTGCGGCGACCGCTGTGAGGATCGCGACGATCGTCGGCGCCGCTCCCCTACCCCGGCTGCGCGCGACAAGCCAGGTGGCGAGGCTGAACCCGAAGAGGACGAGGATGTACCAGATCAAGGCAAGGCCGAGCTGGCGATGGTGCGCGGCGACGCCCGCACCGCCAATGCTGTCGAGTCGGGCGAAGAGCTTCTTGCCACTCTCCCGAGCGACGAAGGTGAGGACGACAGCGAAACCGTTGACGAGGACCATCCAGCCGGCGTAGCGCTCCCGCCACCGCGGCCGGAGTGCCACCGCGATCGTCGCGAGGGCGGCCAGGGGTAGCAAGACCACCGCTGCATGATTGACGAGCGTGTGCGTCGGCAGGCCGAAGATCGTATCGAACACTGCGTCCTCCCCTTTCCCGAGGTGCACAGAAACACGTTGTCCGGTCAGGAGCGGTTCAGGTCGAGTGGTTCAGGTCCTGGTCGATCCAGCACCGTATATATGCGAATCAGACCGGTACGGTTCCGCCGGCGCGCCAATACTCTCCACCTGCCCGGGCCAGGAAGCCCTCATCAACGAGATAGCGGCGAAGTGTGGCGTAATCGTCATCGAAGGCCCGCAGCAGCGTGTTGACGTCCCGCTCCGCATAGCGGACACCAGGTTCGAAGACCCGTGCAATGTGATCGAGCACGATTCGCCGCTTGGTGCGCTGCGCCGGCATCTGGGCGAGCCTGCCGTGCGGCAGGAAGGCACGCAGCACGGCCGCGGTCTCGTCGGCGACATCACCGTAGTCCACAAGATCGACGGTACGTTGTGCCAGTGCCGCTCGGCGCAGTCGTTCGAGCCGGGGCTCCCAGCCATCCTTGGCCCGTTCGACCAGGCCACCTGACTCCAGCCTGGTCAGCGCGCGCAGCGTTTCGCGGACCGGCAGTCCCGCTGCCTCCGACACGTCCTCGGTCGCGCGAGCGCCGAGGACGACCGCAGCGAAGGCACGCAGTCGCGCCTCGTCGGCGATGAGCCCGACGAGGTCTGATGCGTCGGCGGTCGCGTCGGGGACGTCCTCCTGAGGCACGAGCCCTCCCTCTTCCGTCATCTTCCCCGCCATCCGCAGCCGCGGCCAGCAGCTGATCAAGCTCGTCGGGGCATGACACCAGGTCAGGCAGGACAACGCACGTTGAGGCTCCCAGACTCGGGCTAAGGCAAGCCGGGCGAAAAACCGCTACCGTGCTGCGTCATGGCCGGCTACGACGACGACCTGCGATTCGCGCACGTCCTCGCGGACAGCGCGGACGCGACGGCGATGGATCGCTTCCGCGCCCGCGACCTTATCGTCGAGGCGAAGCCTGATCTGACTCCAGTGAGCGATGCCGATCGGTCGGTGGAGGAGCGGATGCGGGCCACGCTCGCCAGGGCCCGGCCTCGCGATGCGATCATCGGCGAGGAGTTCGGTACGACCGGGAGCGCCCTGCGCCGGTGGGTAATCGATCCGATCGACGGCACCAAGAACTTCGTCCGCGGAGTCCCCGTGTGGGCAACGCTGATCGGGCTGATGGAAGGCGATGACGCCGTGGTGGGCGTGGTGTCCGCTCCTGCACTCAACCGGAGATGGTGGGCGTCACTCGGGGCGGGCGCATTCACTGGTCGAAGCCTTACCTCCGCCGTGCGTTGCCGAGTGTCCGGCGTGGCCGATATCGGCGACGCATCCCTGTCGTACTCGAGCCTGCGAGGTTGGCGCGCCGTCGACCGCTTGGACGCGTTCCTCGGGCTAATGGACGCCTGCTGGCGGAGCAGAGCCTACGGAGACTTCTGGTCCTACATGCTCGTGGCGGAGGGGGCCGTGGACATCGCCGCCGAGCCGGAGGTTGACCTGCACGATCTTGCGGCAGTCGACGTCATCGTCACCGAGGCGGGCGGCCGCTTCACGGATCTCAGTGGCAAGCCCGGTCCGGCCGGCGGCAGCGCTCTCGCGACGAACGGACGGCTCCACGACGACGCCCTCGCCGCCCTGACCCCTGCCCTTCTCGCTTGATCGACTTGCCTGGCTCCACGTGGCCAGAGCGAGCGCATCGTCAGCGAGATCGGGTGCTTGTTCGGACGTTTTCACAAAGGCACGATGGGGGAGCACCGACGTAAGCCATGCACACCGGGAGGTGCCCTCGATGCAGGTCCGCGACGGGATGAGCAAGGTCGTTTTGTCCATCGGCCCGGCTCACACCCTCAGGGAGGCCGCCTCTCTCATGACCAAGCGGAAGGTTGGCTCGGCGGTCGTCCTTGACCCGGACAGGTCCGGCATCGGCATCCTCACCGAGCGAGACATTCTCGACGCGATCGGCTCGGGGCAAAATCCCGACACCGAGCTCGCGGCGGCGCACCTCACCGGCGATCTCGTCTTCGCCGCACCGACCTGGACACTGGAGCAAGCCGCCGAGGCAATGACCCGGGGCGGTTTCCGGCACCTGATCGTCATCGATCAGAACGACGTCGTCGGGGTGATCTCCGTACGCGACATCGTCCGTTGCTGGGTTCAGCAGGACAGCCCGAGCGGGCAACTCGTCGGCTGAACGCGGGGCGGCTATCACCCGCCGCAACCGGGGGTGGTGAGAAGTCTGCTCCTACGGGTATGCGGGCTGGGCGTAATCGGCATTCCGTCAGCCGCCAGTGCACCCCTTGGGAGCGACGAATGGAATCGGGCATCCATCCGGCGGCGCTGCCAGACGGCGACCTGTTCCGGGAGCTCCGCCACATGTACCAGACCCGGTTGGAAGCGCTGCGCCATGGATCGGCGCAGGCGTTCGCCACCCACTCGAGCCGTATGGAGGCCCTCGAGCACGAATACCTGCGCCGGTTCCCCAGTCGTGAGATCGACCCCGAGCGCCTGCGTGCGGGCGCACGCATGCGCTATCACTTGAGCCTGCAGCGATGATCGGCGCTGAGTTGTGGTGGCCGTGACCTGTCCCACGCGCGCCGGAAATCGGAGCAGAGACGGGATGGAAACGGCATTCAGGGCACCGGGCGTAGGCCGTGCGGGTCATGGGTGTATCCGTCCGTATGGGATGAGGAGCACTATGAGAGAGCGACACCAGAGGGCCCGAACGAAGCCGCTAGGCGGAGGCGGCATTCAGAGGTGATCCCGGTGGAATATGTGGTTCTCGCATGGCCAATCGTTCTCATGGCGGCCCTGCTCGGACTCGAACGGATCGAGCGCTGGATGGACAGCGCTCCGAGGACCACGCCCAAACAGATCAGCCAACCTGAGCAGTTGCCGCTCGTCGCACCCCAGCCAGGCCGCGTCGCTCACACTCGCCTGCGGCCCTCCGTCCGGGTCATCGGGAAGCCGTCACTGTCCCGGGTCCGCTATCGGCGAATGCCGATCGACTGACACCCGCGATCTACCGCAGCCGGCGCGACGCTGCAGCGTGGTCTGGTCTCAACTGCGCGTCGCCAAGCCGGGCCAAGCGGTACACGCACCCGACGCGATCTTGGCCTTCCCGGCACTCGCACGGTCGTGTGTCACGAACGGTGGACGCTGACCCAGACCACATCCATACGAGTCATCGATCGTTGGACCGTGAGCCGGAGTAGGCCGACCTCTTCGGCTGGGTGCATGTCCAATGATCGACCAGAAGTGGCCAGGTCTTCTGGCTAAGGGGGCCAACGAACCGGCCGCCGGGCCAGGTCAGGGTGTGCTGCCGCGTGGTGATCCTGTCTTTTCGTCCAGGCGGCTGCCGCCCTTGCCGTCATGTCGATTGGCCGCCGGGATTAACACGTCGGCGTCCCGGACTCCCCAGGCCGGAGTCGCCGTCCGACCGTCAGGGTGATCCCGTCGTTGGCCCAGGCAGCCGCCGTCCTGGCCGCCTTTTTGATCGGCCGCCGGCAACCTTGTCCCGGTGCCCTGCCCTGCGGTCTGTCGCCCGGCCGGTGGTCCCCGCTAGGGCATGCTCCGGTAGAGGATCCGGCACTTGATCCGCCACCGGGATGACCCGCCGGGCCGGAATGATCGCGCCGCTCGGCGGGACAACGGCCTCGCCAACGGGCTCGCCGATCGGTTTCACCGCAGGTGTGCTTTGCTCGGAGTCGAGTTCCTCCAGCGCGTCGGTCTCGCTGGCGCGCACCTCAACCCCTAGAGCCTGATCCACTGCCGCGCACAGCAGATGGACGGCCAGCAGATGGACCTCATGCACTGTCGCTGTCTGATCGGCGTCGACGGTGACGGCGTCGTGGCAGGCCGAGGCCAGCGGATTCGGACCTCTTCCGGTCAGCGCCCACGTGGTGATGCCGTAGGCCTTGGCGACATTTGCAGCGTTGAGGACGTTGGTACTCATCCCGCTCGTCGAGACCAACAGGAGGACGTCGCCTGGACGCCCGTGGGCGACGACCTCGCGAGCGAAGATCTGATCGAAGTCGTAGTCGTTGCCGATCGCCGTCAGCGACGGGGCATCCGCGGCCAGTGCGATTGCCGAGAAGGGACGGCGCTCGCCGCGGAATCTGCCGACAAGCTCCGCGGTGAGGTGCTGTGCCTCGGCTGCGCTGCCACCGTTGCCACAGGCGAGCAGCCGCCCGCCGTGGCTGTGCACCTGCGCCAAGTGCTCACCCCATTCGGCTAATGTCGCCGCCCACGGTCGGAACCGTTCCAGTGCCTCCTCGAGCTCGCCGACATGCGACGAGACATCCGGATAGGTCATGCTCCCCTCCCTGCCAGCTGCCGCCCGGCCCGCTCGGCCCGGACCCGCTGGTATATCCCGAGGGTCTCACGGCCGATGCGCTGCCATGCGTAACGCGACCGGGCGCGGTCGCTGCCCGCGATGCCATAGCCCTCGCCGACAGTGGGGTCAGCGAGCAATTCGCGCAAAGCGTTTGCGAGCACATCCGGGCGCCGCGGCGGCACATGCACACCGGTCGTGCCGTGGATCACGGTGTCGACCAGACCGCCGACCGCGGACACCACGACCGGCACGCCACATGCCATCGCCTCGAGGGGCACCATACCGAAGGGCTCGTACCAGGGCACGCACACGACGGCGTCGGCCGAACGCATCAGCGCTGGGATCTCGGCGTGCGGGAGCTGGCCGAGGAACTTGACCCGCCGGGCAACCCCGCCATCTCTGGCAACGGCGCGCAGCCGCCGCACTTCGCGGTCACGGCGCAATCCTTCGGCCGGGGGGCCACCAACGACGAGGAGCTCGGCACGTGGGACCGCGCGCAGCGCCTCGATGACGGTGTCCACTCCCTTCTCCTCGACCAGGCGGCTCACCACGAGCAGCCGCGGCCGCGCGGAGCGCTCGGACCGGGGGCCATCGACGGCGAACTGGTCGAGGTCGACCCCGCAGGGCACCACATGGATCGCCTGCCGCGGCACCCCCAACCTGATCAGCTCGAACAGATCCTCGGTCGAGGTGGCGACGATCGCATCGGCGTTCTTGGCAATCGCGGTCTCGAGCCGCAACCGGGCTGGCGGACCAGCGTCCTTGCCGTTCTTGTGACGGCGTTCGACGACTCCCAGCGTTGGGAAGGTCTGCACGACGGGCAGCCCGAGGTCACGGGTGCCGACAACCGCGGCCAGGCCGCTCATCCAGTCGTGGGCGTGGACGACGTCCGGTGCCTGGGTGGACCAGGAATCGGCGAGGTAACCGCCAAAGTCGCCCATGTGCGGCAGCAGGTCGTCCCCGCGCACACCTTTCGTGGGTCCAGCCGGTACATGCCGAACGGCGAACCGGGCGGAGACGCTCACTTCGTCGGGCTGATCGGGTGCGTCGCGACGGGTGTACACGGTCACCTTGTGACCCGCCTTGGCGAGCACGCCGGCCAACGCGCCGACGTACACGCTCTGACCGCCTGCGTCAGCGCCACCGATCGGAGCAAGCGGGCTCGCGTGCTCGGAGACCATGGCGATCTTCATCTTGTTTCCTCCTCAAACGCCCGGTCCCCATCTGCGAGGAACCGAGCCAACGAATAGCGGCCTGACGCCGCCGAGCGGGCAGCCTTGCGGGAATGGCGCATGAAATCGGCAGCACCGGTGTGCGCCGTAGAGCGACGAGAGCCCGTGCCATGCGTCGGTCGAACCGAGGGCGCATGCTGGGCGTAGGTCCTGCGAAAGTGATCACATGGGTCGTGGAGCCGGAAAGTGGCCGCCGGATGCGCGAGCAAGGAACGGTACGAGCAGGCAACCGCGTCTAGGTCGTCAGCATCGAACCCGGTGAAATCGCACCGCTGAGCGGTTCGTTCCGGCTCCCACGCCGTGAACGGCACCGGCCATCCGTCATGCTGGGGCCAGGTGCAGCGCTCTTCCTCCGCGGCAGCGACAATCTGGCCGTCTGCGACCAGGGCTGGCGATGGATCGTGGAAGATCGCATTGATGCCCAAGACGCGCATGCACACCTCCGAACCGTGCGCGGCAAGCCGCGCGGTCGTTGATGTGCCTGCGTCTTAGGCACCGCTTCTTGCATTTCCAGGGAAGCGCTTCCCGAAACAGGCGGAGAGGGCTTCTCTGTTCGCCCGTCACGGAAAATCGACATAAATAGGGCGTATCATCCACCCGAGGAACGCCTCTGAACCCGCAAAGCGAGGATCGATACGTCGTCGCGCAGGTCACCACCGGTGAAATCGGTGAGTACGGATTCGATGCCCGCGACGAGCAGACCGACCGGCTCATCGGCGAACATCAGAGCCGTGTCGGCCAGCCGCTCCGCGCCGAAAAGCTCCCCGTCAGCCGATGTCGCGTCGAGGACGCCGTCGGAGTAGAGGAGCAGCGTGTCACCCGGCTCGAACTCGAACTCTTGGATCGCTGGCTCAGCATCGTCGAAGAGCCCGATCGGCAGGCCGCCGCCCGATGCTGTATGGATGGCGCCGTCCGCGCGGATCACGACCAGCGGCGGATGCCCCGCGGTGGCGGCGACGGCCGACATCGCCCGACCCTGCAGCTCCAGGTGGACGAGGATGGCCGTGACGAATCGGTCGGACTCTGGCTGGGAGAGCAGCCATTCGTTCGATTGCATGAGCACGTCGCCGGGCTTCGGGTTCCAGTGACCCAGCAGCCGGATCGCATGCCGTGCCGCGGCTGTGAATGCCGCCGCCTCCTCGCCCTTGCCGCAGACATCGCCGAGCACCAAGCTCCAGCCGCCCGGGCTTTCGAAGACGTCGTAGAAATCGCCGCCGACCTCGATCCCACGGGTCGCGGCGAGATAGGCGGCGGCGAGCTCGGCGCGCGGAACGGTCGGGAGTGTACGAGGAAGCAGGCTCGCCTGGAGCGCGTCAGCAACCGATGAGCGTCGCCGAAACAGCCGGTCGGACCTGATCGCGAGACCAAGCTGCAGCCCCAGCTCCTCGAGCAGGGCGAGGTCATGCAGGTCGAAGGATGGCCTGCGAGGGGTCCTGATAGCGGTCAGGACACCGAAGACCTGGTCATCGTCGCGCAGTGGCACGACGGCGATCGACCGCGCCCGCACCAAGGCGGTGACCGGCACCCCGTCAGTCGTTACGCCCAGCACGTCCGGGTCCTCGGTATGCGCGACCAGGAGCGACTGTGCTGATGTCTGAACGCGAGCCGGCGCCGTGTCCGGAGCGAGGTCCAGCGCCTCGATGAGGTGAGTCGCCTGGCGGGCGCGTTCGGTGTCCGGTCCGATGACGGCTTGCCGGTGGAGAACACCAGCACGCGCCACGTCGACGAGGACCCAATCGGCTATTTTGTCCGACACCAACCGTGCGCAGCGACGGATCGCGACGGCCTCGCTGAACGAGTCATCGGCGAGCAGCTGCCTGGTCGCGCTCGACAGCACGTCCAGCCGCACGGTCGCCGCGGCGATCGCTCGGTCGGCGTCGGACACGATCGGAAGGCTCGTCGGCGGCAGCGGCGAGCGAGCACTCGCCAGTGGGCCGGCGACCGCGACGACGAGCGGGGCGACATCCCCCCTGATGTCCAACCGGGAGAGCGTGAGGACGACCTCGGTCGGTGGCTCGCCCAGCAGCTGCGTGCGGAGCGTACGAGGCTTGCCCGTCCGCGTCACCGCCGTGACATGGGTACGGAAGGCAGCCCGCCGGCGTTGGTCGACGAACATCGCAAGCGACCGTCCCGTCGCATAACCGGGAGACGTGCCGAGCAGGAGCCCGGCCTGGCGGTTGGCGCGGCGGACGGTTCCGTCGCGATCCAGCAGGAAAACCGCGACCGGGAGCTCCTGGAAGACACTGCGGAGCAGCCGTCGTTCAGAGTCCGGTGCTGCGGAGCGGCCGGAGCGCTCTGCGAGCACGGCCTGCGCTGCGGTCAGGGTCTCCTCGGCGAGTTCGAGCTCAGCGAAAGCCGCCTCGAGCAGTGCCTGGTACTCGACACCGGGCAAAGCGAGGGCACGCCGCAGCTCGGCGAACCGCCCACGCGCCTCCTCGACCTCGCGATCGAGCCAGGCCGGATCCACTGACTCCTGCACCTGCGCCCACCTTCACGCTGGAGTTTCCTGCCACCTGCGCGAGTGTGCCCCTGATGCCAGTGTCGGTGCCACTAGGAGCGAGCAACATTGTTACTTCCGTTGGGTTTTCGGGCTAGCCTCGATGCGAGGCAAACACATGATCGATGATTTTCTCGCCCAAGACATCGCCGAGCTCGCCCGCCTGGGCGGTGGCTCTGCGAGTCGGGCAATGCACCTGATCTCCGAAGTCGCCATGCGACTCGTCGGCGGCTGCAGCGCCGCCACGATGACGATCTGGCGGGACGGTCTGCAAGACGAGCAGACCGGCACCCATCCGTCGGTTGTCCGCCTGATCGAGACACAGATTGCTCTGGCGGAGGGTCCATCGATCGAGGCTTTCCAGCGGAGCGAGCCGACGGTCTACTGTCCCGACATGCTCACCGAGACACGATGGCCGCAGTACTCGGCCGTCGCGTTGCGGGCCGGCGTCCGCTCAACGCTGACGAAGTTCGAGGCCTTCGCCGAGATCAGTCTTACCTTGACCCTCTATGCGGTCCGGCCGCGGGCATTCGATCCGGACTCCTACTCGCTGGCGGCCCTGCTGGCCAGGCAGGGCCAAGCGGTCGTGGCGAACCTCTCGAAGTACGACACCGCGCAGCGCACCGCTGCACAGCTCTCCGAGTCGGTGGAGTCGCGAGCGATCGTCGACCAAGCCAAGGGAATGATCATGCAGACGCTCGGCTGCGACGAGGAGACGGCCTTCAGAAGGCTCCTGGCCGCCTCGCAGCGCTCGCACCTCCGCCTGGTCGACCTGGCGACCCGGGTGGTCGAGACTCGGGGTCGCCTCCCGCTGTCCTAGTGGCCCCGTCGCCTGGGATGGCGGTGGGCACGGAGCCGTCGCATGGGTGATCAGGGGCGGGGTACATAGGTTTGCCATGGGAAGCCACGACCAGTCGCCGCTTCTTTCGACCCTGAAGCGAGCCGCGGCTGCGCTCCGGCAGGCGGACATCCCGTTTGCGCTCTGTGGTGGCTATGCCGCATATGCACGGGGTGCGGGAGCGCCCCATCATGACGTGGACTTCCTGATCCTCGAAGCCGATGTCGAGCGCGCTTTGGATGCGCTCGCCTCGATCGGTATGCGAACCGAGAGGCCGCCAGAGGACTGGCTGGTCAAGGCATGGGATCCAGTGGAGCTGCCCGACGGCTCCGAGCCGGAGCCCGGTGCCGGGCAGGAGACGCTCGTCGACCTGATTTTCCGGCCGGCGGGCCGTGCCAACACCCCGGACCTGCTCGCCGACATCGAGCATCTCGAGGTTGCGGCGGTGCGAATGCCGGTGATCAGCGCGACGCAACTTCTCATCTCCAAGCTGCTCGCGTTCTCACCACACGGCTGTGACTTCGCCGAAGCGCTCCCGATGGCTCGTGCGCTGCGTGAGCAGATCGATTGGCCGAGGGTGCGCAAAGAGACCGCTGATTCGCCGTACGCGTTCGCGTTTCTCGTCCTGCTCGAGAAGCTCGGCGTCATCGCACCGGAGGAGCTCGATGAACCGTGAGGCACCCCACTACACGGCGGCCCGCATCCAGCGCACGATCGCCGAAGACGATCGCGTCGCAGAGCTGGGGATCCACGTTGACGTTCGCGGTGATGAGGTCTTCCTGCACGGTCAGGTGGGCACCGAGGAACGCCGCCGGCTGATCGGCGTCGTCGCCAGCGAGGTCGAGCCAGGACTGCATTTCCACAACGAGATCAACGTGGTGGAGGTGCGAGACCCGACCGGCAAGGAGCAGCTTGCATGATCCGGATCGCTGCCATCGGGGACGTCCATGTCGGTGAGGACAACCGCGGTCAATTGCGGCCGCGCTTGGCGAAACTTGGTGAGCAGGTTGACGTCCTGCTGCTCGCCGGTGATCTGACCCGGCACGGCACGCCGGCGGAGGGCCGGCTGGTCGCCGACGAGTTCAAGGACCTGTCCGTGCCCGTCGTCGCCGTGCTTGGCAATCACGACTACCACTCTGACGCCGAGCGCGAGATTACGGCGATGCTGTCCGATGCCGGCGTGACCGTGCTCGAGTGTTCGAGCACTGTGCTGACGTGCAACGGGGGCGGCACTCTCGGGGTGGCCGGGTCGAAGGGATTCGGCGGCGGCTTCGCCGGCAAGGCAGCGACGGCGTTCGGTGAGCCGGAGATCAAGGCCTTCGTGACCCATACCCAGCGGATCGCAGCACAGCTGCAGGAACAACTAGCGGGGCTTGAGGCCGACTATCGGATCGCCTTGACGCACTATTCGCCGGTCAAGGACACCCTGGCGGGGGAACCTCCCGAGATCTATCCGTTCCTTGGGAGTTATCTGCTAGCAGAGGCTGTGGATTCGACCGGCACCGACCTAGCGGTCCACGGCCATGCTCATGCCGGAACCGAGAAGGGCGCGACACCCGGTGGCGTACGGGTCCGCAACGTCGCCCTTCCCGTACTTGGACGCGCCTACGCGATCTATTGCCTTGATCACGAGGCATCGCCAGAGGCAGCCAAGGCGTGTGAGATGCCCGCTTGAGTCGACAAGTGATTATTGGTGGTGATCTGTCATGCACGTTTCCTTCCTGCTGCCCATTTGGGGTCATGCCGGTCCTTTTGCGACGGCTTATCTCGACATCACCCGGTCGACGGAGGAGGGCGTTCGGCTCACCGAGCTGACGTGGCGTGGTTTGCGCGCCAGTCTCGCTGAACAGGGCGCCCGTGAGGAGACCTTGGAGGCGATGGCCGGCGCGGTGACGGCCGGGCTGGAAGGCGGGATGTCACCAGGCGCCCAGACGCAGGTCATCGTGGCGGCGGCCGGCGAGGTGCACTACGACGACCGCATCTCAGGCCGGTCGCCGACCGGCCGTGCGAGCTGGGGCGGGCTGCCCGACCTCTTCCCGCTGATCGCATTGCAGCCGCCGCGAGTCCCACACATCGTGGCACTCGTCGATCGCGCGGGCGCGGACCTAGCCGTGTACGGGCCGACCCAGGTGGAGACTGACGAGGTCACGGGCCGTAGGTACCCGATCACGAGAGCCGCGCCGGGCGGCTGGTCGCAGCAGCGCTACCAGCAGCGTGCGGAGAATCTCTGGGCTGCCAATGCCCACCTCATCGCCGAGCACATGGACCGGCTCGCGCATCAGCACCGCACCAGGCTGATTGTCCTCGCCGGCGATGTACGGGCCAAGGCTGCCCTGCTCGACGCACTGCCGGGGGCCAGCCGTGATCAGGTCGTCGAGGTGAGGGGCGGCCGGGATCCCGGCGTCGACAACGACACACTGCGGGACTCCACCCAGCGGCTGGTCGCGGACGAGGCAACCGCCGAGGAACAAGCCGTGATGGATCGGTTCGTCGAGGAGCACGGCCGCGGCGGGCGCGCGGTCGAAGGTCTCGCAGACACCACATCCGCACTCCGGCAGGGACGAGTGGACCATCTGCTGATCGCCGCTGACGGGATTGAAACCCCCATTCCCATCGGTCCCGATCCGCTTGACCTCGCCACCGCACCAGAGGAGCTGGAGCAGGTCGGGGTGGTCGCGACAGTGCGGGCGGACGCGGCGCTCGTCCGCGCCGCGGCGGGCAACAGTGCGGACGTCCACGCGGTCGACCACACGGGCGGCCTGGAGGGCAAGGCCACCGGGCAAGCGCAGGATGGTGTGGGAGCGCTCCTGCGCTTCTAGGGTCCCGTGTCCGCCCCGCCTAGTAGCGATTCGCCTCTCTGGGGACGCCGAGGGCGACGGGGGGCGCGGTCCAGCTCAGCCCGCGGCCGAGCGCCAGGCCGACTCGCGGATCGCGCGCAGCGCCTGCCGGCGAAGGTCCCGGTCCAACCGGTCGAGGTAGATAGTGCCGTCAAGGTGATCTGCCTCGTGCTGCAGGCACCGGGCGAGCAGGCCCGCCGCCTCGACAGTTATCGGCTCGCCGTGCATGTCGTACCCGGAGACGATCACGTCGGCCGCACGCGGCGTCGGATACTGGAGGCCGGGCACGGAAAGGCAGCCCTCCTCGTCCACCTCCTCACCGGTGGCGCTTACGACCGTTGGGTTGACGAAGTGCCCGCGATCACCGTCGACGTCATAGACGAAGACCCGTAGCGAAACACCGATCTGAGGTGCCGCGAGACCGACCCGACCTGGCACGTCCAGCGTGTCGAACATATCCGCAACGAGCGCC
This sequence comes from Actinomycetota bacterium, assembly GCA_046735375.1. Taxonomy (GTDB): domain Bacteria; phylum Actinomycetota; class Actinomycetes; order JAKEEW01; family JAKEEW01; genus DASYTV01. The sequence continues at coordinate 30,211 of JBKPTD010000016.1, read as the reverse complement.
TGTAGGCGTACGGAAAAGTCGCGCACCGGGTCGGCCGGCGTACGCAGCACAGGGTCGCCGAACACGCGGATCTCCCTAACGGTCACGTCGTCCTTGATACCAGAGCTTCCTGATCAAGGAACTCTGCTGAAAGACTTGGCCCGTGCCAGGCGAAGCGCCCAAGGACATTGATGAGGCAGTCGACAGGCTTTATGCGCTGCCGCCGGACCAGTTCATCGCCTCGCGCGATGCCGCCTCGACAGCGGCGAAGGCAGCAGGCGAGGCCAAGCTGGCGGCCGAGATCAAGCGGCTGCGAAAGCCTACGGTGAGCGCCTGGGCGGTCAACCTGCTCTCCCGGCGAGCTGGGGACATACTTAGGGCGCTGATCGAGCTTGGTCCTCGCCTCGCCAAGGCCCAACGCCTTGGCCGGCGGGACGAGCTCCGATCGCTAGCGGAGGCACGGCACGGCTACGTCACGGCCCTGATCGCGGCCGCCGGCGCCGCACTCGCCGAACACGGCCAGACAATGTCCAGTGCGATCGCCTTGGATCTCGAATCGACCCTCGCGGGCGCACTAGCTGAGCCCGATGTCGCCGAGGCGGTCCTGGCAGGGCGCCTGGATCGGCCGGTCCACTACGCCGGGCTAGGCCCGGTGCCTTCCCTGCGGTTGGTGCCGGCGGACGAGGCCGAGGAAGAGGCCGAGCCGGTGCCGGCGTCCACACAGAAGGCGCGTGACGCAGCGGGGGCGACCGGCGCGCCGACGCCCGCTCGCGGGCGAACAGCCGGGCCGGATGTGGAAGAGCTCGCCGCCGAGGTCGGTCTGGCGGTGGGCCGCCACGATGAGGCCCTGGCAGATGCCGCTCGGGTTGATGAGGAGAGGGCGCGGCTGCGACGGGAGTACGACGATCTCCGGGCCCGGCTTCAGGAGTTGGAGGGGGAGATCCGTACCGCGGACCGCGCGGCCAACCAGACACGCCGCGACGTCAGTCGTGCCGAGCGCGACCTCGAGCGTGCGAAGCGGGTGCTCGATCGGGCCCGGAGTACTCGCGCGCGCTGATGCTCGGGCGACGCCGTCGGGGAAGGCTTCGCCGCCCGCCCCGACCGGTCGCCGGCCGAGCGCGCGTCAGTGACTGGACGTCGAACTGGAGGTGGTGTGGCGCCTGCTGGCCAGCCATCCAGGCCAGCCCTGAATCCACTCGCTCATGATGTCGACACGAAGTGTCGTCACGAGGAAGAGGATGGCGGCGAGTATGAGGAGCGCGTTGGCCACGCCCGCTTCGATCCAGACCAGAGCGACCAAGGGGCCATAGATGGCGCCGATCAACCATCGCATCGCAGATCACCCCATCCGGCGAAGCGACTACTCCACTCATTGTCGCTCGGAACTGCGGCTTTGGCCAACGGATCGTCCCGCTATCGCCGGCTGGTGCTCTTCTTCGCGCTCGTCTTCTTCGCGGTCGTCTTTTGGGCCGCGGCCTTCTTGGTGACCTGCGGGCGGCTGGTCTTTCTCGCAGTCGTCTTCCGTTGCGTCGCCGTCGCGACCGCGCGCTTGCCGACCCGGCTGCGCTTGCCGCGATCCTCCTCACCGCGGGCCTTCTTCGCCTCTTCCACACTCCGCCGCAGCGCCTCCATCAGGTCGACGCCGCCTGGCTGGGCCGGACCCGGTGGCTGCTCCACCTTGTGGCCGGTGATCTTCGCTTCGACGAGCTGCTCGAGCGCCACCCGATAGCGGTCCACCAGCTCGTCCGGCTCCACATCCCCGGTCATCGCGTTCACATACGCGCCGGCCATCTGCAGCTCCTGCGGCCGCGGCCACACGTCTTCGTTGAGGAACGGGAATCGCGGGACGCGAACCTCGTCGGGCCACAGCATGAGCTGGAGGACGAGGACGCCGTTGCGAGGGCGCAGCACGGCGAGAGACTCGCGCTGCCGCAGGGCCACCTTGACCATGGCGACCTTGCCGGCGCGGTCGAGCGCATCGCGCAGGAGGATATAGGGCTTGGCATCGGGGTCGGCCGGCTCGCAGTAGTAGCTGCGGGAGAATTGGACCGGATCGAGCGAGTCCGCGTCGACGAAGCTGAGCACGTCGATCGCCCGGCTCGATGACAGTGGGAGCTCGGCGAAGTCCTCGTCGGTAAGGACCACAACCTCGCCGGTCGGCAGCTCGTAGCCCCTGACGATGTCCTCGAACGGGACCTCTTCCCCATCGGCGGTGCAGAAGCGTCGATAGCGGATCCGGCCGCCGTCCTTCACATGGACCTGGTGTAGCGCAACGCCCCGCTCCTCGGTAGCGGCGTACAGCCGGATCGGGATAGAGACGAGCCCGAACGAGATGACGCCTTTCCAGACGCTCTTCACTTCGACTCCAGGTGCTGGGCCAGCATCGACATCGCGGCCGTTGCTCAACGACCGCATATGTGAGTCTCCCCCGCAAACCCCCAGACGTCGACATGAAGGGCACCTTCACCCCATTAGTTCGGGTGGAGGTGCCCTTCTTGTCCCAGCGGTTGGGGTGAGGGGTCCCTTCACACGAAACGTTCATGTCCGACGATTGGGATGAATGTGGACTCCACCTCAGATGTCGTTGCGGACCGGCGGCATCCGAGATTGGATGGCTCGACGACCCAGGAGGCGGGCGGGAACCACCATGACGATGGAGTTGACCGAGACCCACGAGATCGCACGCGAGCTTTACCTGGTGCCGCCGTCGCGGTTCGTCGCAGCCCGAGACGAGTTCGTCAGGAAAGCGCGCACGGCGGGGAACGGTGAGCTGGCGCGTGAGTTGGCGACCCTACGCCGCCCGACGCGCAGCGCATGGCTGGTGAACCTCCTGGCGAGGTACGACGGAGCGTCCTTGGACCAGCTAGTCGCGCTCGGTCGGCGGTTGCGGCAGGCGCAGACCAGGCTCGAGACCGCGGAGTTGGCACGGCTGCGCACCGAACGGCGGCACCTGATCGCCGAGCTCGTCGCTCGGGCCCGGCTGCGCTCCATCGAGGCTGGGGCACCGACGACGGAGGCTGCGCTCGCCGAGGTCGAAGCCACCTTGAACGCGGCACTGGTTGACCTCGCCGGGTCGTTCACGGTCTCGTCCGGCCACTTGGTGCGTCCGATGTCGCACAACGGGTTTGGACCGATGCCGCAGGTGGAGGTGGAGCCTGGCGGCGCGGAAGACACCACCGCAGGCGACGGCCACTGGGACCTGCGTCTTGTGGATGACCTGTCGGGGAGAGTCTCGCCCGACGAATCCGCGCCCGCTCCGACCCGCCGGGACGATCCCGTACGTCAGGCCGAGGCCAAACTTGCCGCGCTGGAGTCAGCGCACTGGCAGAGCGAGCATGAGCTCGCCGACGCGGAGGCAGCGCTCGAGGCAGCGGCGGACCGCATCGACTGGCTCGACAGTCAGCGCATCGAGGCACGGCGGGAGAAGGTCACAGCCGAGCAGCGGCTGGCGTTGGCGCGGTCGGCGCAGCGGGACGCGATAAGAGCGATTGCCGAGGCGCGACGTCGGCTGGACGAGGCGCTGTGGGATCTTGATCCATGATCTTTGCCGGGGCTCTGCCGCCGGAGCATCCGTGATCGTCCAGGGCGCCTCCTAACCGCAGACTAAAGGATCACTCCCGCCGCCGTTTCAGCCGACCTTCAGCGCAGCATCAGCGCCGGCGTGCGACTGTGTGAGGGTGCGGATCCTGCTGGTGGAGGACGACAAGATCCTCGCCCGGGCGATCAAACGGGGTTTGGAAGGCGAGGGCTTTGCGGTCGACGTCGCCCTCACCGGCGATGACGGACTGTGGCGAGCCGGCGAAGACGTCTATGACGCAATGATCCTCGACATCATGTTGCCTGGCATCAACGGCTACCGCCTGTGTGAACGGCTGCGAGCGGCAGGCAACTGGACTCCGATCTTGATGCTGACGGCCAAGGACGGCGAACTGGACGAGGCCGAGGCCCTCGACACCGGCGCCGACGACTTCCTGGCCAAGCCGTTTTCCTACGTCGTCCTGGTGGCAAGGTTGCGGGCCTTGCTGCGGCGGGGCGGGCGGGAACGCCCGGCCGTCCTCACTGCCGGCGACTTGCGCCTGGATCCGGCATCCCATCGGGTGTGGCGTGGGGATACCCCGATCCACTTGACGCCACGGCAGTTCTCGCTCCTCGAGTTCCTGCTCAGGCGCCCTGGCGAGGTGTTGTCGAAGGCGGAGATCCTCGACCATGTCTGGGACTTCGCGTTCGACGGCGACCCGAACATCGTCGAGGTGTACGTCGGGCAGCTGCGAAAGGCCATTGACCAACCGTTCGGCCGGCACACCCTGCAGACCGTACGGCTGGTCGGCTATTGCCTGGATCCGGACGGAAGATAGCCGCCATGGCTCGCCGGCATGTGCTGTTCGGTTCCGTCCGGGCGCGGATGGCCGTGCTCGCCACCCTGGTCGCGGCCATTGCCGTGGGGATCAGTGCGGTCGCGCTGCTTGTCGTTCTCCGCCATTCGCTGGAGCGCGCCGGCGACGACGCCGCGAAGACCAGGGCACAGGATCTGGCGACGCTTGCCACGACGGGAGCCTTGCCGGAGCTATTGACGGTCCCGAATGACGAAGACGTGGCGCAGGTGGTTGACGCCTCCGGCGCGGTTCTCGCGGGCAGTGCGGGTCATACCGGGCGCGCGATCGCCACTTTCGCGCCGGAAGGTGAAGCTCCGGTCGTGCGCACGGTGCGGGACGTGCCGGATGACAACGAGCTCACCGACTTTCGCGTGTGGGCACAGCAAGCTCGCACGCGCAACGGACCCGTGACTGTCTACATCGGGACCAGCCTCGAGTCGGTGAATGACACCATCGCCACGGTCCGTCGCGTTCTCCTCCTCATCTTCCCCCCGCTGCTCGCGTTGCTCGCCGTCGCCAGCTGGGTGCTTGTCGGGCGCGCGTTGCGGCCGGTCGAGGCGATACGTGCCGAGGTCGCTGACATCTCCGGACGGGCGCTCGACCGGCGGGTTCCGGTGCCGCCGAGCCAGGACGAGATCGGCAGGCTGGCGTCCACGATGAACGAGATGCTCGACCGCCTCCAAGCGGCAAGCGAGCGCCAGCGCAAATTCGTCGCCGACGCCTCTCATGAGCTGCAGAGCCCCATCGCCGCCCTCCGTACTCAGCTGGAGGTCGCCCTCGCGCAGCCGGCCACCACGGACTGGGCCGCGACCTCCTCCGACCTGCTGGCGGAGAGCAGGCACATGGAACGGCTGGTACGCGACCTGCTCTTCCTCGCGCGTAGCGACGGCGAAGAGACTGTGCGCCGGATCGAACCGGTGGACCTCGATGACATCGTCCTCGAGGAAGCCGCCCGGCTGCGGTCGACCGCCCAGATCCGGGTCGACGCGTCCGGTGTCTCGGCGGCACCCCTGTGCGGCAACCGTGATGAGCTGACCAGGCTGGTACGCAACTTGCTCGAGAACGCCGAGCACCACGCCGAATCAAGAGTCCGCATCCGGCTGTCTGCCGGAGGCCATGAGATCAACCTCGTGGTCGAGGATGACGGGCCAGGCGTGCCACTCGCCGAACGGGAGCGGATCTTCCAGCGTTTCGCCCGCCTCGACGAGGCGCGCAGCCGCCACAACGGTGGGACGGGGCTCGGCCTCGCGATCGTCAAGGAAATCACCGAGCGTCACGGCGGCACGGTGTGCGTCGAGAATGCGGCCCCTGGTGCTCGCTTCGCGGTCCGCCTCCCGCAGATGCAGGTATCCCGCCGCTGAGCCCCTGCCTCGAGCCGCCGTCCCGCTAGGCCGCCGACAGCCACTCCCGTGAGGTGGTCAGCTCATCGAGGATGTCGTCAACCGGCTCGACGCCGAGACCGGGGCCGTCGGGGACGGTGAGGTGGCCATCCTCGAGGACGAATGGGTCGGTGATGTCCCGCGTGTAATAACGGTCGGACGCGGACGTATCGCCCGGGAGTGTGAACCCGGGCAGGGCGGCAAGCGCGACGTTGCCCGCGCGGCCAAGGCCGGTCTCCAGCATTCCGCCGCACCAGACCGCGACCCCGCTGGAGCGGCACAGGTCGTGGATGCGCCGCGCCTCGAGATAGCCGCCGACCCGACCCGGTTTGATGTTGATGACGCGAGCAGCCCGCAGCGCGAGCGCGTCGGCGGCGGCCTTCGCGGACGTGATCGACTCGTCCAGGCAGATCGGCGTGCGGATCAGGGTGGCGAGCTCGGCGTGCTCGCGGAGGTCCTCCTCACCGAGTGGCTGCTCGATCAGCAGCAGGTCGAACCGGTCGAGTGCGGCAAGAGTCCGCGCGTCGGAAAGGGCATACGCGGCGTTCGCATCGACCTGCAGAAGAAGATCGTCGCCGAACCGCTCTCTGACCGCGCTCACTGGCCTGACGTCCCATCCCGGCTCGATCTTGAGCTTGATTCTGAGGTAGCCCTGATCAAGGTATGTGGCGACTGCGTCGAGCAGCTCCGGCACGGAATCCATGATCCCTACCGAGACACCGGCCGGTACGCGGGTGCGGCTAGCGCCGAGGTAGAGCCCGAAGGACTCGCCGCGAGCACGCAGCCAAGCGTCGAGCACCGCCATCTCCACGGCGGCCTTCGCCATTCGGTGCCCCTTGATCGGGGCAAGCAATGACTCGAGCTGGAGCGGGTTGGGGTCGTCGACGGCAAGCACCCTCGGCGCGAGGTAGCGACGAATGACGTCGGCAGCACCGTCGACGTACTCCGACGAATACAGCGGCTCGGTTGTCGCAACGCATTCCCCCCAGCCGTAGCCGTCGGGGGTGACCGCTCGCAGCAGGAGGATGTCTCGGTTGGACTCGACCCCGAACGAGGTACGGAACGGGGCGACCAAAGGCATGGAGATGCGGCGAAGCTCGAATCCCGTCAGCTTCATCGCGGCGCCCTCTCCACGGCGTACCACCCGGACCGCGAGAACCCCGTCACCTGTGCCCCGCTTGCGACAAGCCCGCCAAGCACATCGCGGACTGCCAGCCGCCACCGCCTCGCGACGGCCGGGTCCACCTGGCGAAGTTTCTCGATATCGGCGGGGATCTCGACGCGGATGGTCGGTACGTCCGGGGGTCCAGGATCGTCAACTGTCACCGGCTCCCCCGACACCTCGCGCAACGCGAACGGGGCAGCTGACGTCAGGCTGTCATCAGGACCGACCGAGCGCCCGGCACACGCGTCGACCACGGCGTCGGAGGCCAAGTCCCAGCCGACGAGCAGCCGATCGCTGCCCTGGCCGATGTTGATCCCGTCATCCATATCGCCATAGAAATCGACGAGGTAGTCGTGGGGGATCGCGCCGAGCTTGGCCAGGTTGAAATAGGCGTTGCGCCGCACCACGGGGTCGAAGGTCCATGTCACATCCGTCAGCCCCTGTCCCAGGGCCCAAGCGCGTTGGTGCAGCTTGAGCGCGAAGCCGACACTCCGGCCACGAACCTCAGCCGCCACGCCCGCGACATGGGAATGCATGGAAGCACCGGGCGGCGCCGCGAAGAAGCCGACACAGGCGCCGATCAGCGATCCGCGATCGAAGGCACCTGCGAGGTAGTTCCCCGCGTACGTCATTGCGCGGAGCTGGTCAACCGTCACCGGCGGGTTGTTCTTGTCCGGCTGCCAGATGCTGTCGAAGAGGGAATGGACGGCGTGGATCTCCGCAAGACTGCCGATCAGCCTGACGTCAACACCTGAACGTTCCGCCGCCCGCTCGGCGACGTCGACGGCCGACTCCAAGAGATCTTTCCGCTCGGTTGGCACGCACCCATGCTGACGCGCTGCAGTTTCACGGCGGCGGCCGGGTAGCGCCGCAACCCGCCCGGCTCGCAGCGCTGGCCCTGGCTGCGGCTGAATCGGCGCCAGCCGAGTGGGTAGGCAAGCCTGCATGGCAGCGCAAACACCGGACTACGCATACCTCACTGAACTCGGCCAGCAGTTGCGGGTCGACGCCGTTCGCTGCTCGGCCGCGGCCGGATCAGGCCATCCCACCTCATCCATGTCGGCGGCCGATCTCATGGCGGTCCTGCTCGCAAAACACCTGCGCTATGACTTTGACGCACCGGAAAAGCCCGGCAACGACCACCTGATCTTCTCCAAGGGGCACGCGTCTCCGCTGCTCTACGCGATGTACAAGGCCGCCGGGGCGATCACCGACAGCGAGCTGCTGACGTTCCGCAAGGAGGGCAGCCGGCTGGAGGGCCACCCGACACCGCGGCTGCCCTGGGTCGATGTCGCAACCGGCTCGTTGGGACAGGGGCTTCCGTTCGGCGTGGGGATCGGGCTCTCCGGCAAACAGCTCGAGGATGCGCCGTACCGAATCTGGGTGCTCTGTGGCGACAGCGAGCTTGCCGAGGGATCCATGTGGGAGGCGTTCGAGCAGGCCGGATACTCCAAGCTTGACAACCTCATCGCGATTGTCGACGTCAACAGGCTCGGACAGCATGGCCCGACCCGCCACGGCTGGGACACCTCGGCGTACGCGCGGCGAATCGGCGCCTTCGACTGGCACATCATCGAGATCGACGGACACGACGTCGTCGAGATCGATCGGGCATACAACGAAGCGCTCGCCGCGGATGGCAGGCCGACGGCGATCCTGGCTCATACGAAAAAGGGCAAGGGCGTCGCCGCCGTGGAGGACAAGGAAGGCAAGCACGGGAAGCCGCTCAGTGATCCAGAGGAGGCGGTGGCGGAGCTCGGAGGAGAGCGCGACATCCGGGTGACGGTTGCGCCGCCACCCGCCTTCCAGGTCGCGGAGCGCCCGACCGCGGCGCCGCAACTGCCGAGATGGGATACCGGCGAGCAGGTGGCGACGAGGACGGCATTCGGTGCGGCTCTCGCCGCGCTCGGTGATGCGAGGGCCGACGTCGTCGTTCTCGACGGTGAGGTAGCGGACTCCACCAGGACCGAACAGTTTGCCGAAGCCCACCCAGACCGTTTCTTCGAGTGCTACATCGCGGAGCAGCAGATGATCGCCGCGGCGGTTGGGCTGCAGGTGCGCGGTTGGATCCCCTACGCCGCCACGTTTGCGGCCTTCCTCACCCGCGCGTACGACTTCATCCGGATGGCAGCGATCAGCCAAGCCAACCTTCGTCTGGTCGGGTCGCATGCCGGGGTGTCGATCGGCCAGGACGGCCCATCCCAGATGGGCCTGGAGGATCTTGCGGCATTGCGGGCCGTCTACGGAAGCACGGTCCTCTACCCCTGCGATCCCAACCAGACCGCTGCCCTTGTCGCAGCGATGGCGGAGCGACCCGGGATCTCTTACTTGCGAACGACCCGCGGAGAGACACCGGTTCTGTACGGCCCCGACGAGGACTTCCCCATCGGTGGCAGCCGGGTCATCGGGGCTAGCCCAGACGACCGGTTGTCGATCGTCGCGGCCGGGATCACCGTCGCCGAGGCGATGCAAGCGGCGGAGCAGCTGGCCGGCGAAGGCCTGCCGGCCCGGGTGATCGACGCGTACTCCATCAAGCCCATCGACGAGGCAACACTGCGCTGGGCCGCGCGCGAGACGGGGCACGTCTTGACCGTCGAGGATCACTGGCCTGAGGGCGGGCTCGGAGACGCTGTCCTGTCAGCACTCGCCAGCGACGGTCAGCCGCCTCGCTTCGCGAAGCTCGCCGTCAGTTCGATGCCAGGATCCGCAACCCCGGCCGAGCAGCTCCGCGCCGCGGGCATCGATGCCGCCGCCATCGCCGACGCGGCCCGTACCCTCGTCAAGCCGTGAGCGCCCGAAGACCCGATGCCACCCGTGTCCCGTCAAGCCATGAGCGCCCGAAGGCCCGAGCCCGCCGTACCCCCGTCAAGCGGTGAGCGCCCGAACCGGCGTTGAGCTATGACAATCATCTTCCTGGCTCGGCGGGTGCCGAGCCAGGAAGCCGGCGAGCTAGGTTCCCCTCTACCGTCTAGGAAGTCCACCGACCATCCAGTAACGAGATCATCGCTGCATGTCGCCGGCGGGGGCCGAGGCTGCTTGCCGGCGGGTCTCGGGAGCGACCGGGCCCCACGGGCACCGATGCGCCGGAACCGAAGGAGTGAGGATGTCCTACCCAGAGCCCCAATATTTCGGCGAGGGCGGAGAGACCAGCGCGGTTCTCCGGCCGGCGACGCAGGAGCCAGAGGTGAAATACCGCTCCGGAGGAGCGGCCCACTACCTCGCGACGGGCGCATCCACACACGGGTCGTTCGGGCTGTATCGATGGGACATGGGACAAGAGCCGAGCGGACCCGGTCCGCATTTCCACCGAACGATGTCCGAATCGTTCTACGTGCTGTCAGGTGCAGTGCGGCTCTACAACGGCGAGCGCTGGATCGACGCCACGCCAGGAGATTTCCTGTACGTTCCCGAGGGCGGCATCCACGCCTTCCGCAATGAATCCGGCCCAGCATCGATGCTGATCCTGTTCACCCCGGGGGCGCCGCGAGAGGCTTATTTCGAAGGCCTTGCGGCGGGCCTCGCAGGCCTCACCGATGAGCAAAAGGCGGAGTTCTACCTTCGCCACGACAACCACTGGCTGTAGGAGCGCTTTGAGCTCGGTCGCCTCGCTGGAGTGGTCCGCCTGCCCGAGCGTTATGCTTCGGCGCCGCCACCGGGACGCTCGAGCGACGGATCAGGTGCGCGTGCGCCCGCCCCGCAGATGTGCGCTGTGGCGAGAGCGGGTGTACGCATGCCTGATCACCAGCGGGGGAGGTGAGATCCGTGAGCGATGCCGTTCAGGCGACAGATCCGCTGGTTGAACACGGTGAGGGCCCGATCTGGGACGGAGGACCTGGGCGTCTGTTCTGGGTGGACATGCTCGCCGGCGATGTCATGTCATGGGAGCCGCCGGACGGGCCGATCGAGCGGCGACATGTCGCGACTGTGGCCGCGGCGATCCGGCCGCGCCAGGCTGGTGGACTCGTCGTGGCCACCCAGCGCGGGTTCGCCCTCCTCGGGGGCGGCTCGGATGGCGTGATACCGCTCGCGGATGCGTTCGACGACCCGTCGCTGCGAATGAACGACGGTGGCTGTGACCCGCAAGGGCGGTTCTACTGCGGCTCCATGGCCTACGACTCCGCACCAGGGCGGGCTTCGCTCTACCGGCTCGACACAGACCACTCTGTCCATGTCGTGCTGCGTGGGGTGACCATCTCCAACGGGCTGGTGTGGAGCCTTGACGGATCAACCGTCTATTACATCGACACTCCCACCCAACGCGTTGATGTCTTTGACTTCGACGCGACAGAGAGCACTTTCAGCAACCGCCGCACCGTGGTCGAGATCCCCAAGGACGACGGCGAGCCGGACGGCATGACCATCGACGCCGACGGCTGCCTCTGGGTGGCGTTGTGGGGCGGGGCAGCGGTCCACCGCTACTCGCCGCAGGGTCGCCTCGACGCGGTGGTCGACGTTCCGGTATCGCAGGTCTCGTCCTGCGCCTTCGGCGGGCCTAACCTCGACGAGCTCTACATCACCACGTCACGCGAGGGGCGCGGCGAGCGCGAGCCACAGGCGGGCGCGCTCTTCATGAGCCGCCCCGGGGTTCGCGGCGTACCCGTCCGCGAGTACGTGGGGTAGGAGACGGCTTACGCCTCTGCCGGTGGCGAGGAGGCCCGACATGATCTTGTTCCTCGGCGGCGACGTGATGACCGGCCGCGGAGTTGACCAGATCCTGCCTCACCCGGGCGATCCCAAGCTCTGGGAGACGTATGTCAAGGACGCCAGGGAGTACGTCGCGCTGGCGGAGGCGGCGAACGGGCCGATCCCGAGTCCCGTCGATTTCGGCTGGCCGTGGGGAGAGTCGCTGCAACTCCTCGATCACTTCGCGCCGGACCTGCGGATCGTGAATCTCGAGACGAGCATCACGTCGAGCCCGGACGTCGCGTCCGGGAAGGGGGTTCACTACCGGATGAGCCCTTCCAACATCCCGTGCCTGGTGTCAGCGAGCATCGACGGCTGCACGCTGGCGAACAACCACGTGCTCGACTTCGGCCGTCGCGGGCTCCTCGACACGCTCGACGCGCTGACTCGCGCTGGCATCCGGCCCATCGGAGCCGGCCCGAGCGCGATCGAGGCCGAGCAGCCCGCCATCTTCACCGATGGCAACGGATACCGGGTGATCGTCCTCGCACTCGGAGCGCCAACAAGCGGGATCCCGGCCAGCTGGGCGGCGACGGCGGGCCGGCCGGGCATCCGGTTCCTGCCCGACCTTTCACCGGCGAGCGCCGACGAGGCCGTGAAGAACGCCGCCGCCTTGAAGCAACGGGGTGACGTCGTCGTCGCATCGGTGCACTGGGGCTCCAACTGGGGGTATGACGTGCCCAGCGACCACGTCGAGTTCGCGCACCGACTGATCGACGGCGGCGTGGACCTCGTCCACGGACACTCGTCCCACCATCCCCGTCCGGTCGAGGTCTACCGCGACCGGGCCATCCTCTACGGATGCGGCGATCTGATCGACGACTACGAGGGGATCGCCGGGTACGACCGATACCGGGACGACCTGCGCTTGGCGTGGTTCGCCAGCCTCGACCCGTCCGACGGCACGCTCGAATGGCTCCGGATGGCACCGCTTCGGGCCCGCCGGATGCGCCTGGAGCACGCAAGCCCAGATGACCGTGAGTGGCTGCGCGCTGTCCTCGACAAGATCAGCCACCCGTTCGGGACGCAGGTCGACCTCGACGATGACCAGCTGCTAACCCTGCCGCGACACTAGGCCTTTGGCGGCGACCCGCCGGCGTCGCAGCAGAACTATGCAGAGGGTGACCAGGACGAGCAATCCCGGCCCGCAGTGGACCGCGAGCACACCCAGCAGGCTCGGGCCGCCCCAATCGTCGCGGTAGGTCGCTGGGTCGTTGACGTCGATCACGAAAGGCTCGACCACGGCCCGTACGACGAAATAGAGCCCCAACAGGATCGCAAGCCCAGCGACAACCTTCCTCAGCAAACCTGCTCCCTCGTCCGGGGACAGCCCAGTAAGGCTGTCCCCGAAATCTCCGACGGTGGGACGACAGCTCGGTGAGCTGTCAAGGGTCCTGGGTTATGGCCAGCTCGATCACGTGCCGGCGCTGGCTGGTGGGATGTTCTGGTTCAGCCGGAACAGGTTCGTCGGGTCGTACTGCGCTTTGACCGCGCGCAGCCGATCCCAGGTGGAGCCCGGGTAGGCCTGACGCACCCCTTCCTCGCCTTCGTCACCGAGGAAGTTGACGTAGGCCGCCGCCGGCTCACCGTCGCGCAGTGCGGCGGCGAAGCGGCTCACCCACTCCTCGTGCTTGGGTGCCTCGTCCGGTTGCATGTAGACCCCGGCGAGGGTCGCCATGATCCGCCGGTTGCGGTGCGCGAAGGCCGTGGCGTCGGGAGATACCTGAGCCATCGCGCCGCCGAGCACTCGCAACTGTGCAACGGCCATCATGGCGCTGGACGCCTGGAGATTTTCTACGATGCTCTCAGCAGTCGTTGCATCGACCGAGTCGATGAACATCGTGCGGACTGCCGACATGGGGTGGTAGCCGCCCTCGTCCGGCGGATAGATCTCCGGGTAGGGCATCGGGCGGAGCATATCGACGATCGGCGTGGCAAGCGCGCGGAAGGGCGCCATGGCGCGCTCGCCGGCCTCGGGCGGCCCCGTGAAGCACATCAGCGCCATGATAGAGAGCCGTCCATGCTGGTCGGCCGGTACGAACGGCATTGGCGGAGCCGGCATGACATTTGCGATCGTCGACAGCTCGAGTGGCGCTGCCTCGGCCTCGGCGATGAAGGACTGGATGATCTGCGGCGTGGCCGGCAGCAGGAGCATGCCACCGACGATCGTGCCGACCGGGTGCAGGCGGAACTGGAACCTCGTTGCCACCCCGAAGTTGCCGCCACCGCCACGGACGGCCCAGAAGAGGTCGGGATGTGATTCCGCGTCCGCCCGGACCAGCTTGCCGTCAGCCGTGACGATGTCGACCGCGAGGAGGTCGTCGACGGTGAGACCGTACTTGCGGACGAGGTAGCCGATGCCGCCGCCCAGGGTGATGCCGCCAATGCCGACGGAGCCGGTGTCACCGAAGCCGGTCGCGAGACCATGCTCCGCAGCCGCCGACGAGTACTCGACCGCCGTCAGACCGGTCTCCGCCCAAGCCGTGCGACCGTCAAGGTCAATGTCCAAGGCACGCATCTCGGCGAGATCGATCACGACGCCGCCGTCGGTGACGCCGTGGCCCGCGGCGCTGTGGCCGCCGCTGCGCACGGCAAGCTCGAAGCCGCTCTGCCCCGCAAGCGTCACGATGCGTGAAATGTCCGTGGCGTCGGCGACCCGGACGATGGCCGCCGGCCGCCGATCGATCCCGCCAGGAAAGACGGTCCGCGCGTGGTCGTAATCGGCGTCCTCAGGACCGATCACCCGGCCCTTGACCTCGCTCTGGAGCTGCGGGATCGAGAAAGTTGCGCTGTGAGAAGACATGAATATCAGGAACCCTTCTTATGTTCTTTGGTCTGCGATCACGCCGCTTAGCGGCATCGCGCGTGGCTGTTCACGCGCCGGCGGGCATACTGCGTGTGCCTGAGCGTACGAGGGACAAGGGACCAGTACGAGAGCCAATTTGGGCTAGATCTACCAGACCAATCCAGTTGCACGTAACCTGGCCGTGGTGGAGCTGCATGTCAGCCTGATCGGGCGCACGGACCTAGCCGGCGAGATTTATCGCCAGTTGCGGAGGGCGATCCTCGACGGCCGGTTGCGGTCAGGCGATCGGCTGCCACCGACCAGGGAGCTTGCCCGCAATCTCAACGTCTCGCGCACCACCGTGACCGTTGCGTACGACAGGCTCGCCGGCGAAGGCTTTGTGACCTCCCACATCGGCGCCGGAACCTATGTCAGGCATCGGAAGACGCAGCGCGCCGGCCGACCGAGGCGGGCCCCGGGCGCCCTGCGGCCGCGTCCGGTATGGGACACCATCCCGCTCCCGGTCGCCTTCGATGCGCCGGCGGAATTCGACTTTCGGGTAGGCACGCCCGACACGCAGCTCTTCCCTTACCAGGCCTGGCGGCGGTTGATGAGCCAGGAGTGGCACGGTCCAGCAGCGGAGACCGCCGGCTACGGCAGCCCCGCCGGCCATCAGGGGCTTCGCGAGGCGATCGCCCGGCACATTGGTGTCTCGCGCGGAGTCCAAGCGTCGGCCGATGACGTCGTGGTGACCAACGGCACACAGCAGGCCATCGACGTGATCGGTCGTGCCCTGCTCACCGTCGGCGACCGGGTAGCCGTCGAAGATCCCGGCTACCCTCCACCGCGGCGGCTCTTCCAGTCGCTGGGTTCGCGCGTGGCGGGCGTACCTGTCGATAGCGAGGGGCTGGTCGTCGCGGCGATTCCGGCCCGGACTCGGCTGGTGTACGTCACGCCGTCGCATCAGTTCCCCTTGGGCATGCCGATGTCGCTGGAGCGACGCCTGGCCCTGCTGGACTGGGCGGAACGGAATGACGCGGGGATCATCGAGGACGACTACGACAGCGAGTTTCGCTTCAGCGGGCGTCCGATCGAGCCGCTGCAGACCATCGACCAGAGCGGTCGGGTGATCTATGTGGGCTCGTTCTCCAAGACCATGCTTCCCGCGCTGCGCCTCGGCTTCGTCGTCCCGCCGCTGTCGCTGCGCAGGGCTTTGCATGGTGCGAAGTACGTGACCGACTGGCACTCTGCCATGCCCGGACAAGCCTCCCTCGCTCGGTTCATCCTGCAGGGTGCGTTTGCGTGGCACATCCGCAAAATGCGCATGGTCTACCAGGCGCGGCATGCTCGCATCGGCGAACTCCTCGCAGAACACTTCGCCGACCATCTCCACGTCGTCCCTTCGGTGGCTGGCCTCCACCTCACGGCCATCGCTCGGACGGCCTCTGCCGAGGCGATCGACACGGTCGTGCGTCGGGCGTCTGCTCTCGGGGTGAAGGTCCAGCCACTGTCCATGTTTGATGTCGACTCACCGAGCAGGCCCGGAATCGTCCTTGGCTATGGCGCCATCCCGACAGCCTGCGTCGACGAGGGGATGGGCCTGCTCCGCCGGTGCTTCGACGACTAGTGCCGCCGTTCGTCACCACGAGGACCTAGCCCGCCACCTCGAGCACCGGCTCGGAGACCACTGCCTCCTCCGACCGGAGATCGCGACCTCGGACGAGGAAGATCGAGACCAGGAGACCGGCGAACGCAATAACCGCACCAGCCCAGAACGCTGCCTGGAAGCCGTCCGTCAGCGCGAAGTGCAGGCCGTCACCGGTCGCCAGTCGATCATCTGTCGTAGACACCGCGATGGTCGAGAGCAACGCGATACCCACCGCACCGCCGATCTGCTGACTCGTATTGATCAGCCCGGATGCGAGACCGGCTTCGGTTGGCTTCGTTCCGGCGAGTGCCGCGATCGTGATGGGGACGAATGCGAACGGGATCCCCATCCCGAGGAGCAGGAACCCAGGGAAGAGATCGGCCCAGTAGGAACCGTCGACGGATACCTGGGTGAAGTACAGGAGTCCGGCGGTGAGCAGCGTCATGCCGAGGATGAGTGCCGGCTTGACACCAAGCCGGTTCACCGCGGCCGCTGCGACGTTCGCCCAGATCACGGCTGTACCCGCAACGGCGAGATAGCCCACGCCGGTCTTCAGAGCGGAGAAGCCCAGCACCTGCTGCATGTAGAGCGTGAGCATCAGGAACATCGAGAACAGGGCCGTGCCCATGATGAAGCCGGCGATGTTCGCTGCTGTCAGCGTCTGCAGGCGGAAGATCGAGAATGGCAACAGCGGATCCCGCTGCCGCTGCTCCCAGAGAGCAAAGGCGACGAGGAGGACCGCTGCGGCGGCGAAAGTACCGCTCGTCTTCAGCGTCCCCCAACCCCACTGCTGGCCCTGAGTGATGGCGAGCACCAGGAGGCTGAGCCCGCCGGTGACGAGTACGGCTCCGGGAATGTCGTGGCTTTGGCCGTGCGCATCGCGACTCTCGCCGAGCAGGATTGGCGCGAGAACGAGTCCGGCAACGCCGACGGGAACGTTCACAAAGAAGATCCATTCCCAGGAGAGGAGGTCGGTGAGAATGCCGCCCATCAGTACTCCAGCGGCGGCGCCGAAGCCTCCGACCGCTCCCCACGCTCCGAGCGCGATGTTCCGCTCCCGCCCCTCGTCGAAGGTCGTCGTCAGGATCGAAAGCGCCGACGGTGTGATCATTGCCGCACCGAGGCCTTGAATGGCGCGGGCGCCAATCAGCGACGCTTCATTCCAGGCGAATCCGCTGAGGAGCGAGCCGAGGGAGAAGACGACCAGACCGGCTATGAAGATCTTCCGGCGCCCGATGATGTCCGCCAACCTGCCGCCGAGCAGCAGAAAGCCGCCGAAGACGAGTGCGTACGCGCTGATGACCCACTGCAGGTTCTCCTGCGAGAAATGCAGATCCACCTGGATCGACGGGAGCGCGACGTTCACGATCGCAACGTCGAGAACAACCATGAACTGAACGGCGCAGAGCAGCGCCAGAGCAAACCATTTCATCCGTCCCGAGCCGTTCGCTGCGGCCCTCGGGCCGACGCGACGTGCCCGGCTACGCGTGTCCACCATCTCGTCCTCCTCGAGTTGTGTCCTCATGAGGACGAACGGTAGGCGGAGGAGGGGACAGTTTCTCCGGCGCGATCTGTTGGCTGTTACTGGCTGACTTCTGCCACCCGCCGACGCAGGAAGCGGCGCTCGTGTTCGTTGTGCGCGAGTTCAAGCGCACGCTCGTACTCCAGGCGCGCCTCTTGTGCCCGGCCCATCCGGCGGAGGAGGTCGGCGCGCGTCGAATGGAAATACTGGTAGCCGTCCAGGTCGAGCTGATCGACGAGGGCGAGGCCCTCCTCGGTGCCTTCCGCGTACGCGACGGCGATCGCCCGGTTGAGCTCGACGACGGCCGAGCCGGTCAAGAGAGCCAACTCGCGGTACAGCGCCGCGATCTGCGGCCAGTCGCGTGGCTGCTCGGTATGCAGCGATGCGATGGCTGCCTGGATCACATAGGGACCGCGGCCGTGCAGCGCGAAGGCACGGGCAAGCGCTTGACGACCGCAGGTGATCTGCGCGTCGTTCCAGCGCGACGGGTCCTGGTCGGCAAGGAGGACAAGCTCCCCATTCTCGAATCGGGCGTCGCGGCGACCATCGTGGAGCAGCATCAGCGCGTGGAGACCATGCACCTCGGCCTCGTCTGGCATCAGCTCTGTGAGCGCGTCTCCGAGCCGGATCGCCTCCGCTGCCAGGTCCACCCGGCCGCCGTACCCCTCGTTGAAGATCAGATAGACGACGGCGAGCACTGCAGCAAGCCGGTCGGGGAGCAAGTGGTCCGCTGGGATGCGGAAGGGGATGCCCGCATCCCTGATCTTGCGCTTGGCCCGCGACAGCCGCCGCTTCATCGTAGGGCCAGGAACGAGGAAGGCGCGGGCGATCTCCTCCGTACTCAGACCGCCGAGGGCGCGAAGCGTCAGAGCGACCTGTGCCTCGAGCGCGAGCGCCGGGTGGCAGCAGGTGAAGATGAGCTCCAACCGCTCGTCGGGGAAAGTCGTCGGATCCATCTCGTCCTCCACGGCCTCCTGGCGGTCGAGCACGCGGAGCTTCGCGGCCAGCGTTCGGTCGCGGCGGATCCGATCGATCGCACGATTGCGAGCCGTGGTGACCAGCCAGGCGCGCGGGTTAGCTGGAGTGCCGTCGCGCGGCCAGCACTCCGCCGCGACGGTAAAGGCCTCCTGCGCGGACTCCTCAGCAAGATCGAAGTCGCCGAGGAACCCCACGAGAGCGGCGATCAATCGTCCCCACTCGTCGCGGAAGACCAGCTCGATGGGCGTGCTAGCGCTCAACGATGGGGCGCACCTCGATCGCACCACCCATGCGTGCGGCGGGGATCCGGGCCGCAAACTCGATCGCCGCGTCGAGGTTGTCCGCCTCGTAGAGGAAGTAGCCGCCCAGGGCCTCCTTCGCCTCGATGAACGGGCCGTCGGTCGTCAAGGTCCGGCCGTCCTGTACACGCACAGTCGTCGCCGTGTCTGCGGGATGCAGCTGATGGTGGTCACCGACGCCGGGGGCCTGACCGAGGGCCAGGTACTCGCGCAGGATTCCCTCCTGCTCCTCGTCGCTCAGGCTGTCGTAGTTGGCCCATGCCTCGCCACCGGAGTGGATCAGCAGCAGATATTTCATGACCGCCTCCCTTGAGTTCATTCTCGCCCCTACGACGAACGGCGAAGTCGAAAGGGGACACCCGCAGAGCGACGATCCTGTCGGCCCGGCTACCGCTCGAGTTCCTGGCGCGCTCGATCGACGAGCTGCCTCGACCAGCGAACGGAGTCACGAGCCGTCCGCGGAGCCACGACCATGGCGCCATAGTGCGCTTCATCCTTGATGTCGATCTGACGAAGGAATGTCGCGGCCAACTTCGCACCGTCCGGCGTGGATTGTTCAAGCAAGGCGGAGGCCGCGCGGTGGTCCTCGCCGCGATGGATCTGGCCAAGTCGACGTGCGCAGATAGCGTCTGAGGCCGCTACTCCTGCCAGCACAGCAAGGCCAGCAGCAACGCCACCGAACTCTGCATGACCATGTTCATCAAGAACCAGATCCGCGACCTGGTCTGCCTTGAGCCCGTCAAACGGCTGGGGCCTTGTGCTACAGCAGGTTCGCGCGGCGAAGTCGACGCGCCGCCCAGAGGCCAACCGGCAGCGGCAGCCAATACGTGACCGCCCGAAAGATGATCACGGAGAGCAGCGCTGAGCCGGAGCTGTATCCCGCGAGCACCAACCCGCCGATGAGCATCGCCTCGGTGACACCGAAGAAGGGCGGCAACGGGGTGGCGCCGCCTGCAGCAGCCGCGACCAGGTAGATCGCCACAAGCGCCCCCGCCGGCAACGGAGTGGCGGCGTGGCCCCAGACGTCGACCACCGCGACGAAGCCAACACTCATCGCCATCGTGGTGGTCATGGATGCAGCGATTGCCGCAATGACCCGGCTGGGCCGAGCCGCGAGGTCGCGCATATGGGCGACGGCGTGCCGGGTGCCGCGTGCAATACCGGCCGCCATCGCCCCGCGCGAACGCAGGAGGACAGCGGTGGCCAGCACGGCCACCGCCGCCACCAGCACCCACGGGTTCCGCTGTCCAGCCTGCAGTCCATCAGTAGTCAGAGCGTGCAGTTCCCGAGCCGCCCCGCCGAGTCCTATCGCGGGGCCAACCGCGGTGATCGCACCGACACACAAGGCATCGGTGGCCGCCCCGACCACCCCGATCGCAGCCACCGCGCTCGCGGCGACGCCGGGGGTAAGACCGACACGCAGCAGGTATCGCAGGTTGACCAGGGCGCCGCCGAGCCCGTTCGGCACCATCCGGTTCACCGCGCCGGCGGCGAACTGCGCGAACGTCGTCGGCCGGAGCGCGAGCCGTTGGTCACTGACAGCACGCAGCGCCAAGGCCGCGCTGATGTAGTGGATCGCAACCACCAGCGGCAGCAGCAGCATCGCCGAGATCGCCGGCCACGGCACACGCGACAGGGCCGCGGCGGTGCTGTCGGCGCGATCTTCGCTAACAATCGTCCAGGCAGCGAGTCCGGCGGCCATGATGAGGCACGCCGTCAGCACGGATTCGGGGCGTGCGGCGACTCGAACTGCTTGGCTGCCCCGCATTTGCCCTCCGATCGCGATCGGCAGTCTGCGGTGTAACTATGACCGCTCAGCCTGAAAGAAACCTGTGAGGTGGCCGACTACTCCGTGAACGGTCCGCTGCTGCTTGACGATGAGACGGGCGGGCTGGCCAGGGTCCAAAGGCCGCTCACATCTAGGTCGAAGGCGCTGCAGTCGCGAGCACGGAAGGTAAGGAGTAGTGGTAACTCGTGGTTACGGCTCGACGATCATCGGCAGCGGGGATCGAGTCGTCGCGGTGCTGCCAACTGCGATTCGATGCCGCTTATAGCTCGGTTTCGGCTGGCCCGACGTTGCCGTCGAGCCACGTGTTCATCGGTTGCGCGGCGCGCAGGAAATCCGCGACCCGGCGCTTCGCCGCAGCGGTTCCGAGCCACGCTGCGATCGGCCATTCCTTCCAGGCGATCAAGCCCTTCTGCCGGAGCAGCTCGATCCGTGGATGATCCTTGGCATATCCCCTAGGCGCTGACTTGAGCCTGTCGTGGCCGGTCACCTCGATTCCCTGCTTGCCGGCCACCCGGATGATCTCCTCCAGCTCCGTGCCGGTCCCATCGGCGTCCACCGCCGCCCGGTAGCGGGCGAGTTGGCCGGGTGTCATGACGTACATCCCAGTGCCGGCCGCCAAGCCGCGGGCAGACAGCTGGACGTATCCGCCGCGCTCCAAGGTGGCACCGATCGCAGTCTTGTACGGGCTCTTGTCCGGGCTGAACCTGACATCCCGATATGGCCGGAAGATTTTGCCGGCGCCGAACTCCGGTTCGAGGTCCGCGAGCAGGGCCGCCATCGGGCCGTGAACCGCCTCGTCATAGATCGCTTTGTGGGCGGTCCAGTAGGTCTTCGAGTTGTCGGCTTCGAGTCCCTCGTAGAACTCCAGGGCATCGGCCGGCCAGCCGGTGAACGCCATGGCAGCGACGCTACCGAACGCCACCGTCAATTCGCGCTCCTAGCGCTTGCAACGACCCCGACGGGGCCGTCGATCGTCATGCCTCTACCCAACGCGGATCGTCGACCAGGGCGGTCTCGCCCGGCGGGACCTGCACTCCGGGCGCGGTGCTGCTGAGATCCAGGAAGGCCGTAGCGCACGGGTCTAGAAGGAGATCATCCGGATTCCTGCGGGTGTGCCGGCGTACAGGCGGCACAAAGCCCGGTTCCGGTGCTTTTCGCGAATGTTCCAAAAGACGGAGTCAAGCTAGCTGATCACGGTTCGTTGCCAAATCTGTTGCCTAACGGCCGATCTGCACAGCAGGCTGAACCGATGCCTGCTGCTCGTTTGTCACCCGTGTGACTGGTTCTGATCGGCATCATGTCGGTGCAATTCGGCGCGGCGGTCTCGAAGGAGCAGTTCGGCGAGATCCCGCCGATTGGGATGGTGCTGCTGCGACTCGCCACGAGTTCGCTGATCCTGCTCGTCTTCGCCCGCCCGCGGCTGGATGGCCGCACCGCGGCGGACTGGCGACCAGTGCTGGCGCTCGGGCTGGCGCTGGGTGCGATGAATTGGGCGTTCTACGAGTCCTTCGCCCGGATCCCGCTCGGAGTGGCGGTGACGATCGAGTTCGTCGGCCCGCTGGCGCTCGCGGCCGTGGGCAGCCGCCGCCCGCGCGATTTGGTGTGGGTCGGCCTCGCCGCGCTGGGCATCGCTTTGTTCGGTGCCGGACCCACGAAGATCAACGCCCTCGGGTTCGGCCTTGCGCTACTCGCGGGCGGCTGCTCGGCGCTGTACGTCGTCACGACGGCAGCGACCGGGCGCCGCTGGGCTGGCGTCGACGGGCTGGCGGTGGCCAGCACGGTCGCGACCCTCGCCATCGCGCCGTTCGCCGTGGCTGCGGCGGGCGCGCGCCTGCTCGAGCCACGACTGCTGGGGCTGGGGGCGCTGGTCGCCCTGCTCAGTTCGGTGATTCCCTACAGCCTCGAGATGACCGCCCTGCGCACCCTGCCGGCCCGCGTGTTCGGCATCTTGATGAGCCTCGAGCCGGCCGCCGCGGCGCTGGTGGCTGCCGTCCTCCTCCGGGAATGGCTCACCCCGCTGCAACTGGTCGCGATAGCCTGCGTGACCGCGGCCAGCGTGGGCGCGGCCCGTACGACATCGGCCCGCGAGGTCATCCCCGGCGACTAACCGCGAGCGTCGATGCGCACGCCGCCAGCTCGCCCGATAGCGCCGACGACGGCGCGGGCTCACTATCACGGTATGGATGAGCCGAACGAGGGCCGCCAGCAGGTCCAAGGCGCCGGGATACTTCGGCGACGTCAATGCCTACCCGGACTCCGCATCGTTCGCCAGCGCGCTGGCACATACCGCTCGCGATGTCGACCAGTGGATCGTCGACCAGATTCGCATCGTTAGCGCGATCGTCGAGGGACGCGACCGGCTGTTACGTACCGCGACCGCGCTCACCTGGGCTGGCATCGCCCTCACGATGTGTGCGGCGGTAGCGCAGCGGATTTAGAAGGAGGTCATGCGCATTCCGGCGGGTGTGCTGCCGTACCGGCCCTCGGTCAGGCGGGCTGCCACAGCTCGACCCGATTGCCCTCAGGATCGGTGACCCAGCCGAACCGGCCGACACCCTCCATGTCCTGCGTCTTTTCGGCCACCGCCGCTCCCTTGGCACGCAATTGCGCGAGCATCGCATCCAGGTCGCGGACCCGGAAGTTGAGCATGGTCTGCTGGGACGGGGACCCGAAGTAGTCGGTCTGGGACTCGAACGCGGCGAACACGGTCACCCCGGCTCCCTGACGCCACAGGCCGTGCTCATCGGTATCCAGGCCCAGGCAATCGCGATACCACGCACTCAGGGCCGCCGGGTCGATGGCCCGCAGGAAGTATCCACCGATCCCAAGCACACGTTCCACGCCGCCATCTTGCCAGGACCTCGATCGGGGGGCTGACACGACTCGGCGAAGGCTGCCGCGAGCAGATCAAGCGAAACGAAGATCTCTGGGTTTAGTGTATCTGCAGCTCAAATCGTCCGGCCCGGCCGCGGGATTTGGAGGACTCGGTGAGCGAACAGGTTGCGCAGGCCGGCACCGGTCTGGACGTAGACGACAGCCGCTTAGCAAGCCTCGGCTACCAGCCGCAGTTGCGACGGGTCCTCGGACTATTCGCCAACTTCGCGGTCGCGTTCACCTACCTGTCCCCGATGGTGGGCATTTACTCGCTGTTCGTTCTGGGCTTCGGCACCGGCGGACCGGCGTACATCTGGCTGAACTTCATCCCAATCATTGGGATGCTGTTTGTCGCCCTCGTGTTCGGTGAGCTCGCCAGCCACTACCCCGTGGCGGGTGCGCTCTACCAATACTCGAAGTTCTGCGTCGGCCCCGGTTACGGCTGGTTCGTCGGCTGGTTCTACGGGTTCGCGCTGCTGATCACCGTCGCCGCGGTCGACACCGGCGTCGTCTCGTACTTCACCTCGCTGACACACAACTGGTTCGGATGGAACCTCGACCCCACCAACCACGTCACGATCCTGTGGATCACAGTGCTGCTCCTGTTGATCCAGACCATCCTCAACATCACCGGTGCCAAGGTGATGGGGCGGGTTGCGCAGTTCGGCGTGTGCGTCGAGATCGTCGGCACCTTCGGGATCGCAATCATCCTGGCGATCCACGGCTTCCACCACGGCCTCGGCTACCTGTTCACCACCCAGGGTGTGCAGCACGCCGCGTCCAACCCGCTCGGGCTGAACTTCCACGGCAGCTGGCTCGCCGCTGCCCTGGTCGCGGTGCTGGCGCCGGTGTACATCTACTACGGCTTCGAGTCCGCTGGTGACATCTCCGAGGAGACCAAGGACGCCGGCCGCAAGGTGCCCCGGGCGATGCGCCTCGCCGTGATCTGGGGAGGGATCGCCTCGTTGGTGCTGACCGCCGCGCTGCTGCTGGCCGTCCCCGGCGACGGCGCCAAGGGCGTCAGCGACGCGGTCGCAGGCGGCGTGCCCTTCATTCTCGGCCAGCTGCCCTCCTGGGTACAGGACTTCCTGCTGCTTATGATCATCTTCGCCTTCTTCTCGTGCGGGACGTCGATCCAGGGCGCTGGCAGTCGGCTGGCGTTCTCTTATGCCCGCGATCAGGCACTGCCCAGGTCGTCGTGGATCTCCCGGGTGAGCTCGCGCTTCGGCACGCCAGTCAATGCGCTGATCGTGGGAGCGGTGATCACCGCCCTCTTCGTGCTGCTGGTCTTCGCATCACCCGCCAAGAACGAGCACTTCCTGTTCATCACCTACCCGGGCGGCGTCAACGCCCTGGTGGCACTCGTGTCCTTCGGCGTCAGCGGCATCTACCTATCCTTCCTGTTGACCGTGATCGCCGCCTGGGTCGCCCGGGCCCGCGGCTGGGTGCCCGAGGGACGGTTCACGCTCGGGCGCTGGGGCATGGCGGTGATCGTCATCGCGACCCTCTACCTCGGGCTGATGCTGATCAATGTGGTGCTTCCGACCGGGCTCTCGTCGCCTCGGGCTTATTTCAACCTCGACTGGATCACCCTGCTCGTGATGTTCGTGATCGCAGTCGCCGGTGCAATCTACTTCGTCCTCGCCCGCCCTGATCGCGGAGTAAGCCACCACCTCCACGACGAGCTGGAGGCCAGCGCCGCGGAACGCCAAGCGTGACCGGTTCCCGGCTGGGCGCCCGGGTCAGGCCGGCGCCGCTCGATCCGCCGATGAGGAGACAGGCACGAGCATGGGCGCCTCCGACCCGAGACCGCGAGCCGCATGCGCGAGCAGGCAGGCCCTTGGCGCGGCCGCAGTCGCGGCATGGGAGCGCGATGACGCCGATCTGCTGAGCCGGCCCGCCGGCGCAGGCACCGCTGGGAGGAGAACCAATGTGGGAGTTGTTCGGCGACCCTGATCAACAGTTTCGCCTAGTATCGGCCGCTCGGGCCCCCCGCAGTGGTGGATTGGAGGTCTTCGGCCTAGCCGAGGACGGCTCGGTCTGGCAGAACGTGTCGACGACCCCGTCCATCGATGACTGGACTGGCTGGTCTCGGTTCGGAAGGCAACCGGATCCTGGAAGAAGGTTTCCGGGCCGAAGCAATCCTGGGCTCGTGAGTCTTGGCGTGAACAACTCGTACGACGGGAGGCTGCGAGTATTCGGCGCGGCCAGCGATGGTAGTGCATGGCTGAACGCGGAGACATGGGGGATGAACGGCTGGGCAGGGTGGCTGCGGTTCGGCGTCATCGCCAACTGGAGACGGCGGTTCAGCATCCTCCCGGACGGGTGGGTGCAGTTCGGCGTCTCGGAAGGCGGACTGCGCGAGGTGGTCGTACCGAGTATTGGAGCCTCGTTGCTGAACGTGGTGTTCGGTCTCGGCGTCGATGACACGGTTTGGATCAACATCCTGGACCAATTAGGCCACCCGGAGCGGTGGCGCGGCTGGCAAGAATTCGGGGAAGAATGGTTGCGCCTCAGTACGCTCGCCATCGGCCGGCCCGACGACCTTACGATTGAGGCCATCGGCATCCGTTCCGACGACCACACTGTCTGGAGGAACGCGGCGCCCGTATACGGCCTCGACCAGTGGAGCGGGTGGCAACCCTTTGGGGCACCCAGCGACCGATTCCATGCAATCGCTTCGCTGCGCACCGGCGGACCCGACGGCTCGGAATCCGACGTGTTCGGTCTGGCTTTGGACAACACGATCTGGCGACGCGCACCCGGCAGCAATGCCTGGGAACAGTTCGGCGACCCCGCGAACCTAATGAGCACGATCACCCCGATCTGGAACAACGGCCATATCGCCGTCGCCGTCGCCGGTACTGGCCCCGACTACTCGACATGGCGCGCAGACCTGCTCCCGTCAGGCCAGTGGGGCCCACTCCAGCCGTTCGGGTCACCCAGCACCGGGTTCCGACAACTGGACTTCGCTCTGGACATCGACCTCCGAACGCACGCCTTCGCTGTCGACCCGTACGGCGCCGTCTGGCACATGTCCCAGACCACACCTGGAACCTGGCCGCCGTAGCACCCGTAAGCGAACGAAGGCTGAGTGAAGCATCGCGCCGAAGCCACCTCTCGGGTGTCGACTGGGTGCTCGGCGGCAGGGCTGCCCACATGACGAGCTCAAGCGCCCTTGGACCGCGGGCGGTCGAGGCGTCGACGCCGTGCGCGCATTCCTCTCTCACTCGTCGAACGGGGCCAGCTTGATCGCGGTGATGAACGCGCCGTACCTGTTCAGGAACTTTGCCCGCCCCTGCGGGACGCGGACCGCTTCGGCTCGGAACGCATCCGCGAACGCCTTCTTGAACCCGACTCGCGGGTAGTCCCTCACAGCGTTGTTCAGAGTTTGCGGCGGCAGCTCCCAGCTGCGGACGCCGGCCACGTCCACGGCCGCACCCGCCGAGAGCAGGTACGCCTCCGTGCCTGCCGCCGTAGTCACGCCCGGGGTGTAGTGCATCGTGATAGCCGGCTGCATGACCTCAGTTGCCGCGGCGGACAGACCCACGTGGTCCGCGACCTCGCGCGCGAACCGCATCGACGACAGGGTGAAATCAGAGCCGTCGGGCGGGTTCATCAGGCCAGTGTCATGCAGCATCGCTGCGGCGAACAGGAGTTCGGCGTCGACCTGCAGCCCGTCGAGCTCGCCCAGCGCGCGTCCGAAACAGTACGTCCGGTAGCTGTGATGCAGCAGCGTCGGAGTGAGGGTGTCCTCAGCCACCTTCCGCGCCGCACGTGTTAACGCGGTCTCGGGCACGGCCAGTCGGGACTCCGGAATGTAGGCGTTGCGCCCGGGATGCATCCGGACGGCCATGCGCAGCCGACCCACCGCATTGGTCAGGTGCGTCCGAGCCAGAGGACCCGCGAGCGAACGACGTTCGGCGGCGGTCATCCACCCGTGTGTCTGCTGGACCCATGGTGCGGAGCCAAGTACTGACTTTCGGTCGCTCACCGCAGACCTCCTCGCCTGACCGCCTGTGGGGCGGCATCCAGCCGCCAGAAGTAGCCTCCGGAAAGGAGGGTTTGTGGAGGGTGGATCAATTCTCAAATGCTTTCAGGCCCGGGAATCGCGGCTGATTCCCGGGCCTGATTGGTAGCGGGGGCGGGATTTGAACCCGCGACCTCTGGGTTATGAGCCCAGCGAGCTACCGAGCTGCTCCACCCCGCGGCGTGCCGTCCACTTTACGTTCTGCTCGCGGCTACCCGCAAATCAAACTATGCAAATCCAGGCAACTGACCATGGGTGAGGCGAGCGAGCCGTTGGGCCAAGCCATTGACCCTCTGGCCTGCTCGGGTGAGACCCTTCGGTCGGCCGGCAAGATTCTATCTAGACAGTCTAGACTGCAAGAATGGAGTGGCAGGTTCAGGAAGCAAAGCAGCGGTTCAGTGAGCTTCTGCGATCAGTTCAGGCTGAAGGCCCGCAGGTCGTTACCCGGCACGGCCAGGAAATCGCGGTGGTGATCGACATGGACGAATACCGGCGCCTGAAAGGCGAGGTGATCGACTTCAAGGAATATCTCCGGCAGGGACCAGACTTCGACGACCTTGAGCTGCGCAGGCCTACCGAAGGACCACGCTGGATTGATTGGGCAGCCGAGTGACGGGCTATCTGCTCGACACGAACGTAGTGTCCGAGCTGCGCAAACGATCCCCGGATATCAACGTCGCCGCCTGGTATGACGGCGTCCGCTCGGTCGAGCTGCATCTCAGTGTTCTGACACTGGGTGTGATCCGGATTGGCATCGAGCGGCTGCGCAGGAAGGACAATGCTCGCGCCCGCGTCCTCGATGAGTGGCTGCGTGGCCTCATGGTCATGTACAGCAGCCGGATCGTTGAGGTCGATGTGTCGACGGCCGATGAATGGGGTCGCCTCAACGTGCCTGATCAGCTGCCTGTCATCGACGGACTCCTCGCAGCGACGGCGAAGATCCGCGGCTGGACCCTCGTCTCGCGCAACACAACTGACCTGTCAGCGAGCGGGATCACGGTGCTCGATCCCTTCAGGCCGGCCGCTTGAGGACTCGTTCACGATGATCCGTTGCGTCGGCGTGTCGCGCGATTGGAACAGAACGAGCAGGCAATAATCGAGCACCAAGGGAGAGGCCCCTTCCATGTATGAGATGGAAGGGGCCTCTCAAGTCCTGCAATTCCCGAGGTTCCGATCGCTCGGAACACGGTTCCCGCAGAACCCGTCACCATCGCCGACTCGCCACACGAACTCCGGTAGACCCGGTGCTCGCTACCCCAGGAGTCGCCTCCCGAAGCGGCTGTCATCATGGCTCCCCGCCACGGACTCCGGTTGCCCGGCTTCCGCGCCTTCAGGAGTTGCCTCCCGAGAGGGGTCGCCATCCAGCTTCCCGCTGCAAATCCCAGTCGCCCAGTCCTTGCGTGCTCCGAAGTTTCCTTCTGAGCCGGGTCGCCATCTCTGGTGACGTGAGAGTTCTATCCCCGCGCAAGACGGCGGCGCAAGGGGCTAGAGCAACCTATTTCAAGATTCTTTTGGACACTCACAGATGTCCACAGAACCGTCGTGTTTTCCCCCAGGTTCACCGCGGTTGTCCACGTCTTGTCCACCAGTTCATCCACATCAAGGCCCCATTCGAGCGAACCGATCAACCTTGCGGGAGCGACTCAATTGCTTCGCGTCTCACGTTTCGGACGGCCGCACCAAGCCACGCTCCACGGCGAGCGCTACCGCCGCCGCCCGGTCGTTGACGCCGAGCTTCGCGTAGATATGCAGCAGGTGAGTCTTGACGGTTGCCTCACTCACAAAGAGGGCCGCGGCCGTGTCCCGATTGCTGGTGCCGCGAGCTACGAGACGGAGCACCTCGACCTCACGTGGGGTGAGCGGCTCCTGCGCGGGTGCGCGTACCCGAGACATGAGGACGTCGGCGACTGCGGGCGCGAGGATGGGCTCTCCTCGGGCCGCGGCCCGCACCGCGCGAAGCAGTTCGTCGCGGGGAGCATCCTTAAGGAGGTAACCGGTGGCGCCAGCCTCGATCGCCGGCAGCACGTCCGCGTCGGTGTCGTAGGTGGTGACGACCAGAACTCGCGCGGCCACTCCGGCGGCGCGCAGCTTCTTGATGGCGCCCACGCCATCGAGGACCGGCATCCGCAAGTCGAGCAGGACAACGTCGGGATCCGTGCGCTCGGCGACCACGACGGCCTCCGCGCCATTAGCGGCCTCGCCGACAACATCGATATCACCAGCTCCGGCGAACATGCCGCGCAGCCCGTCCCGAACGACGGGATGGTCGTCCGCGATGACCAGTCTGATCGGCGTCGTCATCGGGCCGCCTGAGAAGGGGTCCGGGGCACGCTTGCGCAAATCGCAGTTCCCTGTCCCGGTGAGGTCTCGATGACGAGGCTCCCGCCCAGACTGTTGATGCGCTCTCGCATCGCGATCAACCCGAACGAGCCATCAGCGGGGGAGGCGGCTCCTTCCCGGGAAGGCTCCGGTCGACCCCGCCCGCCCTCGCCGGCAGCATCCAGCCCGTCGGTTGCGGCCTCCTCGATCAGGCCGGGCTCGAAGCCGACGCCGTCGTCACGAACATCTAGCGACACCACGTCCTCCATGTACGACAGGGTCATTCCCACCCGGTGAGCGCCCGCGTGCTTCGACACGTTCGCCAACGCCTCCTGCGCCGCTCGCAGCAAGGTGACCTCGACCTCCGGATGCAGGGGTCCCGGTGATC
>JBKPTD010000015.1:0-12350 GCA_046735375.1 Actinomycetota bacterium | reverse complement strand
GCTTGGCGACGCGCTCGAAATCGAAGGCGGGTACGGTGGCGGCGGCGGCCTTCGGCTGTTCCTTTGCGCCGGTCTGCTTCGACCTGGCGGTCTCGGTCGCGGAGCCGGGGGCCGCAAGCGCGACGAGCACGACCACACCCGCGAGGGCCGCGAGCGGGTCCAGGCGTTTGCGAATCGCCACGAGCGCGACGCGGGTTACACAAGGAGCGACGGGCGTCAAGCAACGACCAATTCCCGTCTCGAGAGGCGAAGATTCATTGACTTCAGCCTGCCAGTAGCCTCTGCACGGCTACCTGTGCAGAGCTTCCTTCGGTCGCGGGTGCGGCGGACGGTCGTGCCCATGGGCTCCTCGGGGACGAGACCCCACTCGAGAGCCCCCCCGAGGGTCGACTGCTCGTCGCGCGTGAGCACGCGCGTCAGGCTGGCGAAGGTGAAGAGCGGAAACATGCGATCCAGCCGCACGTGTGGTCGTCGAGACTCAACGCGACTCGCGTGCGTCCGCGGGCGTCGTCGTGCCTGCCTCTCGCACATCCGGCCCGGGCGCCCCGTCCCACAGGCTGAGGATCGCGTCCAGGACCTCGTGCGCCGCGTCGAGGTTCCCAATGTGTCCCTCGCCGGCGCGCACCCGCAAAACGGCATCCGGGACCAGCGCTGCCATGTGCTCGGCGTGCACGAGGGGCACGATGGGGTCGGCGTCGCCGTGCCAGAAGCGGATCGGCACGTGCACGTCGCGCAGCGAGAAGCCCCAGGGCCTGGTGAACTGGAGGATGTCGTAGATCGGGGCGTGCAGCTGCCGGCGCGACGCGTGGTCCAGGTCGTCGAGGAACGTCGACTTCATCTCGGGCCGCCGGTACACCACCTGATCCCCCGCCGGCATGAACCGGATGAAGGCGTCGAAGGCTTCCGAGGAGATCGGCCTGAGGGTCCGGAAGAGACGCCACATGAGGTGGCCGAGCGGCTCCCGCGCGGCCTCGAGGACGGGGGAGAGGGCGACCGCCACGGCCATCAATCCGCCCGGGATCGCGTCGTCGCCGCGCGCCGGCGCGACGCCGCCCAGCACCGCGCCCGCCACCACGCGTTCGCGAAGTCGATATGCGCATGCGAGCACGTAGGGGCCGCCCCAGAGAGGCCGATCAGGGCGAAGCGCGGCAGGCCGAGGTGATTCGTCACCTCCTCCACGTCGTCTGCCCATCCGAGGACCGAAGAGTAGACGTGCCGTGTCGAGGTGCCCACACCGGGTCGTTCGAGAGCGATCAGCCGCACGCCACGCTGCCCGGCGGCGAGCCGCACCGCGGGCGGAATCTGGTGACGCCCGCCCGGGGTGCCGTGGAACCACAGCACGGGCGTGCCGAGCGGAACGCCGTACTCGGCGAAGCCGATCGCGCGTCCGTGGCGGAGCCGGATGCTGCCCTCGAGGCGTGGCGCGAGAGTCACGACCCTCCGTAGCATGCGTTCCCTGACGCTGGGGAGAGGGAGCTCCAGCGGGTTGATTTGCGGACGACGGCTCGGGTATGGCCAGCATCACTGCCGACACCACGAGGAACCCACCCACGCCCACCGTCCGGT
The DNA here is from genome assembly GCA_046735375.1 of Actinomycetota bacterium. GTDB lineage: Bacteria > Actinomycetota > Actinomycetes > JAKEEW01 > JAKEEW01 > DASYTV01. The sequence continues at coordinate 10,784 of JBKPTD010000015.1, read as the reverse complement.
AGAGGTTCAGACGTCGCGCGTTCTGCAGGCGCTCCTCGGCGAGCGCGCGCTGGAAGAGCTCGCCGGCGCCTCCGACGGCGCTGCGGTCGGGGGAGGCACGCGGACCGGGGCGCTTCAGCCCGTCCCGGCGCGCGCTGCCGCCACGTCGGTACGCGCCGCGCGGACCGGCCGCCGTGACGCACCCGCCGATTCGGCCGCAGTCGTCTCGGCGGCGGCGGCGCGCAGCTCCTGGAAGGCGGCCTCGGTCGCCTTCACGACCTCGTGCAGATCGGGCATCAGGTCCCAGTCGGCGGTGAAGCCCCAGCAGAGCTTGCCGGCATAGCTGAACAGCACGATGCCGAGACCGAGATAGTCCGTCAGCGGCACCTGGCCGAAGTTGTCGAGCATGCGCGCACCGAGCATGTAGAGTGGCACCTGCGGGCCTGGGACGTTCGTCACCACGAGGTTGAACGGCAGGCGGCGCGTCACCATGCGCGACCCGAGCGACAGCAGCGTGGACGGCGTCCACGACATCACCTGCGTGAGCATCTCGGCGCCGAGCGCCTGCTTGCTCTCCTTCAGACGCGTCGTGGCTACGCGGATCGCCTCCAGACGGCGGCGCGGGTCGCGCTCGGCGATGGGCAGGTCGACCACCCACGCCGACACGCGGTTCCCCATCGTGCCCCGTTCCTCGCTGGTGCGTACGCTCACCGGCGCCATGACGCGGAAGTCGAGACCCTCGACGTTCACGCGGCGATCCTCCAGGAAGCGCTGCATCGCGCCCGTGACGGTGGTGAGCACGATGTCGTTCAGCGTGCCGCCGAGGCGGTTCTTGACCTCCTTCACCTCGTCGAGGCTCATCTCCAGCCAGTCGAGGCGGCGGTGCGTGCCGATCGGCTGGTTGAGCGGCGTGTCCGACACCGTGCGCAGGCCGGACCACACCGTATCGCGCACCGCGCGCAGCATCGCCCGGATATCGGACCGTGGATCCTGAGCGCGCCTGATCGACTGGCGGAGCGTCGACAGGGTCTCGAGCGGCAGCGAGGCGCGGCGGACCGTCTCGGCGCGCAGCAGCTCCCACGTCGTCGGCACCGGGCGCGGAATCCAGCGCGGCGTGGGCTCGATGGTGTTCGTGGACTCGGGCGTGAGCAGCACCTCGAGCAGGTCGACGCTCGACATGCCGTCGACCATGCAGTGGTGGATCTTCGTGATGATGGCGAAGCGGTCGCCGCCCTCGAGCCCCTCGACGACCCACATCTCCCACAGCGGCTTCGAGCGGTCGAGCTGCTGCGACATGACGCGGCCCGAGAGGCGCTTCAGCTGCCGCACGTCGCCGGGCCGCGGCAGCGCCGTATGGCGCACGTGGTACGCGATGTTGAAGTGCTGGTCGTCCACCCACACCGGGTGGCCCTCGATCGGTGTGAAGGCCAGCACCTGGCGGTACCGCGGGATGGCATGCAGCCGGGACGAGACGTAGTCCCGGATGCGCTCGATGGCGATGCCGCCATCGGCGCACCGGAGCGGACCCGCCTCGTACGTGGCGGTGCCCGCGACGTGCATGTGGTTCGTGGTGCTCTCGGCGATGAGGAACGTGCTGTCGAGGAAGCTCAACCGGTCGAAGGCGGCCCTGGCCATCGTCGTCCCCTCCTCTGCGGAGAGCCGTACACCCCGACGCTGGCGACTGTAAACGGGGAGGGCCGGTCAGCCGGCGCGGGCCGCGAACAGCGGCCAGCGGTGCCAGCTCCCGGCCACGAAGGGCCGCCACGCGCCCTCGGGCTGGGCCAGTCGGTCGGCGATGACGAGGAGCGCGGCGGGATGGTGCCCGAGCCCGCAATGGCTCGACCACACCTCGACGTTCTCGCTCTGCGGCCCCGGCGTGTCGAGGCAGCTCTGCCACGCCACCACGCCGTCGCTGCGGCTATAGATGGACGTCGCGGGCACTGGGATCGGACTGGCGAGGGACTGCCCCGCGTCGTGCGAGCCGCCATGCAACGCGCGATAGAGGCGCGCCGGTATGGTGGCCGACGGGTCGGCGAAGGGGCTGCCGAGCGTGATCACCTGCCGGACGTCGTCGGGGAAGCGTCGCGCCATCTCGCGCGCGTAGATTCCCCCGAGGCTCCAGCCGATGACGCTGACACGCCGGTCGTGTCGCGTGCGCAGTGCGTGGAACCGCTGCCCCATACCCAAGACGATCGCCTCGGTGGCGCCGACGTTGCGACCGAGTTGCCACCCGTGGACGTGGTAGCCGCGGCGGCGGAGAAACCAGCGCAGCATGCGGGTGGAGACGTCGCCGGCGAGGAAGCCGGGGAGGACGAGCACCGGGTGCCCGTCGCCGGCGGGCGCGCGATCGAGGACCGGCAGCGCGGGCAGGACGCTCGCCAGCTCGAGCAAGGCGCGGCCCTCGAGGGCGGTGAGGAAGGGCGACGGCGGTGCGAGGACGGCATCGGACATCAGGCCGGCATCCACCACCGGCTCATGTCGAGCGCGATCGCCTCGAAGGGCTCGGCCCGGAGCGATTCGTCGCCGCCGTATGTGCCGGCGACGGCCCAGCGGCCGTTCTCGAGCCGGTAGACCTCGAGCGTGCGCGCGATCGGGTCGACGAGCGAGAGGTGGCGCACGCCCTCGCGAGCGTAGACGGGCATCTTGCGGGTGCGGTCGAGGCGTGCGGTGCCGGGGGAGATGACCTCGCAAACCCAGTCGGGCACGGTCGTGATCCCGACCACATTCGAGATGCTCGGCATGCGCTCGATCCGCCAGCCCCCATGTCGGGCACCAGCACATCCTGCCCGAAGTGCAGCTCGAGCTCGTCGAGAATCCACCACCCGCCGGGTCTGCTCGCGCCACGAGGCAGACCGTCGAAGCCGCCGAAAAGATCGCTGCCGATTGCCGATCCTGCCCGCGCATGAGACGTCGCCGGCCGAGGGCTCGTGAACAGCTCGCCGTCGACGATCTCCGCAACCAGGTCGTCCGGCACGGCGACGAGGTCGTCGTACGTGGCGCGGCGAGGAGCGGCACTCATCTCCATTCCATGCACGTTTACCACGAGAGAGACCACGCACACACCCGCATCCCGCCTGGACCGACGCGCTTCGTCGTGAGCGATTCGTTGCAGCCGGCCAGTCGTCGTTGATCCGAGCTTGCCAGAGGGCCGTGCGCTCCTCGTACTTCTTCGCTCGCAGAGAGGGGTGGCGAAGGTCGCGGAGGAGATTCGTGAGCTGCTTGCCGAAGGCCTGCTGGACCTCCGGTGGGCTCGCGATCAAGTTAGCGGCGAACGGTTCGGTCAGCACGGCGCGCATGGGCTTTCACGGCCCTCATTGCGGCGCCGGCCGACTTGAACGGTCCGAGGACCCGCCCCGCCTTCACCGCCGCTTCCGACTCCTCGAGCTGCCTTGCCAGGCTGACTGGCTTGTCGATGAGAACCTTCTGGCGGAGGACGATGCCGTCGCGTCCTACCGTGGCCTCGACCAGGTCGCCCACCTTGAGGCCGACCGCATCCCGGACGTTCTTCGGGATGGTGACCTGGAACTTGGGGCCGACCCTGGTTGCCGCAGTCGCCATGGGTATGAAAGTCCTACCTCCTAACTGTAGGAAGCACGGTCACTTCTGTCAACGCGGATCCCCAAGGCCACGAGCGATCCCGAGGTCTCCCGCCTTACTCCCGTCCGGACGCATTCTGGAACCGCGCGCGTGATCGAACCCCCGGCCACCCGGGCGCTGGCAAGCCGCGTGGCCACACGGTAGCAGGGCACTGCCCGGACCGCCCACGGTCGTCGGCGGCGCTCTCGCCGACGGCTCGACGATCGTGGGCGCTTGCCCGCGCGCATCGAAGCATGCACAGCGCTGCCGCGGGACCGCCGGTCCCACGGACCTAGGCCACCGTGGTCTGCAACGACGCGTTACACGTCGTTGCGTCAGAAGCCCCGCGCGTGGCCACCGCGGTCGACCGCACCTTGATCGGTAAACGGCATGCCGTTTGCGTCGGGCACTCCCGTGCGCCTGCTCTTCGACCGCGGCACGGTCCTCATCCGCGATCTCGATCCGGGCCTCGACCTCTTGCAGATACCAAGCGTCCTCTGGGACCGGCGAGTCCGAGCCTACCGCGCACCTGCCCAGCGATATCACACGCTTCGCAGGGACCTGGCCGAACGCGGCGTCCCATTCTCGGACGAGGTGCGTTCCCCGCCACCTCCGCCTGGCGTGTGGTCCGCCGTCGAGCTGCGTCCGTACCAGGAGGCGGCTCTCTGGGCGTGGGAGCTTGCGCAGCGTCGCGCGCTCGTCGTCCTGCCGACGGGGAGTGGGAAGACCCGGCTGGCGATCGCTGCCATGGCCCGCGTGAGATCAGCTCTCTGCCTCGTCCCCACGCGGGCGTTGCTCGCGCAGTGGCAACAACAGATCGCTGGAGCGTATGCAGGTCCGATCGGTTGCTACGGGGACGGCGCGCACGAGCTAGCGGCCGTGACCGTCGCGACATTCGAGAGCGCCTACCGGCACATGGACCGGCTGGGCAACCGCTTCGATCTGGTCGTGGTGGATGAGGCGCACCACTTCGGGTGCGGCCTGCGCGACGAGGCGCTGGAGATGTCGATCGCCGATGCCCGGCTCGGGCTGACCGCGACCCCTCCCCAGGACGAGGCGGTCGCTCGGCGGCTTGCCGAGCTCATCGGCCGGACGGCGTACGAGCTCACGATCGGCGACCTCGCAGGCAGCTTTCTCTCGCACTTCGACAGCGTGACCCTCCACCTCGAGCTGACCGCCGGCGAGCGCCAGGCGTACGAGGGCTGGATGACGATCTTTCGCGCTGTGCATGGGCAGTTTCGGCGCGTGGCGCCCCGCGCGACCTGGGAGGACTTCGCGCGCGCCGCGGCACGGACGCCCGAAGGCCGTCGTGCGCTCGACGCCTTCCGTCGCGCGTGCCGCCTGGTTGCCTTCACGGAGGCCAAGCGCGACATGCTCCGCGTGCTGCTCCAGCGACATGCCGACGCGCGGGCGTTGATCTTCACGGCGAACAATGACAGCGCCTATGCGGTCGCCCGCGAGCGCCTGGTCATGCCGATCACCTGCGACATCGGGCGGAAGGAGCGCGAGGAGGCGCTTACGCGGTTTCGCGACGGAACGCTCCGGGCGCTGGTGTCGGCACGCGTGCTGAACGAGGGCATCGACGTGCCCGATGCCGACGTCGCAATCGTCATGGGCGGTGCACTGGGACAACGCGAGCACGTGCAGCGGGTGGGGCGCCTGCTCCGACCGCGCGAGGGAAAGCGTGCCATCGTCTACGAGCTCGTGACGCGCGACACCATCGAGGTCCGGCTGGCCCGTCGGAGGCGGGCAGGGATTGCTGCCCGACGCGCTGCTCCCCTGTAGCATCCACGGCCGCGTGGTGGTCCCGCACTTCCTCGGGGCGCACGACCAGCCCTGGCTTCGTGTCCTGGTGGACGAGTACGCGCGCTTCGTCGGCCGCCGCCAGCGCGAGCTCGACGAGCGGCTCCGCGAGCCACTGCCATGCGCCAGTCCGCCGGCCAAGCGCCGAGTCGCCGTCCACGTCCTCTCGCGCCTGTGGGGCGGGACGCGCACCACCACGATCTCGCCGCGATGCGCACGAGCCGCAGTCTTCATGGAGGCTGCGCGTTCGCAGGCGGAGCCGGCGGTAGTCGTGGCCTCCGTGGCCGCGCAGATGGCCGTGGCAGCGACCGACCTGAAGGAAGCGCTTCGCGGATCTGCCGGTGAGCGCCTCGTTGCGGCGCCGGCGGAACTCCTCTCTCCAGGGGAGCTCGCGCTGCGCACCAACCTGGCGATCGCACAGGCGTTCCTCTTCCGCTCCGCCGCGGTGTTGATCGAGATGGAGGGAAACGCTCGCGCCGTCGTCCGCCATGCGAAGCTCCGGGGCCTCATCTGTTCCGTGGCGCCCGGTGGGGATGGGAGCCGGGCGGCTATCGAGATTTCGGGGCCGTACGCGCTTTTTCGCCGGACGATGCTGTATGGGCGCGCGTTGAGCGAGATGCTGCCCCTTCTCGTGTGGTGTCACCGGTTTCGGCTGCGCGCGGACTGCACCGTCCGGGGTCAGCACCTGATGCTGCAGCTCGGGTCGGGCGACCCGATCTTTCCCGCAAAGCAGCCGCGCCTCTATGACAGCAAGATCGAGGAGCGCTTCGCGCAAGACTTCCGGCGGATTGCGCCAGACTGGAACGTCCTTCGTGAGCCGGAGCCCGTACCCGCCGGCGAAGTCATGATCTTTCCGGATTTCATACTGGAGCACCGCCGCGACGGACGCCGCTGGTTCCTCGAGATCGTCGGATTCTGGACCCCGCAATACGTGGAGCGGAAGCTGGCGCTGCTGCGCGCGGCGCGGCTCGGCAATCTCATTCTGTGCGTGGACGAGGCACGGAGCTGCGCGGACGCGGAGGTGTGGGCATCGACAAGGGTCATCCCGTTCCGCCGACGAATCGACGCGGTGGCTGTGATGCGGGTTATCGACGGCGAACCGGGCGCTGCCAGGGTGGGGAGGGGTTTGACGGAGCGATCTCTGGAGACGCGCTGACGGATGCGACCTGGGCGAAAGCCGTCGGATTGATCTCACTTGTCGCCTCCGGGCGAGCGCTCGTCGGCATTTGCCCCTGCAGGCCGCCCGGTGGCGAGATTTCGCAGTTCCAGCGCCGGCAGAGGTCACCGTATGAGAGTTGGAGAACAGAACACCGCCACCCAGGGGAGAGGCGACCCGTCGGCTTCGCGGACAGGCAAACAGCTTGCCAATCATGCACATCGGGCTCGCGGCCGAGGAGCAATCCGAGGTGTGGGTGGGGCAGCGCCGCTTCGACGTGGTCGTCCGGCTCCAGGACCACTCGCGCAACGACGTTGGGCGCGCCGCAGACTCCTCATCGACGGGCACGCTGACACCACCGCCGTCGCGGGTTGACTTGGCTGCCCGTCCGCGCCCCTCTGGAGGCTCGTCATGAGCGTGCAGTTCAACCACACCATCGTCTTCTGCCGCGACCAGCGGCGCTCGGCGACGTTCCTCGCCGAGATTCTCGGTCTGGCGGCCCCCACGCGCTTCGGGCCTTTCCTCGTCGTCCGGACGGCCGACGGCGTCTCCCTCGACTTCGACGAGATCCAGGACGACATCGTCCGCGGGCACTACGCCTTCCTGGTCGGCGAGGACGACTTCGACCGCATCTTCGGCCGCATCCGCGAGCGGGGGCTCGGGTACTGGGCCGACCCGGGACGGACGCGGCCTGGACAGACCTACATCCACAACGGGGGCCGCGGCGTGTACTTCGAGGACCCCGACGGTCACCTGCTCGAGATTTTCACCCGTCCCTACGGCAGCGGCAGCTTCGAGCCCGTCTGAATCGGAGGTGTCGCATGTCGCTCCGCCTCGTCGTCGTCTACGGCTCGGTGCGTTCCGAGCGCCAGGGGATCCGGGCCGCGCGGTTCATCGTGGCCGAGTGCCGGGCGCGCGGTCACCAGGCCGCGCTCGTCGACCCCCTCGAGTACCGGCTCCCGCTCCTCGACAAGATGTACAAGGAATACCCGCCGGGCGCGGCGCCGGAGACACTCCAGCGCCTGGCCGCCCTCATCGCCCCGGCCGACGCGATCGTAGTCGTGTCGGGCGAGTACAATCACTCCATCCCGCCGGTGCTCTCGAACCTGCTCGACCACTTCCTCGAGGAGTACTTCTGGAAGCCGTCGGCGATCGTCTGCTACTCGGCCGGCGCGTTCGGCGGCGTGCGCGCCGCGATGCAGCTCCGGATGATGCTCGCCGAGCTCGGGACGGTGAGCATCCCGTCGATCTTCCCGGTGCCGCACGTGCAGGACGCCTTCGCCGAGGACGGCACGCCGCGCGACCAGAAGACCCGCGCGCGCGTGCAGAAGTTCCTTGACGAGCTCGAGTGGTACGCCTGCGCGCTGCGCGATGCGCGCGACCGGCCGCGCGGGCGGAGCGAGTGCGCCGCCGAGCAGCTCGTGGCGGCGGCGCGCCAGGCGTGAGGCGACGGACGCCACCGGCGTAGGGCGGAGCTGCCGGCGGGTGAGGCGGCTTCTAGGCACCGGCGACGCGGGGTGATCGCATGACGCACTCAAGCAAGCGCACTGGGCCGTTCTGGGATGTGATCGAGGGACGCATCCCCTTGCCGCGGGCTGCGGCGACGCGCGGGTGAGCCGCTAGATCGTTAGGCCGCCGGAGGTACGATGAAGCGCACTTGGACGATCATCGGGGTGAGCGATGTGCCACGGAGCTTCAAGTGGTACCAATCGCTGTTCGGCCAGCGCGCGACGTCTCCGGCCCATCGCGACTTTGGTCAGCTCCTCGACTCGGATGGAACCGTGCTGCTCTGCCTTCACCAGTGGGGTGTAGAGGACCATCCTTCCTTGATGAGTCCCGACGACGGGACGCCCGGCAATGGCCTCCTTTTGTTCTTCCGCGTCGATGATTACGAGACGGCGTTGCGGAGGGCATGGACCCTTGTCCCGCAGCTCGAGGAAGAGCCTCATGTGAACCCCAACACTCGAACCAAGGAGTTCTCAGTGCGAGATCCGGACGGATACTACGTCACGATTAGTGCGTTTTCCGCGGTCGAACGAAGGGGAGCCGCGAGCCGACGGCCTAATAAGCGCTTGCAGCCGCCGAAGGCGCGCGGCCGCATCAAGAAGCCGCGAGGGGGACGTCCGCGCCTTCGCGGCTGACGCGCTAGTCGGTAGGTATGTAGAGCGAGCGTGGGCTCATGCCGCGGGCTTGACACAGATCAGCGTTAGCAGTAGCTTACCGTTAGTGAGTGCTTACGCAGAGCGGATCCTCGATGCTCTGGGAGATCCGACCCGGCGGACGGTGTTCAAGCGCCTGCGCGGCGGTTCACGCTCGGTCGGCGAGATCGCCGAAGGGATGGACGTGAGCCGCCCCGCCGTCTCCCAGCACCTGAAGATCCTCAAGGCCGCACGACTGGTGGTGGATCGCGCCGAAGGCACACGGCGGCTCTATGCGGTGGATACGCGGGGCCTCGATGCGCTGCGCAGCTGGCTCGACGGATTCTGGGCGGAAGCGCTCACCGCATTCAAGGAGGCGGCCAAGCGAGAAGCCGCCAAGGAGACGAAACCATGACGACAGAGCAGACGACGCTCGGTACCGATGCGAACATCCTGCGGAAGGTCGTGAGCGTGAAAGCGCCTCCAGCGGTGGCCTGGCGGGTCTTCACCGAGAAGATGGGCACCTGGTGGCCGTTGGCCACCCACAAGATCGGGAAGGCCAAGGCGGCGGACGCGGTGATCGAGCCGCGCGTGGGCGGCCGCTGGTACGAGCGTGGCGACGACGGGAGCACCTGTGACTGGGGCCGAGTGCTCGCGTGGGAACCGCCCTCCCGGCTGGTACTCTCCTGGGAGATCAGTGCCGACTGGCAGCACGACCCGGATCTGAAGACGGAAGTGGAGGTACGCTTCGTCGCCGAGGGCGAGGACGGCACGCGCGTCGAGCTGGAGCATCGCCATCTCGATCGCTACGGGGCGCGTCGCGACGAGATGCGCGGCATTTTCGACAGCGAAGGCGGCTGGAGTGGCCTGCTCGCATCGTTTGCAGGCGCTGCTGGGGCTTGAGCAGGGCGACGGCATGTCGGATATCACGCAGGCGCGGAAAGCGGTGGTCGCGCGGATCCTCGAAGGAGACGGCAGGGCGTCGCACGCCCAGCGCCGCGCCGCGTTCGACAACGCAGGGCTCGCCGAGCCGCTGGACACGCTGATCGACAAGGTCGCCAAGCACGCCTACGAGGTCACCGACGAGGACATCGCCGCGGCGAGGGCATCGGGCCTCAGCGAGGACGAGATCTTCGAGATCGTGGTGTGTGCCGCAATCGGCCAGGCCACACGACAGTACGACACGGCGCTCGCAGCCCTCGAGGCCGCGAGCGAGAAGGAGTGAGCATGCGCCTCGCGATCCTCGATAGCGGCCACGGTTTCGGCTCGAAGGTCCTGTTCGCGCTCATTCGCGCGGTCTCGCGCCAGCCGGTCCCCGATGTCATCAAGCTGAACCGCTACCGCGCCGATTTTTACGGGACGCCGATGACGGCGGTCGTGCAGGAGGCGATGCGCGGACCCTCCGCGTGGTCGGTTGGCGACCGCGAGCTGATGGCTGCCTTCGTGTCGAAGACGAACGAGTGCGAGTTTTGAATCAAGGCGCACGCCGCGGTCGCGGCGAGGGCATATCAGGATGAAGCGAAGGTCTCCGCGGCGCTTGCCGATGTCGAGACCGCGCCCATGGAGGAGCCGCTACGGGCGGCGCTGCGCATGCTGCGCAAGCTGACGCGCGAGCACGCGGTGGATGCGCACGACATCCGCGCGGTGCTGGCTGCCGGTGTCTCGCGCGAGCAGATCGAGGATGCGCTTGCGGTCTGCTTCGCGTTCAACACGATCGATCGGCTGGCCGATACCTTCGCGTTCTTCGTGCCGGGTCCCCAAGCCTTCGAGGCCGGCGCGAAGTTCCTGCTCGCGCGGGGCTACCGCTGACCGCTGGACGTACGACCGGGATTGGGAGGTTGATCAACTTCCGTGGGAGAGGCCTGGTAGCCGCTCCTGCACCTTGCTGGCATACCGGGCTCAGCACGTCGTCGTAGAGCGTCAACAAGACGCTTCCCCCAGCACTCCCCGGCCGCCGAGGGGGAGAAGGTGGGAACCACGACGCAGGCATTTGCCTTCGTGCCCTGCATGAGCTCGCCGGGTCGATCCCTCCTTCGAGAGAGGAATCACATCGATCCCTCCTTCGAGAGAGGAATCACACGTGTCTCAGCAAGCGTTATTCGGAACCAGCGTGGCCCTGAGCTTCTTTGCGT
>JBKPTD010000014.1:0-6804 GCA_046735375.1 Actinomycetota bacterium | reverse complement strand
GAAGTGCGGCAACGCATGGAGCTGACCGGTACTAATAGGCCGAGGACTTGACCACACCTCTTCTCAACCCTCGCGGTTGAGCAGAAAGATGCCCGCGTCCACTGTGCGGTTCCCGAGATACGGTCGGGACCGGTTGTGCGCTTTCGCGCTTGCTTCGAAATGTAGCGAGGGCGAAACGCAGCAGCCTGAATGACATATCTCCATAGCGTTTCGGCGGCCATGGCGAAGGGGAAACGCCCGGCTCCATTCCGAACCCGGAAGCTAAGCCCTTCAGCGCCGATGGTACTGCGCGGGAGACTGCGTGGGAGAGTAGGACGCCGCCGGACATTCTTACTAACGGGCCACCCTTCGGGGTGGCCCGTTGTGTTTCTGTAGCAAGGCATATGGAACAGTCGTGCCGAGAGGAGCGCCGGCCTATGAGCAGCGACGACGACGACCCCGGCCGGGACGGCCGTTCTGGCAGCGGTCGGCGCTCGGGCTCGGGACGGGGCGAATCGGGCAGGCCGGCCGATGGTGGTGCTGACCGTTCCGGTTCCAGCTCCGCCGGCCGGCGTCGCGGCAGGTCGGCGGGCGCGACGCGCGCAAAGCGGGATGGAACCTCGCGCGGACCGAGCGTGCCGAGATCGCGGCTCGTGAGGGATGACCAGCCGCGCAGCAATCGCGTCGGCCGTGGGGGCGCAACGGGAAGACGCGGCTCCCGCAACAGCGCCGACGCGGGCACTGGCAGCGGAAAACCCGGCGCTGGGCAGGGTAGGAAGGCTCGGCCGGATCGCCGCTCAGCTGCGGCGTCAGGCAGCCGCGGTTCCCGACAGCGGCGCTCGGATGCGGGCTCTGACGCTCCACAGCCGAGATCCGATGCGGCATCAGGTGAGCGCGAGCCTCAGGGGCGGCGACGGGATGTAGCGTCGGACGGTACCCGCGCTGCACAGCGGCGCCCTGGTCGGACAATGGGTGACCGCAGCTCTGATCGGCGACGTGCGGGATCATCCCAAGCTGGGGATGGTGGTGAGAGACAGCGCGGACGCTCGAGCGATCGGTCCAGGTACGACGTCGCAGGCCGCGGTCGGCGCCCCGCCAGAGAAGGGCGCTCCGGTGGGACGGGCCGCAGCGTCAAGAACATGCGGCAGGCGCCTGACACCCGCCGCGAACCCAGAGTCGTGGGTCCGCCGATCCCCGATGACGTAACCGGGCAGGAGCTTGCTCCAGAGATACGCAAGGAGCTATCCAGTCTCTCCAAAGAGCGCGCCGAGTTCGTCGCCAGACACCTTGTCATGGCCGGGCAACTGCTTGATGACGAGCCGGAGGCTGCCTATCAGCACGCCGTGGCGGCGCGAGCACGGGCCGCGCGGCTTGGGGTCACACGGGAGGCCAACGCGATCGCGGCCTACCGGACCGCCCGATACGACGAGGCGTTGGCCGAGTTCCGTGCCCTTCGCCGCATCACCGGCTCGAACGAGTACTGGCCGGCGATGGCCGATTGTGAGCGCGGCCTGGGGCGACCGCAGCGCGCGATCGAGATGGGCGGGGCGCCTGAAGCCGCGACCCTCGACGCGGCCGGTCGCGCAGAGCTGCGGCTCGTCGTCGCGGGTGCCCGGAGAGACCTGGGCGAGTACGAGGCTGCATTGGTGACTCTGCGGGTGCCTGAGCTGACAGGGCGTCCAAAGCCGTGGAGCGCGCGCCTGCGGTACGCGTACGCAGACACCCTGCTTGAATCCGGCGACGTCGAGGGAGCGAAGGAATGGTTCCTTCGCACCGCAGACATCGACCCGGAGGACGAGACCGGCGCCCCGGAACGACTCGCCGAGTTGGGTGGTGCGGAGATTGAGACGGACGGGAGCGCCCGAGAAGCCGTCGAGGCCGCGGTGGAACCGGAGGACGGTCCGAGGCGGATTTGAGGGCTGTTTGAGCCTATTCGGCTGATTCACTTCACAGGGTCGAAAAAGAAGCTGGTGATATCCCCAGTCACCCCTGTCGCGGCTGTCGGCCCGGTCGTCGGCAGAGATCCTTGGTCTATGCGAGGCTGCCAGACGGTTCGTTGATCGGTCTGAAGGCTGGCGACTCGTCAGTGACGGCCTGCCGTCACCAGGCCAAGGGAGACAGACATGCTGTTTAAGGCTAAGTGGCGATATGACAGCGCAAAGGCGTAAGCGCGCCGGGCCGCGGGTAGGCGCCGCGCACGACGATCGCGCCAGTCGGGATTCCGGTGCTGATGGGGTTGCCCGCGAGGACCAAGACACGGGTGTGGAGCCGGAGGGGTCTCCGACTGCTGGCGCGGGCCACCCGGATCGAAACGAGGTTGCTCTCACCGGACGGTTGTCGGCCGCACCGACCGAGCGGGTTCTTCGATCGGGGACTCGCCTCACGGCCTTCCGGCTGATCGTGCGGAGACCCATCACGGCGGCACCTTCGGTCATCGGCACGGCGGGGGAGGATGTATCGAGACCTGTCCGCCGCAACACGGTCGATCTCGTCGATTGCGCAGTCTGGGACACCGATCTCGCCAGCGCGCTGGGTGGTGCCGCCCCTGGTGATTACCTCGCTGTGCGCGGTGCGCTGCGACGGCGATTCGCCAGTCCGGGCGGCCGGCCAACGAGCTGGTTCACCATTGAGGTTGCAGCGATCGAACGCATCGGAGATTGCCACCCTGGATGACGGCGCCGTGAAGGCGCTGCGCGGCCTATGCGAGCTGGCCTCGATTTAGCCGTTCGAAGGGCTCGTCACCCCGACGCTCAACCGCACCGATCAAGGTGAGCGCAGTGCCACCTGCCACGGTGGACCTGCGGCCAGTTTTGCCCGAGCCTGGCGGGCTAGAGGAGCCGAAGCTGGCGATCCTTAGAGCGTTGCCGGGGCACCGCCTCATTGAGCCGCTCGGTGACCTCAGGGCGGAGGTCTGCGAGGAAGACCGAAGGAGGACCGCCATGACTTAGGTAGAGGTGCCGGCGGGCGCGAGTCATGCCCACGAAGCAGAGCCGTCGCTCCTCCCGCACGTCGTCCGCCCATGGCGAGGGGAGCACACCGGCTGCGCAGCCGACAATGAAGACCACCTTGAACTCAAGTCCCTTGCTCGCATGGAGCGTCAGCAGTGACACCAGATCTGCCCGTGGGTCCCAGGTGTCCACTTCGGCATCCAGGGCGAGCTCGGTACGGAGTTGGTTGAGGTCGCTGCCGCCGCGTTCGGCGAGGGGGCGCAGAAGCTGCGTGGCCGTATACACCTCTGCGGCACGGCCCTGTTCGCGATGAACCACAGCATCTGCAGCGCCGGCGAGATCTCGATGATGGGCGAGTTCCTTGAGGATCGCTCGCACGCCGGGACGGTCGAGCAGGCGATCGTGCGAGCGTTTCTGAAAGGGCACACCTGCGCCGGTGAGAGCCTCCATGATCGGCTGGGACTGTGTGTCGGCTCGATAGAGCACGGCGATGTCCGCGAACGACAGTCCGGCGCTCCCATCAGCGCTTGCCCGACCCGTGTCCAACGAGTGCAGCGACGTGCCGCCGAGAAGCTGGTCGATCGTACGCGCAACGAAGGACGCCTCGGTCGCCGCGTCCGCCGCGTGATAGAGGCCGATCGGCACCGCGGTTCCCGCTGGATCGGCAGGACGCAGCTCGCGCTGCGGCATAAGGGTCGCCGGCGCAATCGTCTGCAGGGCGCCGGCGAGGATGTCTCGGCCGGACCGGTAGTTGCGGGTGAGCCGGACCACGTGGGCTTTCGGGTAGTCGGCCTGAAAGCGGAGGAAGAAGCCGACATCAGCGCCGCGAAATCCGTAGATCGCCTGATCGGGATCGCCGATCGCGCAAAGGTTGCCATCTGGCAGCGCCAGCTGCCGGAGCAGCCGATATTGCCATTCGTCGACGTCCTGATACTCGTCGACCGAGATCCATTGGTATCGCTCGCGGTACGTCACGGCGAGCTCTTGGTCCGACTCGAGCAACTCGACCGGCAATCTGATCAAGTCGTCGAAGCCGATCTCACCGCCGTCCTCCACCTGGAAGTCGGCTGGGAGCCCGGCTCGCTCGTACTGCTCGCGGAGAATCCGCAGGCCGAGGGAATGGAAGGTGGTGACGGTGATTCTGTCGGCACGGTCCGGCAGCAATGCCCGCAGGCGCTCCCGCATCTCGTCGGCTGCCCGCCGGGTAAAGGTGATCGCGAGACAGGTCTCCGGCCGCACACCGCGGGCCGTAACCAGATCCGCGATGCGGTGAGTGAGGGTACGCGTCTTCCCGGTGCCCGGCCCGGCAACGATGAGCAGCGGGCCGGACCCATACGCCGCCGCGGCTTGCTGATCAGGATCGAGTCCGCCGAGAGCGGAGGCGACTCCGATGGCGAGACCTTCAGCGGCGAACATCGTCGGCGTGACCGCCGGGCGATTCGTCCGGCGCGTGACGGCAGCAGCCTTTCCCGGGGATGCCGCCACCTCGGTGAGGTCGAAGAGGCAATCGTCTGCGACCTCGCCGTCCTCGAAGACACGGATCACGCCGTATTCGCCGTCGTAACCAGGCTCGCTGACTACGCGTCCGCTGCGCAGCCGCTCTAAAGCCGTCGCGAGTTTGCGCGAATGGGCAGCAACCTCGTCGAGAGGCACCGACTGGAGGATCTCAAGTTCGGGTCCGAAAAGCGCCGCCAGCTTGGCGATCTCGCCGACCACCTTCTTGCTCTTGGGTCCGACACCGCGGAGCTCGCCAATGACCTGTGGCAGTTGAAGGAAGTTCGCGAATCCCGGTGCGCCCTCGGGCCGTACTCCGGCCGGCCGGTCGGCGAGCTCCTCGACACGATGCAGGACGCCGACCGTGACGGGCTTGCCGCAGACCGGGCACCGGCCGTCCAGCGCACGCGTCTGCGCGGGCTCGAGGTGGACGCCGCATGCACGATGACCGTCCGCGTGGTACTTGCCCTCCTCGGGAAAGAACTCCACCGTGCCACCGAAGCCAACGCCAGTCTCCAGTGCGCGGCGGATGGCGAAGTAGTCCAGTTCTGTGTCGAAGACGGTCGCTTCCCGGCCCAGCGCCGGGGGTGAGTGGGCGTCGGAGTTGCTCACCAGCCGATAGCGATCGAGCGCCGAGACCCGCCAGTTCATCGCCGGATCGCTGGACAGCCCGGTTTCCAGCGCGAAGACGTGTCCTGTGAGGTCGAGGTAGCAGTCCTCCAGCGCATCAAATCCGGACTTCGACCCGAAGACCGCGAACCACGGCGTCCAGACGTGCGCCGGCACGAGGTAGCCGGCGGCGGCCAGGCTGATCTCAAGCAGATCGCGTGAGTCGAGCCCAAGGATCGGACGGCCGTCCGAGCCCAGGTTTCCGATCCGGCCTAGTTGTCGGCTGACCTCAGCGGCGGCATCGAAGTCCGGGACGTACACGAGATGGTGAACCTTCCGGGTGCGGTCCGCCCGCTTGTAGATCGTCGAGATCTCGACCGAGAGCATGAACCGCACCTCGCCGTGGCAGGTGGCGGGCAGAGTGCGGACGACCTCTCGATCTATCTCCGGGCGGAGCCGAAAGAGCCCCGGCTCGGCGGGCACCAGTTTCTGCTTGAGTTCCTCAAACCACGCTGGATGAGTGAAGTCTCCCGTCCCGACGACAGTGATGCCTTTACGCCGTGCCCACCAGCTCAGATGCTCAAGATCGCAGTCCCTGCTACATGCCCGCGAATACCTCGAGTGGACGTGCAGGTCGGCGTACATGGCCAGCGAGGATAGCGCCGATCAGTGTTCTCACCTGGCATTTCTGCCTTTGTGCGCGTTGGTCCTCGTTGAGCGTTTGCGGACGTCTTGCGGACTCTCTGCGGACCGACCCAGTCATCAGTAAGGCCCGTGGTCCGCCGACATGGCGGGACGCCCGAGCGATTCCAGCGCCGAGCGGTCCCTAGGCCGATCCCTAAAACCCGAAGATGCGAAGGGACCAACCGTGTCCAACATTCTGATCCCGGAAGACCCGGCATTCCAGCGCTGGCCCCAAGCTCATCGACGCGATGGGCAACGGCCCAACAATGACCGCGTTCGAGAACGCGGCCGCTGCGAGGATCGTCGTGTGCGCGTCTCCCGACGATTGCGCTGCGCTAACGCGGCTCGTCCGCAAGGCTCGCCGCGACGCCTTCCCTCTCGGCAGGCTCAACGCCCGGGCTGAGGGGGAGGGAGGCAACGAGTAGACCACCCCTGCGCAAATGATGCTGATCCCTGCGACCGTTCACAGGGTCGCGGAGATCAGCCTTGCTTGGCGACTCCAGCCGCTCCCGCGAGGGGGAGACCGGTGGCTGTCCGCCTGACCATCGCGATCTGTCAGGAGACGGGGCCGGGCAACGTGCAGGCATAGGGGCATGTGTCGCTCAGACCGGTTGGAAGCGTTATAGGCCCAACGGGCAAGGGTGAGCGCACCTCCGGCTCCTCCGGCCGGCGTGGGGTGCCGGAACCCGCCAACGTCGCGGCCGGTTCGAACCCCGCACGCGAGCCAAGGCGCGTATAAACGTGTATGAAGCAACCGCCGTGCTGACGCAAACACCCTGTCTCCTCGATGGAAGGAATGGAGATGCCTGTTCGACGTCTGCTTCATCGGTCCCCCGCGCTCATCGCGCTGGTGCTCGCGTTCGGCGCGGTGCTGGTGGGCGCCCAGGCCGGCTCGGCCAGTCCCGGCCAGGTCACCAAGGTCGACGTTACCGGCGCGGTCTTCACCTGTGCTGACGGCAGCACCTACACAGTCACCTCCGGGACCGCCGTGTCGGTGTTCCATGAGAGCACCGACCCCGCCGGCGGCGACCATGTCACCGGCACCATCGCCCCAACGCATGTCACGCTCAGCCACAGCACCGACGATCTC
>JBKPTD010000013.1:0-5119 GCA_046735375.1 Actinomycetota bacterium | reverse complement strand
GATTGCCTACTTCGGCGACGGCGCGATCAGCCAGGGCGACGTCAACGAGTCCTTCATCTGGGCCTCGGTTTACAACGCGCCCGTCGTCTTCTTCTGCCAGAACAACCAGTGGGCCATCTCCGAGCCGGTCGAACGGCAGTCACGCATTCCGCTCTACCAGCGGGCGCGCGGGTTCGGTTTCCCTGGCGTGCGGGTCGACGGCAACGACGTGCTCGCCGTGTACGCCGTTACCAAGGCTGCGCTGCAGGACGCGCGCGAGGGCAACGGTCCGACGCTGATCGAGGCTTACACCTACCGGATGGGCGCCCACACGACGACGGATGACCCGACCCGCTACCGGATCGCCGACGAGGTCGAGGCATGGAAGCTCAAGGATCCGATTGCTCGATATCGCCGCTTCCTCGAGCAGAACGGGCACGCGGACGAGTCCTATTTCACCTCGATCGAGCAGGAGAGCGACGAGGTCGCAGCCCGGCTGCGCAAGGGCTGCAGGGAGATGCCCGATCCCGCGCCACTCTCGCTTTTCGACAACGCGTATGCCGAGCCGCATGTGCTGCTCGACGAGGAGCGCGCACAGTTCGCCACGTACCTCGACTCGTTCGCCGACGCCGATGACGGCCATGGTGTGCACGCCAGGACGGAGGGCTGAGCGATGACCTCCATCACTCTCGTCAAGGGCCTCAACATGGGGCTGCGCAAGGCCCTCGAAAACGACCAGAAGGTCGTCATCATGGGCGAAGACGTTGGCAAGCACGGTGGGGTCTTCCGGGTGACCGACGGCCTGCAGAAGGACTTCGGCGAGGACCGGGTGATCGACACGCCGCTGGCCGAGTCCGGCATCGTCGGCACTGCCATCGGTCTCGCGCTTCGCGGTTACCGCCCCGTCTGCGAGATCCAGTTCGACGGCTTCGTCTTCCCCGCGTTCGACCAGATCGTTTCGCAGCTGGCGAAGATGCGCTATCGGGCCGACGGTCACGTCACAGTGCCGCTCACCATCCGCATTCCGTTCGGTGGGCACATTGGGGCGGTCGAACACCACAGCGAGTCACCCGAGGCTTACTTCATGCACACGGCCGGCTTGCGGGTGGTGGCGTGCTCGAACCCTGTTGACGCCTACTGGATGATCCAGCAGGCCGTAGCTTCCGACGACCCAGTGATCTTCTTCGAGCCGAAGGGTCGCTACTGGGAGAAGGCTGAGCTTGACGAATCGGCGACGCCCGATCCGCTGCACTCTGCGCGAGTCGTACGGGAGGGCAACGACGCGACGATCGTGACCTACGGCCCGACCGTGAAGGTGTGCCTCGATGCGGCTGTCGCCGCCGAGGAGGAGGGTCGCAGCGTGGAGGTCATCGATCTGCGCTCGCTGTCGCCGCTGGACATCGAGACAGTCTGCGCGTCCGTGCGAAGGACCGGCCGGCTCATCGTGGCGCACGAGGCGCCGGTCTTCGGCGGTTCTGGCGCGGAGATCGCCGCTCGAGTGACCGAGAAGTGCTTCTACTCCCTCGAGGCGCCCGTCCTGCGGGTCGGCGGTTTCTCCACGCCGTATCCGCCATCCCGCATCGAGGATGAATACCTGCCCGACCTCGATCGGGTGCTCGACGCTGTCGACCGCGCGCTGGCTTACTGAGGAGTGTCCGTGGCTGAGCTCAAACAGTTCCGGCTGCCCGATGTGGGCGAAGGCCTGACCGAGGCCGAGATCCTGACGTGGCATGTGAAGCCAGGGGACTCCGTCAAGGTCAACCAGATCATCGTGGAGATCGAGACGGCGAAGTCGGCGGTCGAGCTGCCCAGCCCGTTCGAGGGCGTGGTAGCCGAGTTGCACGCGCCTGAGGGCCAGATAGTGGATGTCGGCGCCCCAATCATCACGATCGACGTCGCACCGGACGGGACGCCAGAGTCGACGGGACCTCCCATTGCGGCCGCCGGCAGCGAGCGATTGGTCGGCGACGACCTCATTCCGCCGATTCCAGCCGATGAGGCAGCGTCGGAGCCTGGGATTGAGGGCGGGCCCGCACCCGGCGCGCGGACGCCAGTCCTCGTCGGTTATGGCCCGCGTACGACAGAGGCGAAGCGCCGGCCACGCAAGCCGGAGGGGGCTTCTGAGGTCGCTCAGGCGGGATCGACGGCCGCTGTTTCCGAGGTACCTGCTACACCACCGGCCGTGACCGCATCGGCGGCAGCGGCGTCGGCCGTTTCGGTGCAGGCCGACCGAGCCGGACCGGTGCTTGCGAAACCTCCGGTACGAAAGCTCGCGAAAGACCTCGGCGTCGACCTGCGTGCGCTGACGCCAACCGGACCGAGCGGAACAGTCACCCGGCAGGACGTCGAAGCCGCCGTCGCGCCCGCGGTCTCACCGGAAGCACCGGCCGCTCGCGAGGAGGCACGGCCGACCTTTGTACCGACCATGGCCGAGGCCTACGACTTCGATCCGGTGTCGCGGGAGTACCGCTATCCGATCCGCTCGGTACGCCGTACCACGGCTGCGGCCATGGTGCAGAGCGCGTTCACCGCCCCGCACGTCACCGAGTTCATGACCGTCGACGTCACGCGGACGATGCAGCTTGTCGAAAGCCTGTCCGCGAGCAGGGACTTCGCAGGCATCAAGTTGAGTCCACTCGCAGTGGTGGCAAAGGCGTTGCTCCTTGCCGTCCGCCGGAATCCGGACATCAACGCAACCTGGGACGACGAGCGGCAAGAGATCGTGGTCAAGGGCTACGTTAACCTCGGCATCGCGGCCGCCACGCCGCGCGGGCTCATGGTCCCGAACATCAAGGACGCCCACTCGCTGACGCTGCCGGCGCTCGCTCAGGCCATCAACGCCCTCGCCGCCACTGCCCGTGAGGGCAAAACCCCGCCGGCGGATATGACCGGCGGCACGATCACCATCACCAACGTCGGTGTTTTCGGGGTCGATACAGGCACGCCAATCCTGAACCCCGGTGAGGCCGCGATCCTCTGCTTTGGCGCGATCAGGGACATGCCGTGGGTCCATGAGGGCGAGATCGCGGTGCGGAAAGTCACCACTCTGTCGGTGTCTTTCGACCACCGTCTTGTTGATGGAGAGCTCGGATCGAGGTTCATCGCCGACATCGCTGCTGTGCTCGAGAATCCCGATACGGCATTGGTCTGGTCCTAGCCTCGGCCGACGTATGTCCCGGTGAGGTGGCCGGAGCCACCGCGGACATCGGACCAATGGGCGACATCGAAGTCCAGATGCGCCAGGCCCGCTGTCGCTAGATGGTCAAGCTGCGAGCCTGTTGGGAGCAGGGTGTTGGCCAGTTCCTCGAGCAGAGGATTGTGACCTACGATCATGGCAGTCGTCACCTCGTCGGGCAGGCTCTGGACAAGCCTGACGATGTCCGTCACGTCCGCCTCGTAGAGGGCAGCGGTAGGTACAGGGGCGTCGGCACCGATGGCACGCGCGACCACCTCAGCAGTTTCGGCCGCTCGCGTGGCCGGGGACGTGATGATCTCGTCCACGGGTGGTCCTGAGGACGTGAGGGCGGCAGCGACCGCCGCGGCATCGCGTCTGCCGCGTGCCGTCAGCGGACGAGCGAAGTCCCCGTGTGGCGCGTCGCGAGTTGCCTTCGCATGCCGGAGGATCAGCAAGGTCTTCATGGCCCTCCCCGCGGCCGGCGTGACTTGTCGACGACAATGCGAGTATGCAGGTTGCCGTAGCGGCTCTCGACGTTGATCTCGATATCCCTTATAAGAAGAGGATCGCGCACGCCGCGGACGTCGTGAGAGCACAGCGCGGCGCTGACCTCGTTGTACTGCCGGAGCTGTGGGCGCACGGTGCATTTGCCTACCAGACCTGGAACCGGTCGGCTGAATCGCTGACCGGTCCCGCGATGGCCGCCATGGCCGAAGCGGCCGCGGAGATCGAGGCTCATGTTTTGGCAGGCAGCATCATTGAGCGCACGGACGAGGGTCTCTATAACACGGCGGTACTGCTTGATCCGCGCGGTACGGTCGTCGCGTCGTATCGCAAGATCCATCGTTTCGGGTTCGGGGCGGGCGAGGTGACCGTCCTCGACCACGGAGATTCAGTGGTCACCCACACTGTCGGTGATGCCGTTCTTGGCTTGGCGACCTGCTATGACCTCCGCTTCCCTGAGCTGTTTCGGGACCTGGTCGACGCCGATGCCACGATCCTCGCGATTCCTGCTTCGTGGCCGGACAAGCGGATCGAGCACTGGCGGTTGCTCGCCAAGGCGCGGGCAGTCGAGTCGCAGGCTTACGTGATCGCCTGCAACGCTGTCGGCTCCCACGCCGGGTACCAGCTCGGCGGGTACTCCGCGATCATCGACCCGTGGGGAAACGTGCTGGCCGAAGCTGGCACGGACGAGGAGGTCATCACCGCTGACATCGACCCTCAGTACGTCCTCAAGACCAGAGAGGGTTTCCCCGTCCTTCGCGATCGCATCCTCTGACCGCGCTTAGTTGGTTTCTGCTACCGGAGAGCACAGTCAGATCAGCGGCTCGGGCATCCCGCGGTCGCGCCCACCGGCGTCACCGGCGGTACGTCAGGATGACCTGGTCGCCGAGCATGGGCACGGACCGTTCCAGGCCAGGTATCTCGGCACACCAGCGTTCGACGATCGTCGCCTCATCGGCGCGGCTGGCATCGTCGAGCACCACGATTGCACCGTCGGCCAGCCGATCCGACAGAACCGGAAGGGCAGGATAGCGGGCCTGCGGAGCGGTCGGTCCTGGCGGACCGTCGACGAAGAGCAGGTCGATCTCCGGTAGATCCCCCAGGGCCTCCGATGCATACCAGAGCTTGGTCGCTTCGCCGAGCTGAAGCGGGCGAAGCGGTGCGTTGCGCACCTCGATGAGCTTGCCGAGTCCGTGGATGTCGACCAGTTTGCGAGTCCGGTCGGCGAACTCCGGCAGGTGTTCCAGGGATACCAACCGACCACCGCCGGCCTGTTCCAGCGCGTATCCCATCCAGACCGTCGACGTCCCGCTGCCCAGTTCCACGATGATTCCCGGTCGATGCTGCTCGATCAGCCACACCAGCTGGAGCAACCCGGTCGGGTTCAACGCCCAGCGCGCCGAGGACGGCATCGGCGCACGTGGCTTGATCCGCTGGAACAGCTGGGTGAGCGCCTCCATC